>JAJDNH010000121.1 GCA_022340775.1 Acidobacteriota bacterium
GGCATCGCGCGGCGCATTCACGAGGAGCTGGCACGCCGCGGCGAGCCCGACATCCGGGTGGCGACCCTGTGCCCGGTTACGGCGCCCGCACCGGAGCCGGGAAGCCAGCCGCACGGGCACCCCATGGGCAACATGGGAGGCGGCAAGGCGGACGCAGGCCCGCCGGCGCTGTTCGCCAGGTCCCTGGCCGACGTGGTCGGCGTTTTCACCGACACGGGCGGCGTCGAGGAGGTGCCACGCCTCGGCCTCACTCTCGAAGAGGGAGATGGCGGTTCGATCGTTGTCAAGCGGGCGTGGCCCGATACCCCCTCCGCCAACGCCGGGCTCGAGAAAGGCGACCGGATCGTCGACCTCAATGGCGCGGTTCCCGAGGACATCCATCATCTTCGCCTGGCGCTGGCGCGCCTGCGCTGGGGCGACCGTCTCGACGTCGCGGCCCAGCGGGACGGCAAGGCGGTCAGTGCGGTGGCGTTGCTGGAGCCCGAGATCACGAGTACCGAGACCAGCGTCGCCCCGGGATGGAAGGTGTCCGACCTGAGCACCTTCGACCCGAGCTCGGATCAGCCGGTAGTGGTGCCGGACGGCAAGCCCATGGCTGCCGCGAAGAGGCTGCGCCTGGTGTCGCAGGACGGCGTGCCGCAACGTGTCGAGGTGTGGGGAGGAAAGACCCTCGACGAGGTTCACGAGCTTGACGGCTCCGGTCGAGTCGTACGCTCCGTCTACCGTAGCCCGCAGCCGGATGGCGCTGTCGAGGTCCGCTATCGGCGGGGCGCGGACGGAGTCGTGCTGTCGACCGATCGTTTCGACCGTGGCGGCGGCCAGCTCGAGGAGGCAGTCGTCAAATGACACGCGCGGGTCTGCCCTTCTGCTCGCTTGGTGTGCGCCGGAGCAGACGCTTCGCGGGGGGTCGCGGATGGCGGTTCCCGGCGGCCTGTTGATACAATCTGTGGCCGGCCCGGAGGGGCCACGAGTCATGTACGAGAGCTTCTACGGCTTGGCCGAGTCTCCGTTCAGCATCACGCCGGACCCGCGCTACCTGTTTTTTTCGCGCCGGCATCGGGAGGCGTACGACCACGTGCTGTTCGGGATCACCCAGCGTTGCGGCTTCATCCAGCTGACGGGAGAGGTCGGCGCCGGCAAGAGCACGCTGACGAGGGCGCTGCTCGAGCGCCTCGGCGAGGGCTTCGCCACCGCCCTGATCCTCAACCCGGTGATGACCGGGATTCAGTTGCTGCGGTCGATCGTGAGGGAGCTGGGCCTGGAGGCGGGAGGCAACGATCGGGTGCGGCTGCTCGGGCGCCTCAACGACTTTCTGCTCGACCGGGCTGCCGCCGGCGACGACGTGGTGCTCTTCGTCGATGAGGCCCAGGACATGTCGGACGATCTTCTCGAGCAGGTCAGGTTGCTGTCCAACCTCGAGACCGACGACCGCAAGCTGCTGCAGATCGTGCTCGTCGGCCAGCCCGAGCTGAGGTCCAAGCTGGAGCGCCCGGAGCTGCGGCAGCTGCGGCAGCGCATCACCGTCCGCTACCACCTGGGACCGATCGACAGACGGGAGACTGAGGCCTACATCCTCCACCGTCTGCAGGTAGCCGGTGCCAACGGCCGGCCGACCTTCAGCCCGTGGGCGTTGCGGGCCGTGCACCTCTACGCCCGCGGGGTACCACGGCTGATCAACGCTGTCTGCGATGCCGCCCTGTTGGCCGGTTATGTGGACGGGCTTGATCAACTCGGCTGGCGCCAGGTGTGGCGCGCCACGCGCCAGCTCGAGGGGAGGCTGCGGTGAGCCTGATCTCAGAGGCGTTGCGCAAGGCCCGCCAGGAGGCCCTCGAGGCACGGGAGCCGGAGCGCACTGCGCGCACGACCGGAATGGTGAGTCAGTCCGTGGGAGGGAGCCGTTCACGTACCGTGCCGGTGCTGGTGGTGGCCGTCTGTGCCGCATGCCTCGGCGCCGCCGGCGCCTGGTGGGGCTTTCACGGCAGCGGACCGACCGTGACGGCGGAGGCAGGTGGTCACGGGCCTGCGGCTGTGGCCGTTGCGACGCCGACCCCGACGCCAACTGCGACGCCGATCCCGAACCCGACTGCGACGCCGACCTCGACAGCCGCTGCCACGCCGTCAAGCACCGCGGAGGCCGCGGCGGTTGCGGAACCGACGTCGACACCGAGCGCGGCGGCGCCGCAGCCCACGCCGCCCGAGTCCGAGCCTGCCCCCGAGCAGTCGGAGGCCGCCCACGACGAGGCGGCTCCAACCCCGACGGCGACGGTCCGGGCGCACCCGAGCACGGCCCCTGCCCAGGCGCCGCTGGTGAAAGTGACGGAAGTGTCGGGTGAGAGTCACGTCACGCTGCGCAGGGTGCGACGAGAGCGGCCGACTCCCACCGAAAACGTGCATCCGACACCCACCGCAAACGTGCGTCCAACTCCGAGGGCCGCCGCCGAGCAGCGGCCAGGTGCCACCGCCCGCCCTCGTGAGTTCGATGTCACGGCGCGCATCGGCCACGTCACGCTCGAGCTGGACTACCTGGTCTACCGCCCGCACGATCCCTTTGCTCAGATCAACGGCCAGGAGGTACACGTCGGCTCGGTGATCGAGGGGTTCGTCGTCAAGGAGATCACGCGCGACTACGTCCGCCTCCATGACGCCAAAGGCGACCTCTTGCTGCGGGTGCATTGATCCCAACCACCCGTAAGTGATTAAGTCATTGAGTGATTAAGTGATTAGGTTCCCCCACCCAACCGAGGAACAAGGGGTGAGGTGCAAAGAGTGAGATCACTTCCATTTACTCGGAGCACGCGAGCGGAGTGATTGGCGCGGCGGATCACTTCCAGTTGGGAGAGTCGGCGATGAGCTTCTCCGCGTCGGCCGGTGCGAGCGGACGCGAGAACCAGAAGCCCTGGCCTTGAGGGCACTGCATCTTGCGCAGGCGATCGACTTGGTTGGCGGTCTCGATGCCCTCGGCGATGACGTTCATCCCGAGCAGGTTTGCAAGGCTGATGATGGTCTCGATGATGACGTCGGCTCCGCCGGAGCTGTCCATCTCGGCGATGAACGTGCGGTCGATCTTGAGCGTGTCGTAGTGGAACCTCTGCAAGTAGCTGAGCGACGAGTAGCCGGTGCCGAAGTCGTCGATGTGAAGCTGGACACCGAGAGCGCGAAGTTCGGCGAGCTTGATGAGGGCGGGCTCGCCGTGATCCATGAGGATGTTCTCGGTGATCTCGAGGCGGAGGCTGACCGGATCCAAGTGGTTGTGCTCGAGGATCTCGACGACCCGCTTGACCAGGTTCTTCTGCATGAACAGCTTTCCCGAGACGTTGACGCTGATCGAGAGGGGGGGGTCGAGCGGGTACCTGCTCTGCCACTCAGCGATCTGGCGGCACGACTCGGCCAGGACCCACCATCCGATGGGCACGATCAGGCCGGTCTCTTCGGCGACGGAGATGAACTGCTGCGGGGTGATCAAACCGCGCTCCGGGTGATGCCAACGCACCAGCCCCTCGAAGCCGACCATGCGTCCCCGCCCGAGAGCCACGATCGGCTGGTAGTGCATGACGAAGCTGCCCTCCTGGACCGCCTTGCGCAGGTCCATCTCGAGCTTCAGCAGGGCGACGGCGCTCTTGTGCATCTCGCGGTCGAAGATCTCGTACCGGTTCCGGCCTGCGGCCTTGGCGCGATACATGGAGATGTCGGCGTCGCGCAGGATCTCCTCCGCGCTGCGGTAGCCGGTGGAGCTGAGCGCGATGCCGACGCTGGCCGAGACGTAGACCTCGCTGCCGTCGATCAGGAAGCGCTGGCCAAGAAGCTCCTGGATGCGCTGCGCAACGTGGACGGCGTCGGCGACCTCGGCGACCTCGTTGACCAGGATCGCGAACTCGTCGCCGCCCAGCCGTGCCAGCGTGTCGCCCGGGCGGAGGAAACCCTCCAGGCGCCTGGCGATGGCAGTCAGCAGCTGGTCTCCTGCCGCGTGGCCGAGGCTGTCGTTGACGTTCTTGAAGCGGTCCAGATCGAGAAAAAGGACCGCGAAGTCGCCGTTTCGTTTGCGCGCCGCCGAAGCCAGCGCAACCTGCAGACGATCCACGAACAGGGCGCGGTTGGCGAGCCCGGTCAGCACATCGTGGAATGCGTCGTGCAGCAGCTGCGCCTCGGCCCGCTTGCGTGCAGTGATGTCGGTCTGAGAGCCGGCCATGCGCATCGCCGTTCCGTCGCCGTTCCGGACCGCCACGCCACGCGCTAGGACCCATAGGTAGTGACCCTCGTCGTGACGGATCCGGTACTCCTGCTCGAAGTGCGGCGTCTCGCCGTTGAGGTGCGCTTCGATGGCGCGGCTGACCTGCGAGCGCTCGGCGGGATGGATGCGCGCGAACCACTCTCCCGGGTCGTCGGACAGCTCCGTACCGGCCAACCCGAGCATTTCCTTCCAGCGCGGCGAGAGGTAGAGGGACGATCGTATGAGGTCCCAGTCCCAGAGGCCATCGTTGGCGCCGCGCACGGCGAGCGCGTAGCGTTCCTCGCTCTCCCGTAAAGCCTCCTCGGCTGCCTGGCGCTCGAGAGCGTAGCGGATCGATCGCAGCAGCAGGCCCGAGTCGGTGTCCTGCTTGACCAGGTAGTCCTGCGCCCCGTCGCGGACCGCTCGTGCTCCCATCTCCTCGTCCTTGTGGTTGGTGAGCACGATGATCGGGACCGACGGGCGGTGGGTGTGGGCGCGGACGAACGTTTCGAGGCCGCGGCTGTCGGGGAGTGACAGGTCGAGCAGTACCAGGTCGTACTCGTTGGCCGAGAGCTCGGCGAGGGCCAAGCCAAGCCGGTCGCGGTGCGCGACAACGAACCGCTGCTGGGGCGATTCAGAGAGCATGTCACGGACCAGCTCGGCCTCTCCCGGCCTGTCCTCGACGAGCAGGACGCGGACGGTGCTCGGAGACATCATGGTCGTTTCACTCCCCCGTTGTTCATGGCCACTGCCCGATCTGCTTCGGAATAGTAAACGAGAACGTGGTCCCGTTGCCGGGCCGGGACTCCGCCCAGATCTTGCCCCCGTGACGCTCCACGATGCGCTGGCAGAGGGTCAGTCCGATGCCCATCCCCTGATACTCGTCCTCGGTGTGGAGGCGCTGGAAGATCTCGAAGATCCGTTCCAGCCCCGAGGCGTCGATCCCGATGCCGTGGTCCCGAACCGAGAACAGCCAGTCCTCGGACCGCTCCCGCGCCCCGATGTGGACCTCGGGCGGCCCGGCGCCCCGAAACTTGATGGCGTTGCCGATCAGGTTTTGGAACAGCTGCACCATCTGTGTTTCGTCGGCCGCCAGCGTCGGCAAGAGGTCCTGGGTTACCTGCGCACCGGACGAGGAGATGATGTGCTCCAGGTTTGCCCTCGCCTCCTCGACGACGGCCTCGAGGTCGACGGGCGCGAACTGGTTGCCACGAGTCTCCACCCGCGACAGCTCGAGGATCGCATCGATCATCCGCTGCATGCGGTCGGCCCCGTGCACGATGTGCTCGAGGTACCGCTTGCCCTTGGTGTTGAGGACGTCGCCGTACTTGTCGGCCAGCATCCGGCCGTAGCGGTCCATGAGGTGCAGCGGCTCACGAAGGTCGTGCGAGACGACCGAGGCGAACTGCTCCAGCTCACTGCACGAGCGGGAGAGCGCGTCGTTGCGGCGCGTCAGCTCCTGCTGCGCGCGTTTAGAATCGCTGACGTCCTGAATCATGCCCTGGAGCTGGAGGAGGTCCGACGGCGGGTGCTCCACGACCCATGCGGCGAGCCGTGCCCAAACGGTACCGCCGTCGTCGCGGCGCAAAACGGCCTCGACCTCCGCCGCACCGCCTGAGGCACCGATCTGTGTGCGCCAGCGCTCCGCCTCTGCCGGGTTGGCGAACAGCTCCTGCAGGTTGCGCTGGGTGAGCGATTCCGGAGTCGGGAAGCCGAGGATGGTGGCCAGCGCCGGATTGGCCTCGAGGATTTCACCGTCGCGGGTGGCAGTGAAGACACCGATCGGAAACGCCTCCACCAGCCTGCGATAGGGCGTGTCATGGCCCTCGCGGCTGCGGCGCTGGTTGGCGCGAAAGAGTGCGTTCTTGACCGCATCGGGCAGCTGGAGATAGCCGCGGGATCCCTTTTCGACCACCTGGTCGGCGCCGTTCTGCACGGCGTCCGTCGCCCGCCGCTGATCTCCGGAACGAGTCAGCACGACGATCGGGCACCGGGGAGCCGTCTGACGCAGCGTGGAGATGACCTCGAGGCCGTCGGCCCATGCCAGCTCGAGCTCGCAGATGACGAGCCCGAAGGTTCCGCGGACGAGGGCGCGAGAGAACGCCGCCGCGCCCTCGACCTCCTCGACCTCGAGGGCGGGGAACGCTTCCTTGAGGAGGAGACAGGCCAGAGCCCGGTCGTCCGCGTCGTCGTCGATCAGGAGCAGACGCGGCAATGTGCTCACAATCTTGGCACCATAATCCGGCCAGAAGCCTCTGTGCAGGTTCCCCACAGCTCGGTCCCGGTTCGCAACTCGAGGTTCTCGGCGTGGTTACCGCCCGCTGCAAGTCCTCTCGCATCTTCGCATACGCATGCGACTTGCTTTGGCGTGCGGCTACGCACATCTCACCCCGTTTCGCGGATCCCTCGGTGGCGGAAGCTCCGGTCCGGATGTGCAGTCTGGGTCGGCCCGTCGGCGATGGTTGCCGACCGGCCTCCGGCCCGGGCGGAGCACCCTCCAGGCCACTTGTGAATCCTCACCCGCCCCTCATGCTGCTGGCCGAGTATACCACGCGGAGTGGGCTTCCGCGGACCTCAACGGGGCCGGTGGCGGGGAGATGCGTCGCGCTTGCGGACCAGCTCAGCCACCTCGCGAATTCTCTTCTGCTCGCGGGTTTTCTTGAGGTGCTCCGCCTTCCTCTGGAAGTTCTGGAACAGGCGGCTGAAACCCAGGATCAGCTTCCAATGTGCCATCGCCCCCGGCAGCTTGGTGGCGCGCATCCGTGCACCCCAGAGACGGGCATGGTTGAGGTTGGCCTTGGTCAGGTCGGCATGCCTGAGGTCGGTCCACCGCAGGTCGGTGCGCTCGAGGTCGACGCCGACGGCATCAGTGAAGCGAAGATCTGCGCCGATCAATCGAGAGTGCGTGATGCGTGCAAGGATGAGACTGGTGCCCGACAGGTCGGTGCCCTGTGCCTCGACCTCTGTGAGGTCCGCCTGCCTCAGGTTGGCGTGGCGGAACGTGGCGTCGGCGAGCCGGGCTTCGCGCAGGTTGGCTCCCTCGAGGTTGGCGCTGCGCAGGTCGGCCTCCTCCAGGTTGGCCTTGCGGAAGTCGGCGTTGCGGAGCTCGCAGCGCGTGAAGACGGACTTGCGCAGATCGGCCGCGGCGAACGACAGGCGGCCCATTTTCGGGGAGCGGAAGTCGAGCTCGTTGAGGCGGGCGTCGGCGAGCACGCAGCCGTCGAGCTCGGCATGCAGCAAGCTTGCCCCACGCAGATCGGCGCGGGCGAGGTTGGTGCGGATCAGCTGGGCGTTCTCGAGGTCCGAGTGGTCGAGACTGGCGCCCTCGCACTGGGCGTCATGAAACCGGACCCCGGTGAGAACGGCCTCGTGAAGATTGGCGCCGCGAAGGGCCGCACCGCTGAGATCTCCTCCCGCCAGGTTGACTCCGGGCATTTGGACGTTGTCGCCCTGCAGGTTGACCAGCCGTGCCCCCTCCATGTCGACGCCGGGCAGCTCCACCGCCTCGACGATTGCCCCCTCGGCATCGATGTTGCGCAGGATGGTGCGGTCGAACCGGGCGCTGCGGAGGGATGCGCCTCGCAGCACGGCGCCCGTGAGATCGGCCTGGTCGAGGATCGCGCTCTCGAGCTGGGCACGGGTGAGGTTGGCGCGGGTGAGGTTGGTGCGGGTCAGGTTGGTGCCGCGGAAGCTGGCGCCCTCGAACGACGCGTACGACAGGTCGAGCTCGGACAGGTTGAGGAAATCGAGGTGGACCCGGTCCAGGCGGGCGCGGACAAAAGAAGCGCCCCTGAGCTCGGAGGCCTCGAGCTGGGCGTAGGTCAGGTCGGCGCCGTCCAGGCGGGCCGATGTCAGGTCGGCGCCGCGCAGGTGGGCCTTCGAGAGATTGAGGCCGCTCAGGTCGCGATCGGCCAGCTCGGCGTCGATCAGGTCCGGCGCCAGGGTCGGGTGGGCTGCACGCCACTCGTTCCAGTCGCCGGCCTCGAGATGGGCCAGGTGGTCGGCATTGGCCATGCCGCCATTATTGCGGAACTGTGTCGCGAGCGCCACAGGTCGTGCTGGTGCGGTGGATTGTCCTGCCGCCATGCCTGTGTTGGTATGGAGATTGGAGGTGTCGCTGGTGAGGGGGATCCCGGTGCTCGGCGCAGTCCTCTGGGCAGGACTGACGGTCATGGTCGTTGCCGGTGCCGCGCGGCTGGGCGACCGAGGCGACGAGGCCGGACCGGTTCGCCTGCGCACCGGCCTCGTGTCGCAGCTGCAACCGGCCGCGGCCACAGATCGCTTGCGCCTGGTAACGGTCGACAGCGGGCGGGTGGCTGAGGTAGCACATGTCGTCAGTGGGCGCGGAGGGCGGGTGGTTGCGTACCTCCCTGACCGCGCGCTGCTGGTCTCCGGCGCGCCGGTGGCCTTTTCCGCCCTGGCCGACATAACCGCCCACGACTGGGCGTGGGCTCCGGGACAGGCGGTAGTGCCTGAGCTGAGAGAGATGGCCGGCGGTGGGCCTGCCGTTGGATGGCCGCGGGTGCCGATCGTGGTGCAGGTGGCGGCCGGAGACGGCGCCGGATCGTTCATGTCCGACTTGGCAGCGGCCGGCTTCTCGACCGCCTGGACGCAGGCCGGCAGGGGTTTGCTCCACGTCGGCCTGCGGGTGGAGCCCGACAGGATGGGGGAGCTCCTCCGATTGCTCGACCGGACTCGTGGGTTGGTGGCCGCAGACCTCCAGCCGCCGATTCGCTTGCGCAACGCGGCCTCCGCTTGGCGCTGCCAGTCGGGGCAGCCCTGGGTCACTCCAGTGTTTGCTCATGGTCTCCTCGGGCAGGGCCAGATCGTGGGCATCATGGACACCGGAATCGACGCGGACTCCTGCTACTTCTGGGACGGCGACCACGGCCTGCCGGTGCTCGACGACGACATCTCGACAACGGTCGACCTGCGGCAGCGCAAGGTGCTGGCCGTCGACTTCTACTGGAGCCACGACTGGCCCGATCCATCGCCTTTCGATTGGGACGACCATGGGCACGGCATCCACGTCGCCGGCAGCGTTGCCGGCGATGCCGGTGCCAACGGCACACACGAGGGTAACGATGGGATGGCGCCGGCCGCGCGGCTGGTGATCCAGGACGGCGGTTTCGGCGTCGACGACTGCGCCGATCTGCCGGGTCTGGGGTGCCCGACACGTCCCCTCGGGCCGGTGCTGGCTCAGGCCTATACGCAGGGTGCACGTCTGCACACGGACTCGTGGGGGGACGAGGAGAACATCCAGCCGTTCAACCGCTACACCGAGCGCACCGCCGATGTCGACCGGTTCACCTGGGAACACAGGGACTTCCTGGTGTTCTTCGCAGCCGGGAACGCCGGCCAGCTCGGCGACGACACCGTTGGCTCGCCGGCGACCGGCAAGAACGTCGTCGCGGTCGGGGCGGCGACCCACGGTGACATCGAACCTCCGTGTGTCACGGTGTTCTCGTCGCGGGGGTGGACCCAGGACGGGCGCATCAAGCCGGACGTCGTGGCGCCCGGTGCAGCGGTCGTGTCCGCGGCAGACGACGGTTTCATCGGTACCTTCAACTGTGGCCTGTTGAGTCTCTCGGGGACCTCGATGGCCTCCCCGACCGTGGCTGGCCTCGCGGCGCTCGTACGGCAGTACTTCGTGGACGGCTACTACCCCAACGGCGCGGCGGACTCAGGCCACGGCCTCACTCCATCGGCGGCCCTGGTGAAGACGATGCTGATCGCCTCGGCGGTCGATCTGTCGACCGAGGGGTGTGACCGGGTGAGGCCGGTTCCGTCCCGGGACCAGGGCTGGGGCGAGGTGCGGCTCGACCGGGTCCTGCACTTTGCCGGCGACAACCTACAGCTGCTGGTCGATGATCATCGTGACGGCTTCTCCTCGGCTGCCGAGCCCGCAGTTGCGACCGTCGTCCGTAACTCGGGCGAGGCTCCGCTGAAGGTGGTGCTCGTGTGGACCGATCCGCCGTCAACCTCGCTTGCTGCCGTGAACCTTGTCAACGACCTCGATCTAAGGGTGAGCGGACCGGACGGTGACTACCTCGGCAACGTGTTCTCGGGCGGCGTCTCGGTGACCGGCGGCGGGGCCGACCGTCTCAACAACGTCGAGGTGGTCTGGCTGCCGGCGCCGTCGGCAGGTCGCTGGACGGTGACCGTTTCGCCGTACGCCGTCAACCTGGGGCCGCAGGACTACGCGCTCGTCATCACTGGCGCCACCCGACCCGCTACGGCGCGCCGGGCCCGCCGACGTTTGGTGCCCGAGCCAGCCGTGGGCGAGGAGAGGCAGGGGGAAAGTCCTTGATTTGAGACCAGGATGCGATATAATATTGCGCAGATCGTCGCGACGTTCTGGCGGTGAAGCGGCTATGTCGGCCGCCCGGCAGCCGCCGGCTTGAAGCGGCAGCGGATCTTCTCACGGGCCCTTGTTCCCGATGGTGCCACGCAATCTCGGGCCGGTCTCGAGCGGTCCGTCTCCGGAGCGAATCGTCCTCGGGAGCTTCAGCCGTGTCGCACACCCGGTTCGCACCTCGCGCACGCAGCGGTGCGGGCCCAAGAGCCATGACGCGAAGGAACGAGGATGAGCTCTCATGGAAAGACATATCGCCAGGTGCGCGAGCAAAGCCGCTCGTCCGTCGTTGTGCCCGCAGAGATGTCGAGCGGCCGTCCGGTCGTGGTCGGCGAGGTGCTGTTCGACGTCTTCCCGGACGGCGCTCGGGTCATGGGAGGTGCACCGTTCAACGTCGCCTGGCACCTGCAGGCGTTGGGGCTGCAGCCACTCCTGATCACCCGTGTCGGAGACGATGAGCTGGGCCGGGAGATCCTCGGCGAGATGGGTGACTGGGGCATGGATGTGAGAGGCGTGCAGCATGATTCGCGCTACCCGACGGGACGGGTGAAGGTCGAGCTCGACGGTGGGGAGCCGCGGTTCGAGATCGCGGCCGAGCAGGCCTACGACTACCTGGACCCGGCCGCCGAGCCCGAGGCGCCGCTCGCCGAGCCCGCGCCGTTGATCTACCACGGGACCCTGATCGCCAGAAGCGAGGTGTCCAGGGAGGCGTTGTTCGCCTACCGAGGACGGCTTGCGGCGCCGGTCTTTCTCGACGTCAACCTCAGGCCTCCGTGGTGGCGGGAGGAGGAGATCGCCCGCGCGCTGCTCGGTGCGCGGTGGGTGAAGCTCAACGCCGATGAGCTGCGCACGCTGACCGGGCTGCCGTCGGCCGACAGGGCCGAGCTCATCCAAACGGCGCGCGACTTCCGGACCAGGCATGCGCTCGAGGCCGTCATCGTCACTCTCGGGGAGGACGGAGCGTTCGTGGTCTGGCACGATGAGCTGCTCGCAGGAACCCCCCCAGCGGCGGTTCGCGACGGGGACGCGGTCGGTGCCGGCGATGCCTTCAGCGCAGCGTTCATTGCCGGGATCGTCTGGAACTGGCCGCCAGCGACAACGCTGAGCCGGGCGCTCGATCTGGCGGCCGTAGCCTGCGCGCTGCGCGGTGCAGTGAGTCGCGACCGCACCCTCTACGAGCGCCTCGTCGATCAGTGGGGGGCAGACCGATGACGGAACAAGACGGGCTCTACATTGCCCTCATCAGCGTCCACGGCCTGATCCGGGGCAGCGAGCTCGAGCTCGGCCGCGATGCCGACACTGGCGGCCAGGTACGGTACGTGCTCGATCTTGCCCGCGCGCTCGCCACCCATCCCCAGGTCGAGAGGGTGGACCTGTTGACGCGCCAGATCCTGGCCGTCAGCCTCGGCCTCGAGTACTCCGAGCACCTGGAGGAGATCGGCGACAACGCGTGGATCGTGAGACTGCCGTGCGGCCCCCACAGGTACCTCCGCAAGGAGTCCCTGTGGCCCTATCTGCCGGAGTTCGTCGACCACGCACTGAGGCACTTTCGCGAGATCGGGCGTGCGCCGGACGTGATCCACGGCCACTACGCGGACGCCGGCGGCGCCGCCGCCCGCCTGAGTGCGCTCCTGAACTCCACACTGGTGTTCACGGGGCACTCCCTGGGCCGTGTCAAGCAGGCCCGTCTGCTGGAGAAGGGTGTTGACCCGGAGCAGCTGGAGAACCGGTACAAGATCACGCGTCGGATCAACGCAGAGGAGAACGTGCTGCAGGCGGCGGACCTGATCGTCGCCAGCACCGAGCAGGAGGTCGACGAGCAGTACGCCATGTATCGGGCCGATGTACGCGCCCGCGCGGCGGTCATCCCGCCCGGGATCAGCCTCGCCCAGTTCCGGCCTCCCCGCGCCGGCGACGCGCGGCCGGCGATCGCGGACAAAATCGACCGTTTTCTCCGGTATCCCCGACGGCCCATGATCCTGGCCCTGCAGCGGCCGGACGAGAGGAAGAACCTGACCACCCTGATCCATGCCTACGGAGGGAGCGAGGAGCTGCAGAGGCTCGCGAACCTGGTGCTGATGATCGGGACCAGGGATGACATCGGGCGGCTGCCCGGGGGACAGAGGCGGGTGCTCCAGGAGATGCTGGGTTTGATCGACCGCTACGACCTGTACGGGTCGGTGGCCTACCCGAAGAGCCACGCACCCGAAGACGTGCCGGACGTCTACCGCCTCGCCGCCAGGCGCAGCGGCGTGCTGGTCAACCCGGCGTTGACCGAGCCGTTCGGGCTGACACTGATCGAGGCCGCGGCGAGTGGCCTGCCGGTGGTCGCCACCCGTGACGGCGGCCCGAAGGCGATCGTCGATCTCTGCAAGAACGGAGTCTTGATCGATCCGCTCGATCCCGACTCCATTGCCGGCGGGCTGCTCGATGTCCTCGGCGATCGCCAGCAGTGGCGAGGGATGTCGCGGGCGGGAGTTCGGGGCGCCCGCCGCCACTTCTCCTGGCAGGGCCACGTCGAGCGCTACTTGAAGCGGTTGCGACGAGTCAGGCGCAGGCGGCATGGGCGCCGGCGCGACGACTGGCTGCGCGACCGGATGGTGCTCGCGGACCGGATGATCGTGTGCGACATCGACAACACGCTGATCGGCAACGAGGCCGCCCTGCGCCGGTTCCTGGAGGTCCTCGAGCAGCGGCGTGAGGAAACCATCTTCGCAGTGGCCACCGGACGGGTCCTCAAGAGCGCGCGCAAGGTGCTGCGCAAGTGGGGAGTGCCGGCTCCCGACGTGATGATCACCGCGGTAGGCAGCGAGATCCACTACGGGCAGGTGAGGCTGGTCGAGGACGTCGGCTGGGCCCGCCACATCGCGCATCGTTGGGAGCGCGATCGGCTGCGCCGGCTGCTCGAGCAGCTTCCCGATCTCGAGCTGCAGCCGGATCGCGACCAGCGGCAGTTCAAGCTGAGCTACTTCGTCGACCGTGACAAGGCGCCGATCGTCAGGCACGTCCGCCGGCTGCTCAAGCAGAACCGGCTGAGCGCACAGGTGATCTACTCCCACGATGCCTACCTCGACCTCCTGCCGCACCGGGCCTCGAAGGGAGAGGCGGTGCGCTACCTGGCGCTCCGGTGGGGCTTGCATCTGGAGAGCGTGCTCGGCGCCGGCGACTCCGGCAACGATGCTGAGATGTTCAGGATCGGCGCGAAGGGTGTGGTGGTCGGCAACCATGCCCGCGAGCTCGAGGCCCTGCGCGGCACTCCCAACATCTACTTCGCCCAGGCGGATCACGCCGACGGGATCGTCGAGGGGATGAGGTACTTCGGTTTCCTCGACGACACCGCCCAGGCTTCCGTTCTGACTCGTGAGGAGCCTTCATGATCGAACGTCTGAGAGCTGCGGTCGCCGAGCTGCGCGACGCACTGTACCTGCTGTTGCGACACTACCTGGCGCAGGACAAGCCGTTCCTGCTCCGCTCGGATCTTGCGGAGGGCTTCGACGAGGTCACCGCGGACGAGCCCGGAGCCCGCCTGCGTTCGACCGTGGCCGAGGAGATGATCGGGATGGCGCAGGAGGCCTCGTTGAGCGGCCCCTGGGTCTACTTCGCCCTCAGGCCG
Source organism: Acidobacteriota bacterium (assembly GCA_022340775.1). Lineage (GTDB taxonomy): Bacteria > Acidobacteriota > Thermoanaerobaculia > Thermoanaerobaculales > Sulfomarinibacteraceae > JAJDNH01. The sequence goes on from JAJDNH010000121.1 coordinate 14,176, forward strand.
CGCATCGGACGCTGGCTCTACCTGCGGGTGCACTGTGAGACGCTGCACTTCGACGAGGTGCCGACCGAGGAGTACCTGGTCTTCAAGGAGCGGCTCGCCGACGGCGAGTCCGACGAGGGGGCGTGGTCGTTCGAGGTCGACTTCCGGCCGTTCCTCAGGCACTACCCGCGCCTGCGAGAGGTGCACTCGATCGGGCGCGGCGGCGAGTTCCTCAACCGGCGGCTAGCCGGCAAGCTGTTTTCTGGCACGGACGGCGGCCCCCAGCAGCTGTTCCGGTTCCTGTCCCTGCACACCTGTCAGGGGCGCCAGCTCATGATCAACCGCCGCATCACCGGCGTCGACGAGCTCAGCGACGCGGTGCGGTCGGCGCGCGACCTGCTCGCCTCGAGTCCGGCCGAGGCAGAGTGGGACGAGGTGGGAGAAGACCTGAGGGCACTCGGCTTCGAGCCCGGGTGGGGGCGAACGGCGAAACGGATGCGCGACACGCTCGGCCTGCTCCAGGACATCCTGGAAGCGCCGGATCCTGGGATCTTCGAGAGCCTGCTGGCGCGCATCCCGATGGTGTTCCGGATCGCCATCATCTCGCCGCACGGCTACTTCGGCCAGGACAACGTGATGGGGCTGCCGGACACCGGCGGCCAGGTCGTCTACATCCTCGACCAGGTGCGCGCGCTGGAGCTAGAGATGCGGCAGCGGCTGGCCGACCAGGGAGTCGACTTCGAGCCCGAGATCGCGGTGGTCACGCGGCTGATCCCAGAGAACCGCGGAACGACCTCCAACCAGCCGGTGGAGCCGATCACCGGCACCAGTAACGCCAGGATCATCAGGGTCCCGTTCCGCACCGCCTCGGGCGAGATCGTGCAGCACTGGATCTCCCGTTTCGCGGTCTGGCCCTATCTCGAGCGGTTCGTGCTCGAGGCCGAGAAGGAGATCCTCGCGGGGCTCGGCGGGCGGCCGGACCTGATCATCGGCAACTACTCCGACGGCAACCTGGTCGGCACCCTGCTCGCGCAGCGCCTCGGCGTTACCCACTGCACGATCGCGCACGCGCTCGAGAAGAGCAAGTACCTGTTCTCCGACCTGTACTGGAAGCACAACGAGGACAGCCACCACTTCTCCTGCCAGTTCGTGGCCGACCTGATCTCCATGAACGCAGCCGACTTCATCATCTCCAGCACCTTCCAGGAGGTAGCCGGCGACGGCAGCGGTGTAGGGCAGTATGAGAGCTACACCTCGTTCACGATGCCGGGCCTGCTGCGGGTGGTCCACGGTCTCGACGTGTTCGACCCGCGCTTCAACATCGTGTCACCGGGAGTCGATCCTGAGACCTACTTTCCGTACAGCGAGGACGAGCGACGGCTGCACGGACTGAGCGGGGAGATCGAGGAGCTGCTCTTCGGTCCCGATGCGGATGGCACGCGCGGCAACCTGGCCGCGGGCGACCGGCCGATCATCCTCTCGATCGCCCGCATGGACCGGATCAAGAACCTGACCGGCCTGGTGGAGTGGTTCGGCGAGAACGAGCGCCTGCGAACCCTTGCCAACCTGGTCATCGTCGGGGGCAACGTCAACCCCGACGAGTCCTCGGACGAGGAGGAGCACGCCGAGATTGTGCGCATGCACGAGCTCATCGACCATTACCAGCTGGACGGCGAGGTGCGCTGGGTCGGACGCCTGCTCGAACGCTCGCTGGCCGGCGAGCTGTACCGCTGGGTGGCTGACCACCGCGGCGTCTTCGTGCAGCCGGCGCTGTTCGAGGCGTTCGGCCTGACCGTTATCGAGGCGATGGCCTCGGGGCTGCCGACCTTTGCCACCCGCTACGGCGGTCCCGCCGAGATCATCGAGGACGGCGCCTCCGGGTTCCACATCGACCCCAACCGGGGCGAGGCGGCTGCCGACCGCATCGCCTCCTTCCTCGAGAGCTGTGCCGAGGACGAGCGGCACTGGCTCGATATCTCCCGGGCAGCGGTCGACCGCGTGGAGGCGCGCTACACCTGGAAGCTGTACGCCTCCAAGCTCATGACCCTGTCCCGCGTGTACGGCTTCTGGAGGTACATCACCAGCCTCGAGCGCTCAGAAGTCACCGCCTACTTGCAGGCGCTGTACAACCTGAGGCTGCGGCCGCTCACCCGCGCGATGGAGGAGTGACGGAGGAGTGATTAAGTCACTAGTTGATTAAGTGATTAGGTAGCCTCCGCCCGTCAGGGAAACGTGAGGCGCGGGGGCGACCTCCAACCCTCCAGAAGACAACCCAGCCCGCGCCGTCAGCGCCGCAGCACGAGCATCCGCTCCTCGGTCATCTCACGGTAGGCGAAGATTGGGCCCTCGCGGCCGATGCCGGAGGCCTTGACGCCGCCGTACGGCATCGGGTCGGTGCGCCAGGTGGGGACATCGTTGTGGATCAGGCCGCCGACGTCGACGCTCTCCCATGCTTGCTGGACCTTGGCCGTGTCACTGGTGAAGATCCCGGCCTGGAGGCCGTAGCGGGAGTCGTTGATCATGTGGATCGCCTGGCCGAAGTCCTCGTATGCGAAAAGCACCGCCACCGGGCCGAACACCTCGTCCGCCACCACCGGCTCGTCCGGCGGCACCTCCTCGAGCAGGGTTGGCACGATCACGTTGCCGCTCCGCTCGCCGCCCGTCAGCAGCCGGCCTCCGTCGTGCTGGGCGGACTCGATCCAATCGGCGACGCGGTCGGCGTTGGCCTCGTCGATCAGCGGGCCGCAGACGGTGGTTTCGTCCGCCGGGTCGCCGTGGCGCACGGCGTCGGCGGCTTCGGTCAGGAGCCTGCGCATCTCCAGGTACGCGGTCTCGTGGACCAGGACCCGCTGCACGCTGATGCACGACTGGCCGGCGTAGCCGTACGCCGCCGACGCGATGCGGGACGCCACGGCCTCGGGGTCGGCGACGTCCGGCTCCACGACCACTGCGGCGTTGCCGCCCATCTCGAGGGCGACGGGCCGCCGCCATGCCAGCCGCTTGAGCTTCCAGCCGACGTCCATCGAGCCGGTGAACGTGAGCAGGCCGAACCGCTCGTCCTCGGCCAGCGGCTCGACGTTGCCGGAGCGGGACGGGATAACCGACAGGCCGCCCTCGGGCAGGCCGGCCTCCTCGAGGATCGCCGCCAGCATCAGCGACGGGCTGGGTGTCTGGCTGGCCGGTTTGAGAACCACCGGGCAGCCGGCGGCGACCGCCGGCGCCAGCTTGTGGGCGACCAGGTTGAGGGGAAAGTTGAACGGTGTGATCGCGAGGACGGGTCCGATCGGCACGCGGCGGGTGAGGGCGAGCCGGCCGCTGCCGGAGCCGAAACCGGCCAGGTCCTGGGCGACGACCTCGGGGTGGCGCGCAACGTGGGCGGACTCGACGAACGTGTCGAAGCAGCGGTCGGCCTCGACGCGGGCGAGGGTGATCGGCTTGCCGGCCTCCTCGCTGACCGCCAGCGCCAGCTCCTCGCGCCGCTCGTGGATGCGGTGCGCCGCGCGCCCGAGGATCGCCGCGCGCTCGGCGGGCGTCAGCGCGGCCATCCGGTTCTCGGCCCGCACTGCGGCCTCCGCCGCCGCCTCGAGCTGAGCCGCGCTGCCGCGCTGAATGCGGGACACGACCCGGGCGTCGAACGGGGAGCGGACCTCGACCGCCTCCTCGCCATCCGTCCATCGACCGGCCAGGAACAGTTGGTGCTCGCGCATGGCGACCTCCCTTTCGAACTTCCATGGTAGCCCATGCCCGCCTGCTACACTTTGCCGCGATGAGCCAGCCCGACCGCACACCGACTCCGAGCAACCAGTTCTCGTTCTCGCGCCTCAAGGCGTTCGCGCAGTGCCCGCTCCGCTACCGCTACCGGTACCTCGAGGGCATGCGCGAGGCGTTTCAGACAATCGAGGCCCACCTCGGCAAGGTGGTGCACGACGTCCTCGAGTGGCTGTACCTCGGGCGGTCGAACGGTGGCGACCCCGGCCTGGACGAGGCGCTGCAGCGGTTCGACGAGCGCTGGGAGACGAGGTGGAGCGACGAGGTCGCTGTCGTGCGCGTGGACGACCAGCCGGAGGTCTACGTGCAGCGCGGGAGAGAGATGGTGGCCTCCTTCTGCCGGACCGTCTTCGCCGTCGACCGCAGCGAGACGCTCGCTCTCGAGCAGCGACTCAACGCGCGGCTTGCGCCCGACGTGATGTTCACGGGGTTCGCCGACCGCGTGGGGAAGACGGAGGGCGGCAAGCTGTTCGTGGTCGACTACAAGACATCGGCGCGGGAGGGCGATGGCTCGGACTTCTCGGAGGGGCTGCAGGCGCCGCTTTACGCGAGCTGCGTGATGGAGCGCCATGGCGGCGAGTCGTGCCTTGCCGGCTACCACTACCTGCGCCTCGGCACGACGCGCTGGCAGGAGGTGTCCCGGGAGCGGGGCCAGCAGCTGCGCGCGCGGTTCCTGGCGCTGGCCCGCGAGGCGATTGTCGCCCAGGAGTTTCCTGCGCGGCCGGGACCGCTGTGCGCGTGGTGCGGGTTCAACCGCATCTGCCCCGAGGCCGTCGTTCCCGACCACTTTTCCGGCGGCCAGACCGGCTAGCCCGGATCATCCGCTCGCGATCTACTGCGACCGGCGATACGCCAGCCATCGCTGTGCTCTTCACGTCTCGCTGTCCTCAACATACCGGAAGTATGCCTCCGGTAGCTCGACGCTCAGATCCCAGCGCTGACAGACGCCTCGCCGTTCTCGCTACGATCGCTCCCGAATAACCCGGGCAACACTGCTCAGGAGCACGTCAGGTTGCGTCAGGTTGGCCCCGCGGTCGACCTCTCTACCCTCGTCGCAGAGCCCTCTTCTCACCATGAAAACGCCACGGACTCTATGAAGAGCATTCTGCTCTCACATCAGTGTCCTCTGTGTCTCTGTGGTTCAGTTTTTCGGCAGGTGCACCTCGACCTCGTCGCCGACGCCGAGGTCGAGCACGATTGCGGCGGATTCGCCGGGGATGGCGATCTCGAGCAGCCCTGAGGATCCCTCCAGGGTCACCGCCTCGCCGGGCCCGGCGTCGCCGTAGGTCTGGACCCGGCGGGTTGCGTCGTCCCAACCGGCGCGCATGCCGGTATCCTCCGGCGCCCAGGCAGCAGGGATGTTGGAGACCAGGTTGCCGAAGCGGTCGACGTGGATCACGACGCCGCGAATGGTCGCTCCGTCGCGCTCGGGATCGGGAAGCGGGCAGGCGACCAGGCTCTCGGGATCGGCCTTGGCGCCGAGGGTCACCGGTTTGGCGCTGCGGGCCAGGCGGGCCGCCGCCGGCGCGAACAGGTCGCGGCCGTGGAAGGTTGCGGAGACTGTCTGGAGACCTATGGCATCGGGATCGAGGACAATGACTCGCGAGACCGGCGCCACGGCGGCGGCGAGGCCGTTGTCGGGCGCCACCAGCCAGTGCCCCTCGACCTCGGCCGCCACCGCGCGGCGCGTGGTGCCGACACCGGGGTCGACCACCGCCAACACCACGGCGGCCTTGGGGAGGTGCGGCCAGGCACAGCGCAGGAAGTAGCTTCCGGTCCAGATGTCGCCGGGAGGAACGCCGTGAGTCAGGTCGATCCGCTCCACCCCCGGAGCTTCGCTCACCAGAACCGAGTGGAGGACGCCGACGTAGTGGTCGTCGTCACCGAAGTCGGTGAGGAGGGCGACCGGTCTCACGTGGCGTGCTGGAGGTGGATCTTGTCGGGGTGGATGAAGGTCTGGTCGGAGAGGCGCTCGGCGAGCGCCAGCACTCCGGGGACCGGACCGACGTAGCGCCCCGAAGCGCTGAGCGTGTAGTCGTGCACCGGACCGTAGAGCTCGACCCCGCGCGCGTCGTCGAGCACCCGCTCCTCGGGCTCGTACCCCTCGAGGCGAACGCCCTCGGGAAGCCGGTCTTCGATCACCTTGCGGACGGCAGATGCTTCCTCGCGCGAGTAGACCTCGTAGCGGAACGGCAGCTCGGCATACTCGATCTCCCGAACCGACGGCACCTCGAGCTCCAGCAACTCGCTGGCCCCCAGGGCCTCGGACATGGCTTCGGCGAGGGCCTTGGAGCAGATCACGAAGGTGTCGCGGCGCAGCTTGCTGCGCAGCGTCTCGAAGAAGCTCTCGAGGTCCACGTTCTCGCGGCCCGCGAACCACACCTGTCCCGGGGCCTCACACGCCAGCCGGAAGCCCTCGACGAACCCGATGGCTTGGTCTCCGGGCCCACTGATCTCGATCTCGACGTAGGTTGGGTGGCTCATCTCACGCTCCCATGAAGAAGATCACGGTTACCAGGATAAACACCGGAATCAAGATCGGCAGCGAGTAGCGCAGCATGTAGCCGAAGAAGCTGGGCATCTCGACGCCGTTCTCTTCGGCGATCGACTTGACCATGAAGTTGGGGGCGTTGCCGATGTAGGTGTTGGCCCCCATGTACACGGCGCCGGTCGAGATCGCCCGCAGGAACTCCTCCTGGTGGCCGATCAGGCTGTGCACCGCCAGGTGCTCCGGCGTTCCGGGGAAGAACCGCCCCAGGGCGCTGTTGAAGAACGTCAGGTAGGTTGGAGCGTTGTCGAGGAACGAGGACAGCCCGCCGGTGACCCAGAAGTAGTGGGCGGGGTCTCTGACCGCCGCGATGAGGCCGGCGAGGGCGCCGTGCTCGCCGGCGCGCAGGATCGCCAGCGCCGGCACGATGGTCATGAAGATGCCCGCGAACAGGTACGCGACCTCCTGGATCGGGAACCAGGAGAAGGCGTTGTCCGTGCGAATTTTCTTTGAGGTTGTCACCACCGACAGCACGCCCATCAGGATCAGGAGGCCGTCGCGGACGAAGTTCTGGATCTGCTGCTCGACGCCGAAAACCGAGATCGTGCCCGCGTGCCACATCCCGGAGAGCAGGACCCCGCCGAGGATACCGCCGAGGAACAGCAGGTTGTGCAACCCCTCGATCTTGAGCCTCTCCTGGGGACCGTCGTGGGGCTGCCGTGCGGCCAGGGTCTCGCGGCGCCAGAAGATCGAGTCGAGGATGAAGTAGAGCACCAGCAGGATCGCGGCCACGGTGACGGTCTCGGGGATGATCCGGAAGGTCCAAAAGAACGGTACCCCGTGCAGAAACCCGAGGAACAGCGGCGGGTCGCCGAGCGGCGTCAACGAGCCGCCGATGTTGGCGACCAGGAAGATGAAGAAGACGATTGTGTGCACCTTGTGCTGACGGCGTGCGTTGGCCCGGATCACCGGCCGTATCAGGAGCATCGCCGCCCCCGTGGTGCCAACCCACGAGGCGATCAGAGTGCCGATCAGCAGGAAGACGGTATTGAGACCCGGTGTACCGTTGAACGAGCCGCGGATCAGGATTCCACCGGCAACCGTGAACAATGCCCACAGCAGGATGATGAACGGGATGTAGTCGATGATGTAGATGTGCAGGATCTCGTGGATTGCCTCGCCCCGGTAGGCGAGGAGGAAGGGTACCGCGAACAGCAGCGCCCAGCCGGCGGAGACCTTGCCGAAGTGGTGGTGCCAGAACTCCCCGGCGACCAGCGGGAAGATCGCGATCGACAACAGGATGCCGGCGAACGGGATCACCGACCACAGGGGAAGCGAGGCGCCGAGCTCGGCACTGCCGCCCTCGGCCGCGGCCGCCGTCGAAGGCACCAGCACCGCTGCGACGATCAGTGTCAGGAAGAACAGGAAGCGAGACCGGAACGACCCCATCGCGAGGTACCCCCCAATCCAAACTGGGGGGACAAGGTACCACAGTCCATGGCATCCGCACCCGCGCCTCTGCTGGCCGGCAGGAATCGAGATCGGACCTCAGGAACTGCTATTCTCGCCGCGGAACGGTGATGACCCAGATCCTCCTCGAGCTGGTCCACGCGGCCCTGATCACGAGCCTGGTGTTCGTGATGATGGCCTTCGTGGAGCTGGTGTCCGTGCGCACTCGCGGGCGCCTGGCCGGCATCGCCGAACGGGGACCGCAGCAGTACGTCCTGGCCTCGTTCCTGGGCGCGACCCCCGGATGCGCGGGGGCCTACCTGGTGGACTCGATGTACTCGCGGGGTGCGGTGACCCTTGGCGCGGTCAGCGGCGCGCTGCTGGCGACGGCCGGCGACGAGGCGTTCCTGATGCTGGCGCTGTTCCCGAAGCGGGCGCTGCTGCTGTTCGCGGGGCTTTTCGTCGTCGGAATCGGCGGCGGCTGGCTGACGGACGTCGTGCTGAGGCGGCTCGCCATCGGACTGGCCGAGCCCTGCGCGATGGCCGAGCTGCACGCCGAGGACCTCGCGACGGTGGCGCAGCCCCGTGACCGCTGGCGGCTGCGGCCACGGTTGGACGCGCCGGCGATCCGCTTCGGGTTGGTGCTGCTCATGGTCGGTCTGACGGCCACGCTCTTCGCCGGCGGCCAGCTCCATGCCCACGGCCACGGCACCGAGCTGACGACACCTGCAGGCCACGGAGATCTCGAGACCGCTATGTTCATCACCGTTGCCGTCGCCGGCGTGGCTCTGGTGCTGGTGGCGCCCAAGCACTACCTGGAGGAGCACCTGTGGCGCCACCTGTTCCTGCACCACGCGCCGCGGATCTTCGCCTGGACGGCGGCCGCTCTGGTCGGCGTGTCGCTGCTCGGAAGCCGTTTCTCTCTGGATCAGCTCGTGGTCGGCCACGGCGCCCTGCTGCTCATCGGCGCCTCGCTGCTGGGCCTGATCCCGATCTCCGGCCCGCACATCATCGTCGTTGCTCTGTTCGCCTCGGGCCAGGCGCCGCTGTCGGTGCTGGTTGCCAACTCGCTGGTCCAGGACGGGCACGCGCTGCTGCCGCTCCTCGGCATCGCGCCGCGCGACGCGGTCGTCGCCAAGGCTGCGAACCTGGTCATCGGCGTCGCCATCGGTGTCGCGCTGATGGCGGTCGGGTGGTGATCCCCACCCACCCGCTCAGTGACGGAGTGATGGAGTGACGGAGTGACGGAGCGACGGAGACCCCCCTCCCACCCGGAGGAGGGGAGACGGAAAACGGGAAACGGAAGACGCCAGACCCCAGACGCCCTCCCGCCCACCCGGGGAACCTGCCCGCGGCGCGCTACGGAGTAAGTGGCGTTCGGCGGGACGTGCCATCTATGACATTTCCGCTGTTCGCGCTTCACGCGCCCATCGCAGTCGAGCGGAATGTCATAGGTGGCAATTGAGGGGAACTACGGCCGGCTGTGTGGCTACAACAGCGATGGAGGCGCCTCGTTGCCTGCCCGGAGCGGGCCGTGAGGGCAATGAACCGTTGGAGATCTTCGCCCGCTCCGAGGCAGGTGACGACGGGCGTCTGCAGAGCAGACGTCCGGGCGCCGGACCTCCGGAGGACCGCTCCCGGGCCCCACCGGTTGACTGGATTACCAGCACCGGAACAGCTGGAGGAGCCAGCGAAGCTCCGGCGGCCGCGCGGTCACAAAGTGACCGCACGCCTCGTGTCTCCGGCGGGAGCAACGACATGAGGACGGATGAAGGACTTCCCGGCTCCCGCCGGAGAACACTCGGGCCACCTCCTTCGAAGCTGTGACATCTTCTCCCAACGCCAAAGGCCGTGGTTGCCCCCCTTGACGTTTTTTGCCGTTGCGTGCGGCTCGTGACCGCCGTACAGAAAAACGTCAAGGACCGCACGCCCGTTTGAGCGTCACATACTCCGAAGCGCGCTACAGCCACGGTCTGCAGGTGGGTGGGGGTTCCTACACTGGGTTCGGCAGATCCACAAACTCGACCGCAAGGCCGTGCTCCTCCTCGATCCAGCGTCCGAGGGCCTGGATGCCGAACCGTTCGGTTGCGTAGTGCCCTGCCGCCAGGTAGTGGACGCCGTCCTCGGCCGCCTGGTGGAGGACCCACTCCGTGGCCTCGCCGGTGATGAAGGCGTCGAGGCCGTCGGCAACGGCCTGGTGGTAGCTCCTCTGGGCGGCGCCGGTGACGATGCCCACCGAGGTCACCGGGTGACGGGAGCCTTCGAACAGCTGGGGCTCACGCCGGCAGGCGCTGGCGATCGCGGCCGCCAGCTCGTCGACCATGACCGGTTCGGGGAATACGCCGCACACCCCGACGGAGAGGCCGTCATGATCGCCGAACGGCTCCAGGTCGACGAGACCGAGCCGGCGGGCCAGCTGGGCGGCGTTGCCGAGCACCGGGTGGCGGTCCAACGGCAGGTGGTAGGCAACCAACGACAGGTCGTTGTCCAGCAGCAGGCGCACCCGTTCGCGAAAAGACCCCACCAGTCGCGGCGGCTCCGAGCCGTTCCACAGGATTCCGTGGTGAACGAGCACCAGGTGCGCCTCCAGGTTGACCGCGTGCTCAAAGAGGGCGCGCGAGGCGGACACACCAGTCACGATTCGCTCGACCTCCTGCCGCCCCTCGACCTGGAGGCCGTTCGGGCAGTAGTCGGCAACCCCCTCCGCCTCGAGCAGGTCGTCGAGCTCAGCTACCAGGGTGTAGAGGTCCATGGCGGCATGGTACCGCGATCGGCAACCGGTTGCGACGGTACAATCGTGAGGTGAGGAGCACCCCGGCAGTCGTGCTCAGGGTTTCGGCTTGGACGGCCGTGCTGCTGGTCCTGCTTTTCGGCTCGGCGTGTGGCGAGAAACAGCCGCCTCCGCCACCGCAGTTCAGGACCGCGCTGCTGCTTGACCGCGGCGCAGCCCAGAACCCCCTCCGTCGAGCGGCGGTGGTCGGCATGGAGCGGATCCGTTCGGAGCTGCACGCCGGGGTGGTCATTCAGGTCGCGACCAGCGGGCAGGAGCAGCGGCGGCGCCTGAGGGCTTTGGCGGCCCAGCAGCGGAACTTGGTGTTTTGCATGCTGCCCGGCCTCGGCTACGTTGTGACCGAGGAGGCTGCGGCCTACCCCGACTCGTGGTTCGTGGCGATCGGCGGCAAGGGTCCCCAGGGCAATGTGGCCGCGATGAGCTTCCAGATGGAAGATGCCGGGTACCTGGCAGGCGTGCTGGCCGCAACGGTCAGTCCCGCAGAGGTTGCCGGCGTCCTCGGTGGTGGCGGCGGCTCTCCGTTCTTCGACCGTGCCGAGAGCGGGTTCAGGAGCGCGTTCGAGGCCAAGAGACGCCGGGGACGGGTGCTGTCGGCGGATGGCGCGGACGGCGTCGACGAGCTGCGCTCCGAGGGCGTCGAGGTGGCCCTCTACCCGGCCGAGCGGGCGGAGCAGGCGGTGCTCGAACGCTGCCGCAAGACGGGTCTTCGCCTCGTGGTGGCGGACGCGGCGGCCGCCAAGGAGTTTCCCCACGTTGTTCTCGCGACGCTCGTCCTCGACCTGCCGGAGGCGATGGTGCGGGTCGCCCAGGAGGCGTGGGCCGGGACCCTGGAGGGGAAGACCTACAGCTTCGACCTCGGCTCCGGGGTCGTCGACCTGCGGCCGACGCCCGGCTCTGCGGCCGTAACCGACCCGCGGGTGGTCGAGGCGCTGACACGTGCTCGGGCGGACGTCACGGCTGGGATCGTGGAGATCGAGGAGCTGGGCTGGTAGCGCGCCCCGCAGAAGGACCCATCGGGGCTGCGAGCCGCGATCTCACGCCATCTTCCGCCCGACCGCCCAGCTGCGAATCCTCAACGTAGCTCGGCTATGCCTCCGGTTCGCAGCCGGGCATTCAGCCGGAATCTGACGCAAGCTTGCGGCTCTCGCGACCCGTTGGGCCTTCAGCGTGGCGCTCGGAGGAACTCTGGAAGACGGCTTGCGGGCCTCGCGACGATGCGGGCGCCGCTCCGCGGGCTCGGGAGGCAAGGGCAAAGCGGCACTCAAACCCCTGCCGTCAGGAGCTGAGCGGCCGCCGGGATGATCGCGGGGTACGAGTAGGGCTCAGACGGCGAGCTTGTTGTACAGCCAGCCGAAAATGGCGCCGCAGATCAGGCCGTCGACGAACCCCCAGAGAAGCCCGATGAACGCCCCGAGCACCGAGAAGCGGTAGCCGAAGTAGAAGTGGTCAAGGAGCCGGATGAAGTGGCCCGAATAGCCGCCCACGATCAGCCACAGGGTGGCCACGAAGACCGTCAAGCCCCACATGATCCCCGAGGTCAGGGCGAGCGCCTTCACGTTCAGCTTCATGCTCAACCTCCGTTCCTTCCTCCCAAGTTGATGGTACTTCCTGGCCAGCAGGATACCACCGTCTTGCCGGCGCGGGAGCGCTGCGGCACACTGCGGTCATGAAACGACGCTCACAGTGGTTCGTGGTGCTGCTCGTGGTGGTCATCGTGGTGGCGGTGGTGGTGGGGATCGGCCTGCGCCGCCGGCTGCGGTGCGCAGGGTTTGCGGGCCCCGGCGTGTCGGCCGCCGAGCTGCCGCCCGGTCCTCCTCGGGCCGGTGACCTGCGCCTGGCGGCCTGGAACATCCGCAACTTCCCGTACGACGACCGTCCGCAGTACCCCGACCTCGGCTACTTCCGGCACACCAACATATGCGACCTCGAAAAGGTGCTGAAAGGGCTCGACGCCGACGTGCTCGGGGTGGAGGAGATCCGCGAGCCGCAGCGCTTCGAGCGCATCCTGCGCGCCTCCGGGAAGGGACGCGAGTACCGTGCCGTGTTCTCCGCCGGCGGCGGGCGGTGGGGCCAGCACGTGGGGATCGCCTGGGATCAGAAGCGCCTGCGGCTGGCCGCACAGCCACAGGAGGTGAAACAGGTTGCGCTCGACGACACGCTGCGGCCGGCGCTGGCGGCCTACCTGAGGAGCAGACGCCCGGATGGCGTCGACCTGACCGTGGTCGAAGTTCACCTGCGCGCGGGGCCGCGCGGGTACGACGAGCGGCTCGAGCAGTACCGACGGCTCGCGACCTGGGTCAACGGCTGGGTGCAGAAGGTCGGCGACGAGGACGTCGTCGTCCAGGGCGACTTCAACACCACCGGACCGCCGGGGGGAACGACCGCAGACGAGCTCGCAGCGGCGGACCAGATCCTCGGCGGCGCCGGGCTGCGGCGGCTCGTCAACACGACCGGCTGCAGCGAGTACTGGGAAGGTCCCGGCAAGCCCGACGGCGTACAAATACCGGGCCTGCTCGACCAGGTCTACGTTCGCGGGCTCCAAGAGCTCGACCGTGACGTCCCGCTGCAGTCGTGGCTGCACTGCTTCCTGGACGGCTGCCAGCCGCTGATCTCACGGCCCGGGCACGAGGACGGGACCTTCTGGGACGTGTCCGACCACTGTCCCTTGACGTATCAAATCGAGGACAAGGATCTCGACTAGCGGCCCGTCCGGAAGCCCCGATTCGGCTGCAATCCGCGATACAGGGCCATCTGTGCGTTTTTCACTTGTCGCACGTCTCCAACGTACCTGCAGGTACGCCTGCGACGTGCTCCGGCGCGAGAAAACGCAGATCTGACGCCCGTCTCGCGAATCTCGCTTCGAACCGGGTTTCCGGCCGAGCCCCCAGGGCTGTAGTTCTGTTTCCAGGTCCGGGTCTCACTGGAACAACCGCGCCGATCTCGCTGGTGCATGTGTGAGCTGAGGTTTGGGCCTTTGGGAGCCACAGGTGTGTCTAGCGGCATGTCGAGGACGCCAAGATGCGCAGAGCAAGGCTAGAGTTTGGCACCGGCGATCGCGATAGGTTGTGAGCCGAGAATGCGGTTCAGGACGAGGGCTTGCTGTCCGGCTTGGGCTTGTGGCGGCGGGGGCGGCGCCGGCGCGGCTTGGTGTCGCCGCCGGCATCGTTGTCGGATCGTGCGGGCGCCCGCCCCGGGGCCGCCTTTCTCGGACGTCGCGAGCTCTCGTGGTCCGTACGTCGTGACCGCCGAAACGGGATGACCTCGGCAAAAAGCTCCGGCTGAGGAACCACGGCCGGGATCTCGTAGCCGACCAGCTTCTGAATCCCGTCGAGCGAGTACACGAAGTCCTCGCAGGCGAGCGAGATCGCCTTGCCCTCGGCGCCGGCGCGTGCGGTGCGGCCGATGCGGTGCACGTAGTCCTCGGGGTCCTGGGGCAGGTCGTAGTTGATGACGTGGCTGACGCCCTCGATGTGAAGGCCGCGGCTGGCAACGTCGGTGGCGACCAGGATCGGCAGCGATCCGTCCTTGAAGTCGTCGAGGACCTTGAGCCTCCTGCGCTGCATCACGTTGCCGGTCAGGGCGCGGGCCTCGTAGGAGTGCCGCCGCAGGTCCTCGACCAGCCGCTTCGCCATGTAGCGCGTGTTGACGAAGATCATGGTGCGTTCGGCGCCCTCGTGCTCGAGAAGGCCGAGCAGGAGGGACAGCTTCTCGCGGGCGCCGACGTGGTACAGGCGTTGGGAGATCGCCTCGGGCGTGATGTTCTCGGGGTTGATGACGATCTCGACCGGGTTGTTCATCTGGCGCCAGCCGAGGGTCATGACCCGGTACGAGAGGGTCGCTGTGTACATCATCGACTGCCGGTCCTTGGGGTGCGGCAGCCGCCTCAGGATCCACTGCAGGTCCTCCGCGAACCCCATGTCGAACAGGCGGTCGCACTCGTCGATGACCAGCAGCTCGGTGTTCCTGAGCGAGTACACGCGCTGCTTGTGGTAGTCGATCAGCCGGCCCGGGGTGCCAACCAGCAGGTCAACGCCCTGGCGGAGCTCATCACGTTGCTTGTGGTAGTCGAGACCGCCGAACACGACCAGCGTCTTCAGCCCTGTGTAGCGGCCCAGCGCCTCGGCGTCGTGCGCCACCTGAACCGCGAGCTCCCGGGTGGGAGTGACGATGAGCGCGCGCGGCCCGTCGGCACCCTCGGGGCGCTGTCGCCGCAGCGCGTGCTCGAAGATCGTGATCAGGTAGGTTGCGGTCTTGCCGGTCCCGGTCTGGGCCTGTACCGCGACGTCGCGGCCGGACAGGGTCAGGGGCAGCACCTGGTCCTGGACCTGCGTGAGGTGGGTGAAGCCGAGGTCGTCGACCGCCCGGCGGATTTCGTCGGACAGCTCGAGCTGCTCGAACGTGGTCTCGGTGAAGAGCCCTCCGGTGGGCGTCTCGGCAGTCATGGCGCGCGATTGTAACACTTGCGTTGACCTGGTCTGTCAGGGCCCCGGTCGGGTTACACTGTTGACCCTATGAGACGAACCGCGATGGCGATCCTGTTGGCGCTGTCGATGGCCGGACCGGGTTTCGCGGCGGGGGCTCCACCCACCCGTGGAGAGGCCCTGCCGCAGGGGCTCGACCTGTTCATCAAGGCGCGTCTGGCCGAGGTCGGCGGCGACTACAAGCAGGCGCTCGACCTCTACAAGCAGGCGCTGAAGCAGGACCCTGACCGCACCGAGGTCAGGGTGAGCTACGCTTCTCTCCTCGTCGATCTCGGCCTGGCGAGCCAGGCGCTCGATGTGCTCGCCCCCGTCAAGAATCTCGACTGGTACGGCGAGAGAACGCGCGCCCTGGCGCTGGCCCAGCTGGCGCGGCGCACCACCGACGACCAGGCGGCCGCGGAGAAGGCCTTGAAGGCGGCCCTGGAGGGCCGTCCGAGCGACCTCACGGTGCAGGTCAGTCTGGCGCAGGTCCTCGAGAACGAGGGCAAGCTGGCCGAGGCCGAGCAGGTCGTCGCCGACCTGCAAAGCAAGCGGAGCGGCAGCCCCCAGCTCGCACTCATGCACGCCGACCTCCTGCGCAGGCTCGGCCGATCACAGGAGGCGGTCGCGCAGTACGGTCGCTGCGCGGCGGCGGGACCGCTGGTCAGCACCTGCCGGGAGCGGCTGGTCGATCTCCTGGTTCAGCTGGGTCGCCCGCTGGAGGCCGCCGACGCCATCAGCGGCTGGCTCACCGACGAGGACCTCGACATGGCGCTCGAGGCCGCACAGCTGTACGCCCGCGGCAACCAGCCCGACAAGGCGTTGGCGCTGGTCCGCCGGGTGCTGGCCAGGGCGCCCGACTCGCCGCGCGCCCAACGCCTCGAAGCGGCGCTCCTGAACACTCTCGGGCGCTACGACGAGGCGGCGGCCAAGCTCGGCACACTGCTGCGCAAGAACCCGGACGACGTCGACCTGACGCTGTCACTGGCGTGGGCCGACGCCCGCCGCGGGCACCTGGACCGGGCGCGCCAGCTCATCGACAGGCTGTGGAAGGAGGTCGGCGATGACACGTCATCCAAGGCCGCCGTCCAGACCTGCCTGACCGCCGCCCGCATCGAGCTGATCGCGGGCCGGCCGGCGGT
Source organism: Acidobacteriota bacterium (assembly GCA_022340775.1). Lineage (GTDB taxonomy): Bacteria > Acidobacteriota > Thermoanaerobaculia > Thermoanaerobaculales > Sulfomarinibacteraceae > JAJDNH01. The sequence goes on from JAJDNH010000121.1 coordinate 30,253, forward strand.
GGCGCGCGACTGGCTGGGGAGGATCACCAACGTGGCGGGTGCCGGCAGCGATCTCGTCAGGCTGCTGGCCGTCACCTACCGGCGAACCCAGGAGTGGAAGGACGGCGTTGGAGCGATGCTGCGTCTGCAGCCGCGGGTCCAGGGGAGGGCGAGAGACGAGGCGGTTGCGTTCGAGGCCGAGTTCCGGATGCGCTTGGGGGAGCCCGACGCGGTGTCCAGGCTGCAGCGCCTCCTGAGCTCGGACGACGTGCAACGGGTGTTGCTGGCGGTGCAGGTGCTGCAGACGGTCGAGCGGTGGCCGGACGTCGAGCGCGAGACCGTTTCCGCGCTGAAGCGGTTCCCCGGCAACCGGGACCTGATGTTCGTGCATGCGACTGCGCTCGAGCGTCTGGGCAAGAGTGCCGAGTGCGAGGACATCCTGCAGCAGATCCTGGCCAAGAACCCCGACGACGCCGATGCGGCCAACTACCTCGGCTACATGTGGGCGGACGCCGGCCAGCACCTTCAAGAGGCGATGAAGCTGATCTCCCATGCCGTCGAGCTGCGTCCCGACACCTCGGCCTTCCTGGACAGCCTCGGCTGGGTCCACTTCAAGCTCGGCCACCTCGAGGAGGCGGAGCGGTGGCTGCGGCGGGCGGCGGTGGTGGGGCCGCCGGACGGCACGGTTCTTGCCCATCTCGGGGAGGTACTGGCGGCGACCGGGCAGACCGATGAGGCGCGCCGCTACCTGCAGCGCGCCCTCGATCTCGGCTGCGAGCACCCCGAGAAGGTGCGCCAGCTCTCCGACCGCCTGGCATCGGGGAGGTGAGCGAGCGTGGCGGCGCGGGTCCTTGCCGTCGGATCGCTGGGGCTGGCAGCACTGGTGGCGTTGAGCAGTTGCCGGAGCGCCGCCCCGCCGGTGGTCACGGCTGACCAGCTCCAGGGCGGCGTTACCGTGCTGACCCGCCCACTGCCGGGCGACCTGGCTGCGCTCTACCGCCTCCGCGTACCCTCATCGGGCGGGCTCCGTTTGTCGGTCCTGACCAAGGGCGCAGACGGCAGAATGACGATCAGCGAGCCGTTCGGAAGCGCCGCCAGCATCACCGCGTGGCGAGACGGCCAAACTCCCGAGCTGCTCGACCTGCGGCGCGGCTGCCGCCTCGAGGTCGGCGATGTGTCGGCGGTCATCGGCGTCGCCCGCCTGCCGCTGCCGCAAGCCGTGCGCCTGCTGGGCGGTCGTCTGCCGGTCCTCGGCGGCGACCGCATCGAGGCATCGTCGGGGGGTTGGGTGCAGATCCGTGGCGACGGCTGGAGCTGCCGGGCCCGTGTCGCTACCGACCCCTGGCGGGTTGTCGAGGTCGACGGCCCGCTCGGGACCGAGGCCCCGACGTGGCGGCTGCGCCTGAGCCATCACACCTCGTCGGTGCCCGGCTCCATCCGCCTCGACCGCTCCGACGGCGATTGGGCCGAGCTCGAGCTGGTGCGGCTGGAGTGGAACAGCGTGAAGCAGCTGCCGGAGCTGCCGAAGTTGCCGGTTTGCGAGGAGCCCCACCCCCCCCGGTGACGGAGTGACGAAGTGACGGAGTGACGGAGACCGCCACCCACCCGGAGGAGGGAAGACGGGAGACGGAAGACGGGAGACGCTCCCCCACCCACCCGCAGAACGCGTCCGTAGGGCCCTTCGGAGAATCGTGCGCTCAAACGGGCGTACCGTCCTTGATGTTTCTCTGAAGCGCGTTCACGAGCCCTAGGCCTCGGCGAGAAACGTCAAGGGAGGTAACCTCGGCCTTTGGCGCGCGGAAAAGACGCCTCACGGTTGGAGGAGGCGGCCCGAGCGGCTTCCGGCGGTCGCCGCGAGGTCGGTGATCTCTTCTCACGGCCTCGCGACCGCCGGAAACGCGAGGCGTGCGGTCATCTTGTGACCGCCCGGCCGCCGGAACTCCGGAGAACCGTTCCCAGGGCGCTTGAGAATCCCTGCCCCGGCAGATCCGCGGCCTACGGCCGCGCCTCTCGGGGACGGTCAGCCCGGTCTCGAGGAGGACCTCGGCCCGGCCTTCCCGCCCCCGAGAGGCCGCTCCGCTCGGATCTGCCTTCCCCATGTCCCTAGATATGAGTGAGCCCCCCTCCTTTTTCGATAGGGGAGGGATCGCGCAGGAGCGCCCTCTCGCACCCCGCCCCTGCGCTCGCTTCGTCGGCACGACGACGAGGTCAGTGCACTCCTCGCTCG
>JAJDNH010000235.1 GCA_022340775.1 Acidobacteriota bacterium
GCAACCCTGGGGTACCACTGCCCGACCACGAATACCCCCGCTTCCTTCATCCCCATCCGCAGATCGGTGTGCGCTGGAATCAGGACCTTCCACTCCACCCGAAACTCGATGCTGGTCCCGGGCTTGAGCGGGTGGTCCAGCGTGACGGTCATGCAGGTGCCGGCCCTTTCCATCTTCTCCACGGCGTGCCCGGGCGTTTCGACCGAGATGGATTCGATCTTCACACCATCCGTGACGTCTTCGGGCGCGACCGCCATGTCCCGGGCATTGCCCTTGCGGTAGAGGTCCTGGTCCAAGTGAAAGACAATCTCGGCCAGCTCGTTCGGGCTCGCATTCCGGTACCGGATGTGCTCGATACCCGTTACGAGCCGTTGCTCGGGTATGAGCTTCGCGCGGATGACGTAGTCGGCCCGGTTTTGCCAGTAGGCTTTCCCGGGAACCCCGGTCAGGGTTCGTGTGCCGGCGGTACAGGCGGCCTTGAACACCTTCGGCAGCGGGAGATCGTTGGCCATCCGGCTCTGCGCCGCGACGGGGTATGAAAGGAGCAAGACGAATAGAGGAATGACGCAGGCTCGGAGGTTCATGCCACACACCCTTTCGTCAGGCTGTAGACGGTCTGCATGCTACCACGGGGCTCCGCGCGGTAGGTTGCAGCGGTTTGGAGACAGGGGGCTGCCCTCTCGCCTCAGGGGGCGCGCCGTAGGCGTCCGTTCCGGTACAGGAAGCGTCGGCCCGGACGATCGGCGATGCCTACCACGATTGGAGGCGCCGCGACTTCGGACCGGGACGCCCAGCGTGCATACTGGACCTCCCGTCCGCCGTCGTGCATCGGAAACACCACCCGTGGCCGCAGAACCCGGATCGCATAGAGCTCGCCGCCCCAGGTGGGTGTGAACATGAGGTCGAGATGATGGGTTCGTGACGCCAGGTAGGAGAGGTTGTCGCGGAAGGTCTTGTCTTTGGCACCTCTGGAGTGGCTGTGGTCGCCGGCGTGATAGAGCCAGAGGCCGTCCGCATGGACGAGGAACGCCGACTCGGGAATCCCGTCGAAGGCGTGGTGCACGTTGTAGATCGTGACGCCACCCATCCGAGTGACGACCCTGTTTCGCCCGAGGCAGACGTGCGGCTCCTTTGCTTCAAGCTCCCAGCCGAAAACGTAGTGGATGCCGGGGACCTGCTCTACCCAGCCGAGGATCGAAGGGTCCCAGTGGTCGCTGTGGGCATGCGAGACCAGAACCGTGACGTTGCGGCCTGCCAGCGCTGTGGGCGGTACTCCCAGTGGTTCGAGGATCTTCTGTCCGGGGGCTGCCACCGGGTCGAAGATGAGAACATGCGAGTGGGTTCTGACCAGCCATCCGCTGTGGTAGAGGTAAACGACGATGGCCTCGTCGGCCTTGAGGGGCTTGGTCATCCACGCGGGTTCGGCAGCCGCAACGGTCTGGGCTACCACCACCAGCAACGCCAGGACGAGAGCCAACCGTCTCATACCGCTAGTACGTCATTCCAGGCCAGGTGTTGCCCTTTATCCACCCTGTTCTGACTGGCCCGTGGCCCGGCCCCGAACTCCGGCAAGGGCGGGCGGAGAGATCGCCGTCACTTGTCGACGCGCCTCGAGTTCGGTGACGGTTTTTCGGTAGCGCGTGCGTGCATGGCGGACCATACTGCCAGCATGATCAACACCGACCTTCCTTCACGCAATGAGATGATGGCCGCTTTCCTACAACGCGATTCATCCTACGACGGGATTTTCGTCACCGCCGTCAAGACCACGGGTATTTTCTGCCGTACGACGTGCCCCGCGCGCAAACCGAGACCCGAGAACGTCGAGTTCTTCCCGACGGCCCGGGATGCCCTTCTGGCCGGCTACCGACCCTGTCTCCGCTGTCGGCCGATGCAGGCGGCAGGGAAGGCGCCAGCATGGGTGGCGGGGCTGCTGGCCGACGTCGAGCTCGAACCCGCTCGACGCTGGACCGATGCCGACCTGCGGGATCGGAACCTGAATCCCGACCGGGTGCGGCGTTGGTTTCAGCAGCAGCACGGAATGACGTTTCATGCCTATTACCGGGCGCGCCGCCTCGGCCTGGCCCTGGGGCGGATCCGTCAGGGCGACGAGGTCACGGCTGCTGCTTTTGACCACGGGTATGACTCGTTGAGCGGGTTCAACGAGGCCTTTCACAGGCTCTTCGGCGCGCCGGCGAGTCAGGCGCGCGAATCCATCCTGCTGACGGTAACGAGGATTCTGACGCCGCTCGGGCCGATGCTTGCCGCCGCCACCGAGCAGGCGCTGTACCTACTGGAGTTTGCCGACCGACGCATGCTCGAGACGCAGATCGCCACTCTGCGGCGGCGTCTTAACTGCACGGTTCTGCCGGGCGACAACGCCGTACTGGAACAGGTCAACAACGAGCTCGCGTCCTACTTCGGCGGAGAGCTGACCGAGTTTACCGTTCCGATCGAGTACCCAGGCACCGAGTTTCAATGCAAGGTCTGGGAGGTTCTGAAGGGCATTCCGGCGGGTCTCACGATGACCTACGGCGAGGTAGCCCGGGAGGTGAGGAACGGGAGCGCCGTGCGGGCGGTGGGGAGAGCGGTCGGAGACAACCGTCTCGCCATTGTCATTCCCTGTCACCGGGTGGTGGGCGCCAACGGGCGGCTTACCGGCTACGGCGGTCACCTATGGCGCAAGAAGGCCCTGCTCGAGCACGAGCGGGAGGCGTGGACAAGGAACGGCGGCCGGTAATCAGAAGCGCTAACTAGCGCGGTGCGAAGATTTCGTCGAAGAAGTCCCGCATGGCCTGCCACGAGCGCCGGTCCGCCCGTGCGTTGTAAGCAGCGCCCTTTGAGGGATCGTTGCCGGCGGCCTTCTGGGTGAAGGCGTGGACGGCCCCTCCGTAGTAGACCATCTGCCAGTCGACTCCGCCGGTGCGCATCTCCTGCTGGAAAGCGGCGATGTTCTCGGCCGAGTTGAACGGGTCGTCGGCGCCGTGCAGAACCAGTACCTTGGCCTTGATGTTCTTCCCGTCGTTGGGGTCGGGGGCGTCGAGGCCGCCGTGGAAGCTGACCACGCCGGCGACGTCGGCGCCGGAGCGCGCGAGCTCGAGCACAGCGGTCCCACCGAAGCAGTAGCCGATCGCCGCAACCCGTGACTGGTCGACGAACTTGCTGGCGCGCAGCACGTCGAGTCCGGCCTCCACACGGGCCCGCAGCAGCGCGCGGTCGTTCTTGAACTTGCCAGCTTCTGCCCCGGCTTCTTCCCGCGTCTTGGGACGCGCACCCTTGCCGTACACATCGGCGGCAAAGGCAACGTAACCGAGATTCGCCAGCTGCTCAGCCCGCATCTTCTCGTAGTCCGTCAGCCCCATCCACTGGTGGACGATGAGGACCCCGGGCCGGAGCCCCTGCTGTGCGTCGTTCCATGCCATGAACCCCTGGAGGACGGTGTCCCCCTGCTTGTAGTCGATCAGCTTGGTTTGCACCTTGGCCTCCACAGTTCCGGCCGTAACGGCCACCAGCATCAGCGCAACGATGAGGTTTCTTCTCATTTCTAGGCCTCTCCCTTGCCTCCAAAACCGGCTCCTCCAACAGGTTGTTCCCGAGGTCAGCCGATGTGCCC
>JAJDNH010000130.1 GCA_022340775.1 Acidobacteriota bacterium
AACGACCGCCATCCCGACGTGGTACCACAGCCCCCAGGACAGGTGACGCTGCAGCGCGCCCAGCACCAGCTGCACCAGCAGCGCGCCGAGCAGCACCGCCAGCAGCTTGCGGTCCACACGGGACGAGGGCACCCTCGCGGCCGGTCCGGCCGCCTTCCAAGAGCGAGACACCACGACCGCCAGCGCCACCATGAGGGCCAGGAAGAGCTGCCCCGAGATCCCATGCACGACCGCCAGCGCGAGGTCCGGACGGGTTTCAGCGCGCAAGCTGCTCATCGTGAAGTGCCCGGTAACGCGCAGCCCCCCGAGGATCCCCTGCACGACCACGAAGATCACCGCGAGGCCCGCCAGGCGCTTCACCCACCGCCGAGTCTCCACCCGCCACAGCAGGAGTGCCAGCACCAGTGTCGTCAGGCCGACCAGAGAGCCGAACAGCCGGTGGGCGTGCTCGTAGTAGATGCCGCCGGTCATCCGTGACAGCGGGTAGAGGAACATGTTGTAGCCGAACGAGTCCGGCCAGTCGACAACGGCCAGCCCGGCCTCGTTGCTGGTCACCAGGCCACCGGCGATCACCAGCAGGAAGGTCGCCGCCGCCGCCACCTTGGCCAGCAGCGCCGGCCAGTCGGGCTCCGCACGGCGCCGCACCTCGCCGAGCCGCCCGAGCAGGCCGCCCAGGCCGCCGACCGCCGCCCCCAGCAGGAGCGAGCCCGGTATCCAGAGCAGCTCGTCCGGCACGATGCGGTGCGAGTGGGCCGAGCTCAGCAGCGAGCCGAGGATCAGCATGTTGAGCGCGGACGAGAGCAGCCCCACCAGGGCGCCGGCCTGCGGGCGATCCGGCACCAGCCGGCCGGCGACGAAGCCGCCGCCCAGCAGGCAAAGGAGCATGCCAACGCCGATCAGCCAGCTCGGCGCCATCAGCGCCGGCAACCGACCCGAGTAGGCCACCGCCCAGGCCGCCACCGTGGTCGCGAAGCCGAGAGCCAGCACATAGGACCTGCTCGTCGTGCCGGTCGCCAAACTGCGTTCCTCCTCCATCTCCACCGCCCGATATGGTATCCGCGCCGCCCGCCCCCGTCGAGAGGGCGACTGCCGGGAGCGCTTTCCGGTACCCGACAGCTGTCTTCGGGTCGGTGGCCACGTCTGGCGTCTCTCGTTTCCCGTTTCCCGTCTTCCTTTCCCCTTTTCTCGATCGGGTGGGGGCCGTCTAGCGTCTTACGTCTTACTAACTCCTGGCCGAGCGGGGGCCGGCGTCACTCCGTCACCCGGCGAGCGGGAGGTTCCCTCCTCATTTGCTCACCTCCACCTCATCTATGGCACCATGTAGCGATGAAACGAATACGCCTCGCCTTCATCGCGCTCCTGCTTCTCACGGCCGCCGTCGCACCCGCCGCCGAGCCCCAGCACACCTGCCTGTGGCGGATCCAAGGCCCGACCAGCACCGTCTACCTGCTGGGCTCGATGCACATGCTGACGCCCGACGCCTACCCGTTGCCGCCCGCCATCGAGAAGGCGTTCGATGCAGCCGATACCACGGTGTTCGAGGTCGACTTCGGCGAAGCCATGACCGGCGGGCTTGAGCTGCTGCAGCGGGGATACCTCCAGGACAGTCGCTCCTTGAACGAGCTTCTACCGGCCGATCTCCACCAGCCGTTGGCAGCCGCACTGAAGCAGGTCGGGATGTCCACCGACGAGGTACAGACGATGAAGCCGTGGTTCCTGGCGATCACGCTCTCGAACCTGGAGCTGCAGCGCGCCGGCTACGACCCTACCAACGGCATCGATCTTCGCCTCTACACGCGAGCCGTGAAGGACGGCAAGGCGGTAGCCGGGCTGGAGACGATCCAGCAACAGATCGCCCTCCTTGACGGGATTTCGGACGGGGAGCAGGTCGAGCTGCTGCGCCAGACCCTGGCCGAGATGGACCAGATGGTCCCGGAGGTCCGGAAGATCACCAAGATGTGGCGCGACGGAAACGCCGCCGGACTCCAGAAGCTCCTGCTGACGACCTTCCGCGATGCTCCGAACGCGCTCGAGCGCCTGGTCTACGCCCGCAACCGCGCGTGGCTGCCAAAGGTCGTCGCGCTCACCCGCGGCAACCGCAACGCGATCGTCGTCGTCGGCGCCCTCCATCTGGTCGGTGACAAGGGCCTGGTGGCGCTGCTCAGTCAGCGGGGCTACCACGTGGAGCAGGAGTAGAAACCCCCACCACCAAGTGATTAAGTGATTAAGTCATTGAGTGATTAGGTGATTAGGTTTCCCCCACCCACCCAAGACGTGCAGGGTGAGGGGCAAGAAGGAAGGGCCTCCGCCTACCCACCCGGGGAAGCGGTAGACGCCAGAGAACCCCCGCCCACCCGAGAGGTGAGGAATGAAGCGTTGGGAATAAGGGGAGCCCCACCTGCCCGCAGAACGCTGCCGCAGCACGCTCCAGAGAATGGTGCGCTGGGCGGAACGTGCCATGCTTCGAGGTTTCCTGGACGGCGTTCTCCGCTCCGGCACGTTGGCGGGAAACCCCGAGCTTGGCAATTCGCGGGAAGCGCGCTTGCCCGTGTGGCCACAGGGGCGAGGGAGGCGCCTCGTTGCCTGCCCGGAGCGGGCCGCGAAGACGCTTCTGAGGAGAGGTTCATTGCCCGCTCCGAGGCAGGTGACGACGGGCGTCTGCGGAGCAGACGTCCGGGCGCCGGAGCCACAGACAATGCCGGGCTCCCTCGGTCCTTGGCGATCAGAGTATCGGCCCCACGATTGGAGGAGGCGGCAAGAGTGGCTTCCGGCGGTCGCCGCCGAGTCGATCATCCTCTCTTGTGGCCGTGCGACTGCCGGAGACACGAGGCGTGCGGTCAACCTGTGACCGCACGGCCGCCGGGGAACAGGAGAAAACTACAGCAAACCCCGAGGTGCGTTCATCCCTCGACAACCCGGGCGACGGACTCCAGGTCGGGCGGGACCGGCTGCGGGAAATCTACGGTCCGTGAGGCAGCATCAAGGTCCTTGAGCCCACTTCCGGTCGCGAGCAGCACCGCTCGCTCATCGCGACCCACCAGGCCGGCGTCAAGGGCGGCCTTAAGGCCGGCCAGCGAGGCGGCCGCGGCCGGCTCGGCGAAGACGCCGGTCAGGCGGGCGAGCCGCGCCACGGCGCCCAAAATGGCGTCATCGGAAACCGCGACGCCGCCGCCGTCCGAGGCTCGTACACGGGCAAGGGCGAGGCGTGCGTTGCGCGGGCTCTCGACCACCAGGCTGTCGGCCACGCTGGCTGCGCCACGCACCGCGGTGACGTCGTCGGCGCCACGCTCGAGGGCGTCCACCAACGCCGAGGCGCCCGTGGGCTGAACGATCACCAGGCGCGGAGCACGCTGGAGAAGACCCCACTCCACCAGGTCCGCGAACCCCTTGGCAACGCCGGCCGTGATCACGCCGTCGCCAGCCGGGACGATCACGACGTCCGGCGCCTCCGGCGCCAGACCACGGGCGATCTCCACGGCGAGCGTCTTCTTGCCCTCGATCGTGTAGGGATTGAGGGCGGTGTTGCGGTTGTACCAGCCGAGCTCGCGGCAGGCCTCGCAGCACAGCTCGAAGGCATCGTCGTAGCTGCCATCGACAGGGATCACGCGGGCTCCGCAGACCATCATCTGCACCAGCTTCGCGCGCGGTGCCGTCGCTGGCACGAGGACCACCGCGCGCTGGCCCGAGGCCGCGCACACCGCTGCCAGGGAGCTCGCCGCGTTTCCGGTCGACGCGGTGGCGATGACCTCTCGGCCGTACTCCCGCGCCTTCGCGGCGACCAGCCACGAGGCACGGTCCTTCGTCGACCCGGACGGGTTGCGGATGTCGTCCTTCAACCAGAGCTTGGGCATTCCGAGCTCCTGCCGAAGGCGCGGAGCCTCGAGCAACGGAGTGCCGCCGACGGCCAACGGCGCCAGGACACGGGGGTCGGCCAACGGCAGCAGGCGGGTCAAGACGCCCGGCTCGTGAACGGCGCCGTCCGGCCACCTCGACAGCGGGTCGGAGAGCCGCACCTCGAGCACCCCCCGCAGCGAGGCGCCCGCCTCCTGCCGGACCGAGCACTTCGGACAGACCAGAAGATCCGGATCCTCTGAGAACACCATCCCGCACTCGGAGCACACGAGCTCGAACCGCGCCATTCGGTGTCTCCTCTACATCGTCAAGGCCATGAGGGCCTTCTGGACGTGGAGGCGGTTCTCGGCTTCGTCGTAGACCACCGATTGCGGACCGTCGATGACCTCGTCGGTGACCTCGCGGCCGCGGTCGGCGGGCAGCGGGTGCATGTAGATCATGCGCTCCTTGCCCAGCGCCATCCGTCTGGCGTCGCACCGCCAGTCCGGGTACTTCTCGATCAGCGACAGCCCTTGCCCGACATCCGTCGTCGTCATGAGCGGTCCCCACGACTTGGGCACCACGACGTCGGCGTCGGCGAAAGCATCCTCGAAGCGGTTGCTGATCTCGAAACGGGCCCCGGCGGCCTCGGCGTTGGCCCGCGCCTGCTCCTCGATCTCAGGCATCAGCCGAAACTCCGGCGGGTAGGCAAGGGTGACGTCGATCCCGAAGCGGGGCATCATCAGGATCAGGCTCTGCGGTACCGATAGCGGGCGGACGTAGTTGGGGGCCGAGGTCCAGGCGACGCCGAGCTTGAGGCCGCGGGTGTCGGCCCCGAGATGCTCGCGGATCGTCATGAAGTCGGCCAGAATCTGGCACGGATGGTAGACGTCGCACTGCATGGAGATGACTGGGATCTCGGCGTGCCGTGCCACCTCGCGTAGGTACTGGTTGCCCTCCCGGAAGGCGCAGTGGCGGATGGCGATCCCGTCGCCGTAGCGCGACAACACCTTGGCGGTGTCCTTGGCGTTCTCGCCGTGGCTGATCTGCATCTTGTCCGGCGACAGGAAGATCCCGTGACCTCCGAGCTGCGTCATGCCGGTCTCGAAGGAGTTCCGGGTCCGTGTCGAGGAGTCGAAGAAGATCATGTACAGCGTCCTGCCGGCGAGCAGAGGCGTCGGACGTCCCGCGGCCTTGGCCTGCTTGAGCTCACCGGCAAGGGCAAAGACCTGCTCGAGCTCCTCGACGGACCACTCCTGTGTCGTGATGAAGTGCTTGTTCTTGAGGTCACGCGCCATGTGGGCTTCTCCCTCGCGGTAATCCGGCCTTGCGACCGAGCGATCGCCCCACGGCAGCCGAGCGCTCCGGTCCCCAGCCCGCGCTAGCCCATACTCTACCAGTCTCGCGTGAGAAAGCGTCCAGCATTGCGGCGGCGCCCTCGATACGTGAGCGCAATTGGGGGGGAAGTGCTAAGGAGCTTCCGAGTGGCCTGTTTGGAAGGCGCGACGACGAGCTCGTAGCCAGGCTACCTCGAGGAGGAGCAACGCAGCCAGGGGCTGCGGTCGCCCGCGAAGAGTGCACAGGCGTCCTTCAAGCAGGGCACCGATCCTGATCAGACCAGCTCCACGGTCAGGTCAGGGAACTCCCTCTCCAACTCGCGCTGCACCCGATTCAGGGTCTCGACCTCGATGGCCTTCGAGATCAGGAAACAGCACGCCTTGGGGTTCGCGTAGCCTTTCCTCACCACCAGCATCTTCCGTCTTTGGGCAACGTACCGGATTTTCTCGATGATACCGAGCTCGCCGACCGACTGGTTGCTCTCCGGCTCTTTCACCCTGGCGAGAACCGCGTCGATTCTGCGGGTCATTTCAGGATCCATGGTGCTCACGTGTCCCTCCCCCGGAACCCGACCCCGGACGGTGTGGCATCCGGGCCGTGCTCCGGACACCATGATATCCCGTCGATGACGAGACGCTGCGGCCGGGGGGTGGTCTCCCGGGAGGGAGGGCCTATCAGAGACGTCGCGACTGTCGCCGGAGCTTCTCCGCATCGGGTGACGGAAAGCCACCAGCAGCGAGGAAACTGCGGAGGGCATCGAGGCCGATCAAGGGGGTGCTCGACTGGGGCACGGTCGCCAGCGGAGCGCCCTGAAACTCACGGACGATCCCTTCAGTGTCCGAGCTCGTTCGCGTCTTGTTGACGAGAATCTGGCACAGACCGATATCGATCGCCGCGAGCTCGTCAACGATCCGCCGGGACTCGGCCAGGGAGAGCTGGTCCGGGTTGAGCACCAGGTTGATCCAGGTGAGGTCGGGGTTCTCGAAAAGCTCCTTGAGCTCGGTGTACTCCTCGATGGACCTGCCAATCCTGCGAACGATCTTGTCTGTCTCGATCTCCTTGTTCAGCAGCTGGACCCTGGTTATGAGCTCGCGCTTCTCGATGATGTCTCTTCTCAGCGCCAGGAGATGGCGGACCCAGATCAGTGACAAGGTTGGGAGGTTAAAGAACTTGAGCGAAAGCGCCGTCGGCGCCATGTCGAACACCATGACATCGTTGTCGGGATACTTCCGCCGGATCTCCTGGAAGGCGAGGATGAGGGCGTACTCCTCGAGGCCCGGAGAATGGCGCATCACCTTGAAGTACTTGTCCAGGTTGAACGAGGTCAGGTAGCGGTAGTTGCGGTTGATCTCGTCGTGCACGCCTTTGAGGTATCGCTTGATCCATCGCTCCTGGTCGATCTCGATCGCCTTGAGATGAGGCGTGACACTCCTGGGCTTGTCCGAAAGGGGGGTTTCGAAGATGTCGGCCTGGTTGTGCGCGGGGTCCAGCGAAACCAGGAGAACGTCGAGTCCCTCCTCAGCTAGCGCCAGCGAGGCCAGCGCTGAGGACGTAGACTTGCCAACGCCGCCCTTGCCGAGAAAGAAGAGGTGGGTGGCCCGGCGCATAGTCAGCCGACGTCGAAGGTAGAGAGAAGACGAGAGATCGGCGTGGTCGCGGTGTCTACCTCCTCCAGCATCGTAATCAGCTCCCGTTCCATGTGCGGCATGAGATCCAACGAGATCTGCACGGGAGGGGAGGGAATCCCCACGAAAGAGCCGAGGACCAACAAGCTGAAGATGTTCTCCATCTCGGCGAGCTCAGCCTCGATGGTGCCCACGGCCTTGGCCCGTGCAACGCGTTCGCTAACTTGAATCGTCGACGCAATCTGTCCCTTGAGCCAGCTGTAGAAGGACATCATTTCACTCTGAAGATCCGTGTCTCGCGACGCATCTTCTTCTCCGATGGATAAAAGTAGTAGACGGCATAGAAGGCGGCGAGAGCCGTCCCGGTGAACGGCACGCTCGGCAACCCCAAGAAGGCAGCGACCACCGCCAGGTAAGGTGCTACCAGGGCGGTCGTCAGGGTCCGTCGCTGCAACCTATAGAACTCGTCTTCGCCGATGCTCTTCGAGTCGCGATGGTTGTACACGAACGCCGTCCGGAACAGCAGCGGCGAAGCCACCGCACACACGACTGCGAGGACGAAGATCAGTGGAGCGAGGGCTGGGACGGCCTCCAGCACTCTCTGTGTATCCACGACTGCCAGCTTCTTCACAACGTAGAGGACCGCGAACAGGACGATCGCCGGTGCGAGGAGGGAAACGTACAGCTTCGTCAGCCGTTCCCTCATCTTCCGTTAGCCCTCCAGACGAATCCGCGCGCCAGGCCGACGAGGACGCCACAGAGAACGGGGGAAGCACCCCGAAAACGGGGCGCTTCCCCACGAGTTCCAACTGGCCGAAGCCGGAACATCATCAAACGGTAGCGACCCCGGGTTCTCCCATTCCCTCGGGCCCAGTCCTGAAGAAACTGATCACGCCCTCGACAGCGATCCACAGCGCCACCAAGAGGATGATGAAGTTCATGACCATGAGCAAGATGTTGTGCGAGCCCAGGTACGTGGTCTGGTTGAGCACCAGGGCCCACACGGTCATGGTCATCATGAACACGGCAGGTATGCCTGCCACCAGCCACTTGGCGCCGCCCTTGGCCTTGAGGTAGACCGCGGCAACGATCAGTGCCAGCGCGGCCAGGATCTGATTGGTAGCACCAAACAGCGGCCACAGAACAAGGGCGCCCTTGCCCCCTGCTCCGGTGATGAAGGCAAGTACCATGGCAGTGGCGACAGCGATGAGAGTCGCCACGTACCGACCGCCCAGAAACTCCATCTTGAGATCGCCGGCAAGCTCGGCAACCACGTACCGCTGGACACGCGTGGCGGTGTCCAGGGTGGTTCCGGCAAAGGACGCCACGAACACCCCCATGATCACAATGGCGATCCCGTTGGGGATCCCAAGCGACTCGATCATGTTGGCCGAGCCCACGACGAAAGCGCCGACCTTGGAGGCCAGGCCCGCCGCTGCAGCCCACGAGGCGTAGTGATCCGTCCACGCCGCAAGGCCAACGACAGTTTCGCCCGCCTTGGTCACGTAGCCCATTCCAATACCGGCGCAGGTGGCGATGACGACCAGGGTGGAGAGCACGCCTTCCATGAGCATTGAGCCGTAGCCTACAAAGAGTGCGTCCGTCTCATTGCGCACCTGCTTGGCCGTGGTCCCGGATGACACCAGCGAATGGAAGCCGGAGATCGCTCCGCACGCTATGGTGATGAACAGGAACGGCCACATCGGCGGCGCCTTGGCCGGTGACATGTCGATCGCGGGCGCCACAATGTGAAGACTCCCGCCCAACCCCGAGGCAAAAACGCCACCCACGAGCAGCACCATGGCTATCAGCAGCTCGTGGGCATTGATGAAGTCGCGCGGCTGCAACAAGGTCTGAACCGGCAACACCGATGCGATGAACGCATAGATCAGCAGAATGATCGTCCACACGCCAGTTGCCGGGATCCCCGCAATCGCGGGCATTTTGATGGGAAGGAAGAAGCCGATCACCACTGTGGCGTACATTGCGATGACCGCGTAGATCGACCAGCTGGTGATGTTCTTCGCCTTCTTGAAGACCATGTGCCCAAGGACGACGGCAATGGGAATCTCGAGCCACACCGGGAAGACCGATCCCGGGTACATGGCAAAGATCACCGCGATCACCAGGCCGAAGATGGCGATGATCAGCAAGAGCTCGAGGAACACGATCACGAAGAAGAAGAACTTGACCCGGCTGTTGACGTACTTGGCACTGAACTCGGCGATCGACTTGCCCTGGTTCCGCATCGAGATGATCAGCGACCCGAAGTCGTGGACCGCACCCATCATGATGGAACCGGCGAAGATCCAGATGAGCGCCGGCACCCATCCCCAGATCACCGCGATGGCCGGTCCCACGATGGGACCCGTCCCGGCGATGGAGGCGTAATGGTGGCCGAAGATCACCTCCTTGGGCGTTGGCACGTAGTCGGTCCCGTCCTCCAGCTCCACCGAGGGGACGTTGGCGGTCTTCGATAACTTGTAGATTCTCCTGCCAACGTACTTGCCATAGATCTGATACGCGAAGATGAAGCCGATGAACGCGACAACCATAATGAGAAGTGCTTGCATACCCCCTCCCTTTCTAAGATCCTCACTCCCAATTCTTATTCAATGCAGCCGCTGAACCTCTCCTCCCCTCACGGCTTGCAGTCTCATGGTCAGCCCACTCTGTTGTCGACCATGGGGCGAATCGCTGCGGTTATTCTTCTCCTAGGAAGGGCTCTTGTCAAGAATCGTGCCCTTGAAGACACTCGAGGATTCTGCCCATCGCTCACGCCTCGAGCAACTCCCGGGGTACGAGGCTGTAGACGGCGGCGGCGGTCACCAGGTCATCGATCGGAACGTGCTCCTCGGTCGTGTGGGCGAGCTCCTCACGACCTGGGGCGAAGCCGACGGTGGGAATGCCGAGCCGCCCCATGGTGGCGACGCCGTTGGTCGAGAAGTGCCATCGCGAGACAGGCGGGCGTTCCCCCAGCACCGTCTCGGCCGCGTGTGCAACCCCCTCGACCAATGGGTGGTCCTCGCCCAGGACCCAGGTCGGGAAGTACTTGTCCTGGACGGCGCGGGCGCCGTTCCAACCGACGGCATCGTAGCGCAGCAGCTCGACCTCGGCATCTCCGAGGCTGGGCAGTGCGGCCAGCTCCGCGAGCGCAGTGTCACGGGTTTCACCAACAGTCAGCCTGCGGTCGATGAAGATCCTGGCGCGGTCTGGGACCGCGTTGAGGGAAGGGGTGGTGCTCTCGATGTGCGACACGATCACCGAACCGTCGCCCAGAAAATCGTCGTGGGCCAGGCAGCGGTTGAGCTTCTCGATATCGGCGATGATCGGAGCCATTTTGTACAGAGCGTTGACGCCCCTCTCCGCGTGGGCGCCGTGGGCCGACCGCCCGCGGGTCGTAATCGTGGCCTCGAGGCGGCCGCGGTGGCCGCGAAAGACCGCCAGGTTGGTGGGCTCGGTGAGCACCACGGCGTCCGGCCTGAGCCCCTCCTTCTCGACCAGGTGGAGCATGCAGTGGCCGTCGCACTCCTCCTCCATGACCGATGCGGTGAGGTACAAACTCAAGCCGTCCGGGGGGCCATGGTCCATCAGCACCCGCGCGCCGTAGGCTGCGCAGGCGATCCCGGGAAGCTGATCGACGGCGCCGCGGCCCCAGACCTCGCCCTTCTCGACTTTGCCCTCGAACGGGTCGAAAGCCCACGCTTCTCGGTCCCCGACACCCACGCAGTCGACGTGCCCGTCGATGAGAAGCGTGTATGGTCCCGACCCGATCCGCGCGATCACGGTACCGAGGCCGTCGTAGCGCACCTCGTCAAAGCCGAGGCTCTCGTACTCCACGAACACCCGCTCGCACCGCTCCTTCTCCCGCCGACTCTCGGCGGGGATGGCGATCATCTCCCGCAGGAAGCGGACGATCTGCTCCCGGTAGCCTGCCGCTGCCGCCAGCACCTCTTTGCCCGCCTCGGTGGTCATCCGACGCTCCCTTCTCTCTCGAGAATCTCGAGCACCCCGGTGTCGGCGTTGAAACGGCGGATCGACTCATCCCAAGCCGGGACAGTGTCCGTGAGGTCGGCCCAGAACCGCGGGCTCCACAGCGCCTCCAGCTCCTCGACCGTCCTCCCCTGCTGCTCGACCCAGGTGTAGTACTTCAGATTGTGCAGCGCCCGCCGCTCGGGGAAGGTCAGCTCGCGCAGGTGATCGGTGGTCGCTCCCAGGAGCCAACGTTCGAGATCAACCTCGGCACGTGTCGCGGTGTACGGCCCGCGCTCGGCGGTCATCTCGGCCAGGCGGGTCTCGTACATCCCGACCGAATCGGTGAAGCTGGTCAGGAGCACGTCCTCGGACTCGAGCTCGAGGTACTTCGCGGTCTTGACCGCGGCCAGGAGGTTGCAGATCGAGGAGATCCCGAGATCGCCCAGTTGCTCCACCGCCGCTTCCGGCACGCCGCGCGCCACCAGCAGGTCGCGGCCGGCCGGCTCGTTGAACAGGCGCAGCAGGCTCATCGTCGCCTCGTCGTCGATGGCGGTGACGAGGTCGGTGTTGCGGACGTTGTGGATCCACGGCACGTGCTTGTCGCCGATGCCCTCGATCCGGTGCCCGCCGAAGCCGCAACGCAGCAGCGTCGGGCACTGCAGCGCCTCGGCGGCCGTGATGACTGCGCGCGGGAACCGCTGCTTCAGGTAGTCCCCAGCTCCCAGGGTCCCTGCGGAGCCGGTGGCGCCCACCCAGCCGGCGAGGCGGTCCCGCGGCCCGGCGTTCTCGGACATCCACTCCTCGCCCGCGGGCCCGGTGACCGCCCAGTGCCAGAGGTAGTTGCCGAACTCGTCGAACTGGTTGAAGATCACGGCCTCCGGACGGGTGCGCCGGATCTCCCAGCACATGTCGAAGATCTCCTTGACGTTCGACTCGCAGCCCGGGGTGGCGATGATCTCCGCGCCCACGTTCTCCAGCCAACGAAACCTCTCGAGGCTCATCTCCTCGGGCAGGATCGCGACCGCGTGGCAGCCGAGCAGGGCGCTGTCGAAGGCTCCGCCGCGGCAGTAGTTGCCGGTCGAGGGCCACACGGCGACCTGGGTCGTGGGGTCGAACTCGCCGCCCACCAGCCGCGGCACCAGGCAGCCGAAGGCGGCACCGACCTTGTGGGAGCCGGTCGGGAAGTGGCGGCCCACCAGGCCGACGATGCGCGCAGGGACGCCGGTCAGCTGTGCCGGCAGCTCGAGGGCGTTGACCGCGCCAAACCCTCCGCCGGGGTCGTTGTGCCAGGTGATCCGGAACAGGTTGAGCGGCTCGACCTCCTGCGGGTCGATTCCGCGAAGCACCTCCGCCACGTCCGCCGGGATCAGCTTCGGGTCGCGCTGCTCGGCGAGGGTAGGAATCAGGATGCGCCGCTCGCGGCAGCGCTCGACGGTGTTGGCCCTAACCTGGTCTCGGCTCCTTGTCTCCACATCACCCTCCTGCGATCCTTCCGCACGCCAGGGCGCTCACTGTGATTGCGCTTGCCGGCGGTACAGTCTCATCATGTCACAGCTTCGCCCGGTTCATCAGTCCGCGATCTAGTCCCAGCGCCCATACGCCAGCCATGAGCCGTGTTCGGGTGATGACCGTCTCCTCACGGGCCTCGTTTCGACCGCGCCCAGCTGACTCGGGGTAGCGGCGACCCCTCACCAGGGACGGTCACGCGGCGAGGTGGGGACGGAGCGGAAGGAGGCGAGTGGCCATCCCACCGAGGGCGGCGGGGGGAACGGGCGCAGGAGGCTTGGGAGACTATTCGCTGGGGCCCCGGCGGCCGTGCGGTCCAAAGCGACCGCCCGCCTCGCGTTTCCGGCGGTCGCAAAGTCACGAGAACAGATCGCTGCCTTTGTGGCGACCGCCGGAAGCCGCTCGGGCCGCCTCCTTCGCAGCTGTAGCATCTACTCCCATCGCCAAGGGCCGAGATTGCCCCCCTTGACGTTTCTCGCCAATGCTGACCTCTCGTGAACGCCCTTCAGAGAAACATCAAGGACCGCACGTCCGGTTGAACGCCACATGCTGAGGAGCGCGCTGCGGCCGCATTCTCCGGGTAAGTGGGGGAGCGTCTTCCGTTTCCCGTTTCCCCGGGTGGCTGGGGGAACCTAATCACCTAATGACTTAATTACTTACTCACTTCGTCACCGGGTGGACGGGCGGGGACATCAGGTTGCCAAACGCTCAGCGAGATCCCTGGGTAGTAGGTCGTGAGGATCCTGTCGTAAGTCTGCCCAGCCCGCGCCAGGCCGTAGGCGCCATTCTGGCAGAGCCCGACGCCGTGCCCCCAGCCGCGACCGAGAAAGCGAACCACGTCCTTCCCGTCCGGCCGGGTCAGCCGCTCCATGGAGAACAACGTCTCCGGCAAGCCGAGCGCCTGGCGAACGTCAAAGCCTATCCACTCCTTGCGGCGCCCGGAGCGGCCCACCGCGGCCAGACCAATCACTCGCCCGCTCGGCGAACGGCGGGTAATCTCGAGCTTCTCCAGGTCCGGGAAGCCCAGCCGCCGCTCGAGGTCGGACCACGACAGCTCCCGCACCCAACTGCGCCAGGCCGACCTGCGGTCTGCCTGGCCATTGCCGCCCGAGCGCCGGACAACCAAAGCCACCACCCGGTCACCTGCGCGGTAGCGTTCCAGCGCGGTGCCCGGCAGTACCGTCGCGCGCTGCACTTGCCGGAAGCCACCTTCCCACCGCTCGTACAGCGGCAACGGCGACGGCAGCACCTCCGAGGCATCGGCGCGGCGCGGGTAGATGCCGACCCCGTCGGGCCGGGGCACCGCCTCGCCTCGGTCGCGTTCGACAACGCCCTGGATCTCGAGCACCGCAAACGCGGCTTCGAGCTGCCAGCCAGCGTCCCAGGTCGGCGGCGGCGGATCCAGGCGGGCGCCGTAGAGGTCGGCCAGGCGCAGCAAGTGCTGGACCGCGGTCCCGGCACCGCCGTGAACGGCCGCCGCACCCTCGAGCCCGGCGGCCGTCAGCAGGCGCCGGGCGAACCCCTCCGCGTCGTGGGGAGCGGTACCGAGCATCGCGCCGCCGGAGGAGGCGGCGCTCACCTGGGCGAGCACCCGTGCGGGACGTGCGTTCGGCGCCACGCCGAGAACGCGAGCCGCGACCTCGGCCGCAAACCGACGTCTCTCGAACCAGCTCGAGTCGGGTTGGATGCCGGCAAGCTCCAACGGCCGCTCCCAGGCGCAGGCCACACCCTTGAGGTATGGTTGAGCGCGGTCTGG
>JAJDNH010000138.1 GCA_022340775.1 Acidobacteriota bacterium
CTCAGGTGTCATCCTGACGAGCGTCAGCGAGGAAGAACCCGGGTGGGGGGTGGGGTGCGGGACTGAATGATTCGGGAACCCCGGTCTGCGCGACCCGGGGAGCATTCTCCGTGACTCCGGCGGCCGCGTGGTCACAAGGTGACCGCACGCCTCGCGTTTCCGGCGGTCGCGAGGCCACGAGGAGAGATCGCCGACTTTGAGGCGACCGCCGAAAGCCACTCGGGCCGCCTCCCTCAATCGTGAGGCCAATACTACCGACGCCAAGGGCCAGACTCGCGCAGCCTTCTCTGCGGCTCCGGCGCCCGGGCTTCTGCTCTGCAGACGCCCGTCGTCACCTGCCTCGGAGCGGGCGAGGATCTCCATCGGTTCATCGCTCTCACGGCCAGCTCCGGTCAGGCAACGAGGCGCCTCCATCGAAGCTGTAGCCACACAGGCAATCGCCCTCCTCGCGGGTTACTCGTCGCCTTCGGCGACGGTGACCCTTTGGAAGGCGAGATGGCCGTATGGCCAGCCTTCCCCCTCTGCGATCCCCCTGGCCACGGCCATGAACTCGCCATCCCGCAGGGGTGCCAGCTCGAGGTTTCCTGCCGACGTGCGGGCAGCGAGAATGCACCCCAGGAAACCTCGAAGCATGGCACGCCCCACCCAACGCCACTTGCTTTGATACGCGTCGCGGGCATGTTTTCCGGAGGGTTGGAGGCCCCGTCCTCACTTACCCTTCACTTCTCACCTCCCCGAGCGGGTGGGGGTCATCTCCCGTTTCCCGTCTTCCCGGGTGGGCGGGACCTTCTCACCTCCTCACCATCTCACCTTCTCACTTACCTTCCTCCCCCTCCACTCACGCCCCCATCCCTGCTATGATCAAGGGCTATGGCTCGCACCGTGAGCGAGGAGAACCCGGCACCCGAGACAGCGTCCCTGGTCACGCTGGGCCGTGGCACTCTGCTCGGAATCCTCGACCGCCGGGATGCCGAGCGGGCCTATCTGCTGTATCGAGATCGCCAGGTGGAACGAATCCTGTGGACCGGAGAGGCGATCGAGGCAACCCTCCGGCATCCCCCGGTGACCGTCAGCGTGCCGGCGACCACCACCCGCCCCGGACTCGAGGTCTCCTGTACGCAGTGCGGAACGCGGGCGCAGCCGTGCGCTCACGCAGCGACGGCGCTTCTGCGGTGGATCGACGTGCGGCCAACGATGCTGCGCAAGGGACCGGGCACTCTGTGGCGCAGCCGGGCCCGGCAGCCGTTCATCGTCCTTCCCGGGAAGGCCGAGGAAAAGGTCGACCTGTCTCACCTGACCGGTACGGAGCTAAGGTCGGCGCTCGAGCTCCAGCTGTCCCTCGGCCGCTCGGGGCAAGCAACAGCCAGGCTCGTTGACGGCGAGGTACGCATAGGCATCACGCTTCCGTCCGGCGGTGCTCGCAGCGTAGTGTTTTCGGCCGGCGTGCTGCCGTTGGCGCTACCGGTTCTGCGCGCCCTCCCCGGGCTCGAGCTCGCGCCCGAGCTGGCCGAGCTCGAGATCTCCGAGGCGCGCCTCCACCCCATCCTGAGCGTCTGCTGGCAGGGCGACGACATCCTCCTTGAGCCCGGCTACCGACTGGTCGACGGCACCTTCCTGCCCCTTGAGGAAGCAGGCCGACGAGCCCTCGGACGCTGGGTCAGGCTCGGCCGCCTGCTGTGCCGGCCGCTCGATCCAGACACGCCGCTCCTCCCCTTCTTCCGCGTCGGCCGCAAGCTCCTCCAGGGCCGCGAGGTCCTCCGTTTCCTCACTCTCGATCACCCGCTGCTGACCGCGAAGCCATGGTACGTACCTGAAGGCGACCTGGCGCTTCTGTCGCGGCCCACCACGCCGGCAATCGACTCGTTCCGTGTCGACGAGGACGAACGAGGTACCGTGTACCTGCGGCCGCGGTTCTCTGCTGCCGGCATCGAGCTGGGGTGGGAAGAGGTCCTCCCCCTGCTGAGGGCGGGTTTCTTACGGCGGGACAACCTGCTGCTCCAGGCTCCTGACCTGCAGCCACTCGAGCGCACCGGGTTTACTCTCGACAGGCGGTCGCAGCGCCGGGGCTTGCGCGGCAACCGGACCGCCTTCCTGCGCCTGGTGGCCGAGTCGGACGCTCCGATCGAGACCTCGAGCCCCGGCATGTCCAGAATCGCCGCGCTATTGCGCGGTGAGTCGACCCTACAGCCGGTCCAACCGCAGCGGCTGCGCTCGCAGCTGCGCCCCTACCAGCGCGACGGGACGGCCTGGCTGTGGAGCCGGTACGAGACCGGCATCGGTGCCCTGCTCGCGGATGACATGGGCCTGGGCAAGACCCACCAGGTGATGGCTCTCCTGACCCTCGTGCAGGAGCTGCGGGCCGATGCACGCTCGCTGGTCGTGTGCCCGCGCGGGGTCATGGAGCACTGGCTCGAGCTCCTCGCAACCTACGCGCCACACCTCTGCGTCTACCTGTTCCACGGCACCCAGCGCTCTCTCGCCGATGTCCCCAAGGGCACGGCCGTTGTCCTCACCACCTACGACATCATCGTGCGCTCGTCGAAGGAGCTCCAGACGCCCGGCTGGGAGGTCGTGGTATTCGACGAGGCGCAGCGGATCAAGAACCCACGTACCAAGGCGGCGCGCGCCGCGCGCAAGCTGCCCGGACGCCACCGGGTGGCTCTCACCGGCACGCCGCTTGAGAACCGACTGGTCGAGCTGTGGTCCGTGGTCGACCTCATCACACCCGGATACCTGGGCTCCGAACGGGAGTTTCGGGCCACCTACCGAAGCCCCGACCGTGACCAGCTGCAGCGCCTCCGTCGGCGCCTCGGCGTGCTCACCCTGCGCCGCGTCAAGGAGCAGGTGCTGACCGAGCTGCCCGAAAAGGTCGAGGACCTCCGCTACTGCCGGCTGACGCCAGCGCAGGAGGAGGTGTACCGCAGAGTTCACAGCCAGGGTGCGGCCGGCATTCTCGACTCGCTCGCCGACCCAGGGGCCGACATTCCGTACATGCACATCTTCGCGCTGCTGACCAGACTCAAGCAGGTCTGCGACCACCCGGACCTGCTCGTTGAAGGCAGCGGCCGCCCGGGACCGGGATCAGCCAAGCTCCCCGTATTCGATGAGATCCTGGACGAGGCCCTGGCCTCCGGCCAGCAGGTGGTCGTCTACACCCAGTACGTCAAGATGATCAACCTCCTCTCCCGCCACCTCAACAGGCGCCGGATCGCACATCTCGAGCTCACCGGCGCAACCCGGGACCGCGGCCGCCTCATCCGCCGCTTCAACTCGGGTCAGCACGAGCCCGTGCTGCTGGCCAGCCTGCTCGCCGGAGGCGTGGGCATCGACCTGACAGGGGCCTCCGTCGTCATCCACTACGACCGCTGGTGGAACCCGGCGCGGGAAAACCAGGCCACAGATCGAGTGCACCGGATCGGGCAACGTCGCTTCGTGCAGGTGTTCAAGCTTGTCACGCGCGACACGGTCGAGGAGCGCATCGACCGTATCATCCGCTCTAAGCTCGACCTGATGGACCAGGTCGTGACCCCCACCGAGCACGTCCTCCGGTCGCTGACCCGCTCCCAGCTGGTCGAGTTGTTGGATCTCCCAACCCCAAAGGACGTCTAGCCCGCGGTGTCCGTGAGCTCGACGCCGCGGAGATCCGCTTCACCTCCCCTTCAATGCCTCGCGGTATGATAGCGTCGTGTCTTCTGAGTCTTCGATGCCGGAGGCAGCGGAGGAAGGACCATGATTCCCGACTACCTGATCTGCCTGGAGTGTGAAAGCCCGGTCTACGTCTTCGAGTGGAAGGAAGACAGGGTCGTCGAAGCGATCTGCACCGTGTGCGGCAACGAGGACGTCGCGCAGTTTGCTACCGAGCAGGAGTACGAAGAGCTGTCGGTCGACCGCCGGTACTGGTCCGACTAGCGTTGACGGACACCGACCCGGCGGGCGTCGCCCGTCGTTTGGAGGCGCAGCTGCCATGATTCCAATCGTCATGGCCGGCGGGTTCGGGACCCGAATCCGGCCACTGTCAGCGAACCTACCGAAGCCCATGCTGCCGGTGGTCAACCGGCCGATCCTGGAGCACGTGCTTCGCTTGCTCCAGCGGCACGGCCTGACCGAGGCCGTCCTCCTCCTGTACCACCAGCCGGACACGATCAAGGACTACTTCGGCGACGGCTCTCGCTACGGGATGAAGCTCCATTACTACACAGCTGACGCCGACTACGGCACCGCCGGCGCGGTCAAGCGCGGCGCCGCCCTCGTCGACAGCGACTCGTACCTGGTTCTGTCCGGGGACGTGCTGTGCGACTTCGACCTCGGCGCGGTCATTGCCTCTCACGCCGACCGAGGGGCCGAGGTGACGATCACGCTGACCCGCGTCGGCAACCCGCTGCAGTTCGGCATCGTCATCACTGGCAACGACGGACGCGTCACGCGTTTTCTCGAGAAGCCAACCTGGGGCGAGGTCTTCTCCGACACCATCAACACCGGCATCTACCTGCTGCAACGTGAGGCCGTCGACGCGATTGCCGGCGACGGTACGGTGGACTTCTCCAAGGACCTCTTCCCGCACCTGTTGGCGGCCGGCCGGCCGCTGTACGGCTCGATTCAGCAGGGATACTGGCGAGACATTGGCGACCCCGACTCCTATATCGACGTTCACCACGACATCTGCGAGGGAAGGGTGCGCTCAATCGAGGTCCCCGGCGAGCCTCTCAACCTGCTCGGACGCGACGTCCGCGTCGAGGGGGGAACAGAGCTCGAGGGCGTCGAGCTGCGCGGCACCGTGGTCATCGGACGCGGCGCCACGGTCGCTCCCGGGGCGCGATTGGAGAACACCGTCATCGGCCCGGGCGCCCGGATCGAGGCCGACGCCGACCTGCGCGGCGCGGTTGTGTGGGCCGGTGCGACCGTCGGCGCGCGGGCCAGAGCCGACGCGGCCGTCATCTGCGAGGGCGCCGAGATCGGCGCCGGCAGCCACCTCGAGAAAGGCTGTGTGATCGGCGACTTCTCGAGGCTCGGCGAGGAGGTGAGGGTCCGCGAGGGTGTCAAGATCTGGCCGCGAAAGATCGTGGAGGACTTTGCCGTCGTGCACACCAACATGGTGTGGGCGGCCCGCTGGCGAACCTCCGCGTTCGAGGAGTCGGCGGTCACCGGGCTGACCAACTACGAGCTCACGCCGGAGGTCGCCGCCAAGCTCGGCGCCGCCTACGGCGCGCTGCTTCCCGAGCACGCCGTGATCCTCACCTCGCGCGATGCCCACCCCGCCTCGCGCATGCTGCGGCGGGCCTTCGTAGGTGGGCTCGGCTCAGCGGGGGTCGACATCGCCGACCTGCGCATGACGCCGATCCCGATCATGCGCTACCGGCTCCAAGACCCGCAGGGGCCGGAGGTTGGCGGCGTCTTCTTCCAACAGGTCCACCTCGCCACCGGCATGACCGCCATTCGCTTCTACGATCCGCACGGCTCGGAGCTCTCCACCGACGCCGCCAAGAACGTCGAGCGCGTGTTCTTCCGCGAGGACTTCCGCCGTGTCGACCACGACCAGGTAGGTGTGATCCACGACTCGCCGGTGGTAATCGCGAGCTACCAGGAAGAGAGCCTGCGTCACGTGGATCGAGATGCGGTACGCGAGCGGCGCTTCCGGATCGTTGTCAACTACACTCACGGCACCGCCGCCATCATTCTGCCTGCCCTCCTCGGCCGGCTCGGTGTCGAGGAGGTGACGCTCAACGCTCAGGTCGAGGGGGTCTACAAGGCGCTGCAGCCGTCGGACGTCCGCGCCTCCCAGGACCAGCTGGCTTCGATCGTGCGCACTCTCAACGCGGACATGGGCGTGTGGGTGCAGCCCGGAGCCGAGCGTCTCGTTCTCGCCGACCGTCAAGGCCGCCTGTGGGAGGGAATGGACCTGCTGATGCTGATCGGCGCCTTACTTGTGAAAGGCTCTGAGGGCGAGGGCTCGCCGCCGGGGGTGGTCTTGCCGCTGTTCGCTCCATCGGCCCTGGTTTCGCTGTTCACCGGCGCCGGCTGGTCTGTCCACCGCGTCTCCTCCGACCCGCGCGAGACCATGCGGGCGGCCTCCGGGCCGGGCGTCGTGTTCGCCTCCGGCGGCAGCAGCGACATCGCCTTCACCGATCTTCACGCCGCACCCGACGCGATGTTCGGCGTCGCCAAGCTGCTGGAGCTCCTGGCGCGGGCCGAGGCGAACCTCGAGGAGATAGGGAACGAGCTGCCGACCATTCCGTACATCAGTTGCACCATCTCCTGCCCCGTCGAGCGCAAGGGAACGCTGATGCGCCGGTTCGCCGAGATGGCACAGGAGTACAAGGCGTCGTTCCGGGAAGGCGTCAAGATCCAGCTCGATCACGGCTGGGTGCTGCTGCGTGCCGATCGCACGGCACCGCGCCTACACCTGGTCGTCGAGGCGGACTCGTCGCAGCGCGCTTCCAGCTGGTTGCGCAAGTACCAGGAGATGGTCGAGCAGTGGGTTCGAGAAGAGGGCTGATGGGGTCTTTCGGATTCGGCCGCTCGGGTCTACCCTTGGCGCATGACATCGGTCACCTTTCTCTGGCACCTCCACCAGCCCTGCTACCGGCGGGCTGACGGCACCGCCCTGGCACCCTGGGTCGCCCTCCACGCAGGCGGCTCGTACGCGACACTCGCCCGCGCGATCCTGGAGCGCGGCGGACGCGGCCACGTCATCAACATCGTGCCCGTGCTCCTCGAACAGATGGAGGCCTACCACGACGGCAACGTCGTCGACCCGGTCGTGAACGCCCTCGTCACACCCTCGGCCGAGCTCGACGAGGATGGCCGGGCGGTTCTTCTCCAGTGGGCCCTCTACGTCACGCCGCGCCAACTCGAGCGCTACCCGCGCCTGCGCGAGCTCGCGAGTCGTGGTCGCTCGGCACCGTCCGAGATCCGGGGCAACGCACTGTTCGGTCCTGCGGACCTGCGCGACCTGCAGATTCTGTTCATCCTCTCCCAGGCAGGCGAGCAAGCCTGGCGCGACGACGACCTCCGTCCCCTGCACGAGATGGGCGGCGGCTTCTCGGGAGGCGACTTCGCGGCCGCATCCGCATGGCTGCTCCGGCAGCCGGGCCGCCTGCTCGAGCTGTGGCACGAGATCGAAGACAGCCAAGGCGTGGAGATCTCTACCAGCCCCTACGCCCATCCGATCATGCCGCTACTGGTCGATACCGGAGTCGTGGGAGCGAGCTGGGCGCCCTCGCCGGCGCCCCAGGCGCCCGCCTTCGCCCACCCGGAGGACGCCCGCGCCCAGCTGACGGCGGGTCTCGAGCTCATGGCTCGACGGGGGTTCGATATCGGCGGCTGCTGGCCGCCCGAGGGCTCGGTTTCGGACGCAGCGCTCGAGATCTACAGCGAGGCGGGCGTACGTTGGCTGGTCACCGACGAAGGCATCCTCGAAAAAAGCCTGGGCCGTGGCCTGCGTAGCGACGGGCGCATACCCCTGGAGCTCTACCGGCCGTGGCGGCGGAAGCAGGGCTCTCCGGCACTGTTCTTCCGTGACCGGCACCTCTCCGACCGCATCGGTTTCGTCTACGGCCGCTGGGAGGATGAGCGGCGTGCCGCCGCTGACCTCGTCCAGCACCTCCAACGGCTGGCGGCCCAGTTACCCGGCGAGGCCTCCATCGTTCTCGCTCTCGACGGCGAGAACCCCTGGCTGCACTACCCGCAGGGAGGTGGCGAGTTCCTGCGGGAGTTGATGGAGGGCATCGAGGCCTCGGACCTCGAGCCGGCCACGCTCGGGCAGCTTGCGCAGCGCCTGGAGCCTGCCGAGCTGCCTCGGCTCCACCCCGGTTCCTGGATCGGGGGCACCTTCTCGACCTGGATCGGGCACCCGGAGAAGAGCCACGCCTGGAAGGTCCTGGCCGATGTCCGCAACGCCGTGGCCGGCTCGGCCGAGCTCCCGCCTTCAATGCTGCTCGCCGAGGGCTCCGACTGGTTCTGGTGGCTGGGAGACGACAACCCGACCCCGCTGGCGCCGCTGTACGACCGCATCTTCCGCGGCCACCTGACCGACGCCTGCACGCAAGCCGGCGTCGAGCCGCCAGAGATCCTCGGCCAGGCGATCAAGACCGCAACCGTCCCGGTGAGGGTACCGGTCTCGCATGCATGGGAGGCGCCGATTCTCGACGGCCGCATTACCTCGTACTTCGAGTGGTCGCTCGCCTCATGGGTCGATGGGAAGGGACCGCTCCGACGGCTCGGGCTGTGGGGCGGCAACGGCTTTCTGCATGTCCTTGTCGAGGGCGAGTCGGCCCTCAGCCAACTGGTGCGCGAGCTCCCCCTGCGGGTCCGCCTGGAGTCGCCCACCGGCGACATCGAGGAGATCACGGTCACCTCCCACGGCTGCGAACCGGGCGGGGCCCGCTGTGCGGTCGGACGCGTGGCCGAGCTGTCACTGCCATGGGACGGCCGCCCCTCCCACCGCCTGCTTGTGCAGCTCGGCGAGCAGAGCCTGCCCGACGATGCGGTGCTGCTGCTGGCGCCCTTCCCGGTGGACGAGGGAGACTACAACCATGGGTAGCCCGTCAGACTCACCGCCCGAACCTAGCTTGTCCGAACGCGAGCACGGTGCCCCGGAACGCCCTTCGGCCGCTGAGGACAAGCCGGCCCCGACGGCGCCGGGAGCCGGCAAGGGATCCGCACATGTCTGAGCTCAGGTACGACCCGATCAAGCAGAGGTGGGTGATTATCGCGTCAGAGCGCAAGCTCCGTCCTCGGGAGTTCGCCGTTCCGCGTCAGCGTTCCGAGGACAAGCACACGGCCGATGGCTGTCCGTTCGGGGCCGGCAACGAGCACCTCACGCCGCCGGAAATCCTGGTCCTGCCGCCGCCGCCGGGAAGTAACGGGGGGCGCCGGTGGCAGGTGCGTGTGGTCCCGAACAAGTTCCCGGCCCTGCGTGTCGAGGGCGAGGTGGTCCGTGAAGGGGTCGGCCCGTTCGACCGCGTCAGTGGGGTCGGGGCCCACGAGGTCATCATCGAGACCCCGGACCATCAGCGCGAGATGGCGGATCTCAGCGCCGCCGAGCTGGCGGTTGTCTTCACTGCCTACCGCGAACGGCTGCTCGACCTGCGACGCGATAGCCGCCTCCGCTACATCCTGATCTTCAAGAACGCCGGCCGGGAGGCCGGCGCCTCGCTGCACCATCCCCACTCGCAGCTGATCGCGACCCCGATCATCCCCACCTTCGTGGTCCAGGAGCTCAACGCCGCGCAGCGCCACTACTCGCGCAAGGAGCGCTGTGTCTTCTGCGACCTGATCCGCCAGGAGCAGCTGCTCGGAGATCGCATCGGCCTCGAGACCGAGCACTACGTCGCCGTCCAGCCGTTTGCCTCGGCCTTCCCGTTCGAGACCTGGATACTGCCCAAGAAGCACAACTACGATCTCGCCCAGGCCAACGACGACGAGCTTCACGGCCTCGCGGTCATTGTGCGTGACCTGCTCCGCAGGCTCCGGGTTCTGCTCGACGATCCACCGTACAATATGGTCGTGCACACCGCACCCAGCCCGCACCCGCGGCCGGGCCAACCCTCGTTCTGGTCCACCATCGAGTACGACTTTCACTGGCACCTGGAGATCGTCCCCCGGATCACCCGGATCGCGGGCTTCGAGTGGGGCTCGGGCTACACCATCAACCCGACTCCACCGGAGGAGGCGTCCCGCTTCCTCAAGGAGGCCGATCCCGACGGAGGCGGTCATGGCGAGCTTCCGTAGCAACCACGGCCGAACCCGCAGCAAGCTCCGGTCCCCAGACTCGTGCTCCGTTCTCGGAGGGCCAGCGTGAGGGTCGCGCACATCACCTCAGAGGCGGTTCCGTTTGCCAAGACCGGCGGCCTTGCCGATGTTGCCGGCGCGCTGCCCGCCGCGCTCGCCGAGCTCGGGCACAAGGTGTGGGTCGTCATGCCGCTGTACCGGCGGCGGCCGGAGGACACCCCGGACGGCGAGCCGCTGACTCCAGACCTGGTGGCCGGCGGCCACCGCTTCACCGTCTGGCGCCGCAAGATTCACGAGGTCACTTACCTGCTGCTGGACGCTCCGCGCCTGTTCGAGCGGGCCGCGCTCTACGGCACCGCCGACGGCGACTACGAGGACAACCCGATTCGATTCGCCGCCTTCTGCCGCGCCGCCGTGCTGGCGGTTGCCCACGCCACCGGCGGCGCCGATCTTCTCCACTGTCACGACTGGCAGACCGCCCTGATTCCCCAGCTCGCGGGGTGCGACCCGGTGCTTGACGGGGTAGGTGCCGAGACTCCGACCGTGCTGACCATTCACAACCTCGCCTATCAGGGCAGCTTCGAGCCCTGGGCAATGGAGGCCGCGGGCCTGCCGCGCGAGCTCAACCATCCAGCCGCCCTCGAGTTCTACGGCCGCGTCAACTTCCTCAAGGGCGGCATCCTCGCGGCCGACGCGCTGACCACCGTGTCCCCCACCTACGCCCGCGAGATCCTCACTCCCGAGCGAGGGTGCGGGCTCGACAGTGTCCTGGCCACCCGCAGCGACCACCTCGTCGGCATCCTCAACGGCCTCGACACCACAACCTGGGATCCCGGCGCCGATCCGCATCTGGTGCGCACCTACACCGGCGACAATGTCGCCGGCGGGAAGGCCGCCTGCCGCGCCCACCTGGCGCGGGCGCTCGGGCTCGACGACGATGATTCCCCGATAATCGGCATCGTTTCCCGCCTCGCCGACCAGAAGGGACTGGACGTCGTCGCAGAGGCTGCCGATGGGATCACCGCCGCCGGCTACCGCCTGGCGGTCCTTGGTACCGGGGACCCGGAGCTGGAGGCTGCGCTTTCTGCCGCAGCTGCCCGCCATCCGCGTCGGACAGCCGTTATCACGGCGTTCGACGATCCCCTGGCCCACCGCATCTACGCCGGCGCCGATCTGTTCCTGATGCCGTCCCGGTTCGAGCCATGCGGGCTCGGCCAGCTGATCGCGCTGCGCTATGGCGCCCTGCCCATCGTCAACCCCACCGGTGGCCTCGCGGACACTGTTCGCGACCTCGGCGCCGACCTCGACGCCGGCAACGGCTTCCGCCTCCCCGAGCTGTCAGCCCGCGCGCTGCTCACCACCCTCAAGAGAGCCACAGCGGTGCTGAACAACCCGCTCCACCAGCTCGCCGCCCGCCGCCGGGCGATGGCTGAAGATCATGGCTGGCAGGGGCCGGCCGAGCAGTACGAGGCCCTGTACGCTTCGGTCCTCGACCCCACTGCCGCGTAGAGGAGGTCCGGCCGGACCTCCAAAAGCTCTGAACGACGAGCAGAACAATGCAGTTTCACCCGCGTTCCTTGGGCGTGTAGAAAATACAGTCTCTTAATCGCTCACTCACTTGGTCACCGGGTGGCCGGGTCCCAGCAACCCCAGGCAGAACCGAGCGGAGCGAGCCCTCGGGGCCGGAAGGCCGAACTGAGGCTTGCCTCGACGACGGACTGACGGACCCCGAGGGGTGCGTCCGCAGGCCGCGGATCTGCCTGTGTAGCGCCCCGTCCCCAGGCTCCGTCTCGCGGCGGGGTGGGGACGGAGCGGAAGGAGGTGAGCGGCCAAAGGCCGCGGATCTGCCGAAGACTCGGCCGTGCGAGGCGACGCGTACGCAACTCCGGCAGGAAAAGCGCGGTCTACTCCCCCTCGCCCACCAGGCGGAGGATCTCCTTCACCATCACCAGCGCCTTTTCCATGTCCTCGACCAGGATATGCTCCGTGGTGGCATGCTCCTCGCGGGCGCCGATTCCGACCACCGCCATCTCGATGCCCATGTTGTTGTAGATCGAGGCATCGGTGAAGCCAGTGATGAAGGTGGTCGTGGCATCCACGCCGGCCGTTGCCAGGGCACGCTTGGCGATGACCACCGTCGGCGAATCCTCGGGGATGTCCACCGCCTTACACAGGTTGTCCACCCCGATCTCGACCGTGGCGCCGAACCCCTCCACCTCTTTGCGGATCGTCGACGCCATCTCGTCGGCCAGCCGCTGCGCCTTGTCGTGGTCGAGCGACCGGCACTCGGCGAGGAAGGTGCACTCCGCCGGCACTCCGTTGCGGATGATGCCGCCGGTGATGACGCCGACGTTGGCCGTCGTCTCGTGATCCAGCCGGCCGAGGTGCAGCGCCGCAACCGCCTTCGCAGCGGCCTGGACCGCGTTGATCCCCTTCTCGGGCTCCATGCCCGCGTGCGCGGCGCGGCCGCCGACCTTGACGTCGATGGCAAAGTAGCTGGGGCCGCCGATGACGATCGTGTCGAGAGTATCGTTGTCGAGCAGGAACCCTTTGGTGGCCGAGATCATCGAGTAGTCGAGGTTCTTGACGCCGAACAGCCCCACCTCCTCCTGGCGGCTGATGGCGACCTCCACCGGCGGCCGGATCTCCGCAGTCCGCAGCGCCTCCAGCATCTCGGCTATCCCGGCTTTGTCGTCAGCACCGAGGATGGTGTCACCCTTCGAGCGGATGACACCGTCGGCGAGCACCGGCTCGATTCCGACTCCGGGCCGCACCGTGTCGGCGTGGCAGGACAGCAAGATCGGCTCGGTCACGCTGCTGTTCTTGGCCGGGAGCTTGGCTATCAGGTTGCCGTAAGCGTCGGTTTGCGCCTCGGCTCCTAGATGCTCCAGCTGGCCCTTGAGGTAGCCGATGAACCGGGCCTCGTTCCCCGACTCGCTGTCGATCGTGACCATCTCCATGAACTGTTCGATCATCCGTTGCGACATGGTGCCTCCAGGTAGTTGACAGTACCACTTCCCTGAAGGCGGCGGACGCTGCGGCTGCTTGGCAAGTGACTAAGTGATTAGGTGATTAAGTTCCTCCACCCACCCGCCCGGAGGGATGGAAGACGGGAAACGCTCCCCCACCCACCCAAGAGGGTCAGGAGTGAAGGGTAAGGGTTAAGGGGACCCCCGCCCGCCCAAAGGAAACGGTCGCAGCGTGCTCCAGAGAATGTGACGTTCAAACGGGCGTGCCGGGCGCGGCATCTCCCCTGGAGCGCGACGAGCGGCCGAGCTCGACGGCAGGGGAATGCCGACGCCGGGCTCCCTCGGCCCTTGGCGGTGGGAGTATCGGCCGCACGATTGGAGGAAGCGGCCCGAGTGGCTTCCGGCCGTCGCCGCCGAGTCGATCATCCCCACTCGCCGCCTCGCGACCGCCGGAGACGCGAGGCGGGCGGTCGCTTTGGGCCCCACGGCCGCCGGGGTCTCGCAGTATCCTCCCCACCTTGCCCGCTCCGAGGCAGGTGACGACGGGCGTCTGCAAAGGGGACGTCCCGGCGCCGCAACCAGACCGCTTCTCCCACCGTACCATCAAACCGTGGCTTGTAGAATGGTCGCCTCACGAAGTACGGCCGGAGGTAGTACCCCGTGAACGAAGAGCGCGACGCCTCACCCACTCTGCCCCGCTTCGCAGCCGGCCTGGTTGGCGGCCTCGCTCTGTTCGAGCTCGTTCTGCTGCTCGCCACAACCGGCGCCTTCGGCTACGGCTTCTTCATCGACGAGCTGTACTTCCTGGCCTGCTCGCGGCACCTCGCCTGGGGCTATGTCGACATGCCTCCGCTGATGCCGGCGCTGACCGCGCTCAGTCGCTGGGTGTTCGGCAGCTCGCTGCTTGCGGTCCGCTTGCTGCCGTCCTTTGCGGGAGCGGCGCTGGTCCTTCTCACGGGCCTCGTCGCCCGTGAGCTCGGCGGGCGCCGCCTCGCCCAGGGCCTGGCCGCACTCGCGGTCATCACGGCGCCGGTGTGGATGGTGATGTTCAGCTACCAGAGCATGAACGCCTTCGAGCAGCTAATCTGGACCGGTTGCGCCTGGGTCATCGTCCGGATCCTTCGAACCGGTAACGAGAGGCTGTGGGTCGTGTTCGGCGTGCTCGCCGGCCTCGGCCTCGAGAACAAGCACACGATGGCCTTCTTCGGCGTCGCCGTTGTGGTTGCTCTTCTCCTGACGCGCGAACGCCGAACCTTCTCCCGGCGTTGGATCTGGCTCGGAGGGCTCGCTGCCTTCATCATCTTCCTGCCCAACCTGGTGTGGATCGTCGAGCACCACTTCCCCCACCTGCAGCAGCTCGAGGTCATCCGACAGGAGGGGCGCAACGTGACGCTGTCGCCAGTGGCCTTTCTGGCGCAGCAGGTGCTCCTGGTGAACCCGCTTGCCCTGCCGCTGTGGCTCGGGGGGCTCGCCTGGCTCCTGGCGGGGCGCGAAGGCCGGCGCTACCGGCTTCTCGCCTTCGCATACCTGGTTGTGCTGGTCGAGCTGCTGATGACCAACGGCCGCGTCTACTACACCGCCGCCGCCTACCCGATGCTGCTGGCCGCCGGTGGCGTCGCCGCCGAACGGTGGCTCGCGGCCGGACGCCTGCGGGCCGTCCGGCTTGTGTACATCGCATTCCTGGTAGTCTCGGGCGCGGCCCTCGCACCCGCCTTCCTGCCGTGCCTGCCGCCGCAGACCTTCATCCGCTACTCACTCCTCACCGGCATCAACGAGCCCCGCATCGAGCACCACCGGATGGGTCCCCTGCCGCAGCTGCTCGCCGACCGTTTCGGGTGGCCGGAGATGGCGGCGGAGGTGGCACGCGTCTACCAGACGTTGCCCGCTGCAGATCGGGCCAAGGCCGCGATCTTCGCTCAGAACTACGGCCAGGCGGGAGCGATCGACCTCTACGGGCCGAAGCTCGGCCTGCCGCCGGCGCTCAGCGGCCACCTAACCTACTGGTACTGGGGACCACGCGGCTACACCGGCGAGATCATGATCGTGCTGGACGACAACAAGGCGACCCTCGAGAAGCTCTTCGACAGCGTCGAGCTCGCCGGCCACGTCGGTCACCCCTACTCGATGCCGTACGAGCACTTCGACGTCTTCGTCTGCCGCGGCCTACGCGAACCCCTCGCCGAGCTGTGGCCCAAGCTGAAGAACTTCAGCTGACACGGGGAGATCGTCTCGGCCGGTCCCGTGTACCATTCGGGGGCGGACCGTAGAGGCGGCGGATCCCGGAATGAGGTGGTACCGATGAAGAAGCCAAAATCGCGTTCTCCACGAGAGGATCACAACCCCCCGCGGGCGCTGGCCGAGTGGGGATGGCGTTACCACCATATCGGCGTGCCGACGACGACGCCTCGTCCGGGCGAGGTCTACCTCGAGGAGTTCAAGATGTACGTCTCCGGCTTTGCAACCAGCCCGTACGGCGTGGAGTGGATGCGATTCGAGGCCGCAAGCCCGGTGTCGGAGCTGATCCGTACCGTGCCGCACATCGCCTTCGTGGTCGACGACC
Source organism: Acidobacteriota bacterium (assembly GCA_022340775.1). GTDB lineage: Bacteria > Acidobacteriota > Thermoanaerobaculia > Thermoanaerobaculales > Sulfomarinibacteraceae > JAJDNH01. Next base: position 15,259 of record JAJDNH010000138.1, read on the forward strand.
TGGAGTCCGCGCTTGAAGGCAAGCAGATACTCACGCCGCCCAACTCGCCTTCGGAAGGCCTGCGGGTCGCCATGATCGTCCACGACGGCGCACCGATCGAGCTGATGCAGTTCTCGGCACCGCAGATCTCACCTGCGGCGACGTAGGCGGACCGCCATGACCTTCGTCCTCGTCACACTCGGCTGGATCTTCTCCCTGTGCCTGCACGAGTACGCCCATGCCCGGGTCGCGTATGCCGGCGGTGACCTGTCGGTGCGGGAGAAGGGGTACCTGACGTTCAACCCATTCAAGTACACACACCCCCTGTACTCACTGGGGATGCCGTTGCTGTTCCTGCTCCTCGGCGGCATCGGGCTGCCGGGTGGCGCCGTCTACATTGACCACCGTCGCCTGCGCGGGCCGCGGTGGGAGTCGGCGGTGGCCGCTGCGGGACCCGCCGCCAACCTGGCTCTGGCGATCGTGCTGGGCCTCATCCTCCGCTTCACTCCTTCCGCCGGGCCGACGCTGCGCAACGCCCTCGCCTGCCTGGGCCTGCTGCAGGTCACGGCGGTTGTTCTCAACCTGATTCCGGTGCCACCACTCGACGGCTACGGCATCATCGAGCCTCACATGACGCCCGAGGTTCGCCGGCGGGCCGCATCCGTAGCGCGCTGGTCGATCTGGGTCGTCTTCCTGGCCCTCTGGTACCTGCCTCCGGTCTCGCGCGCATTCTGGCAGCTGGTCGGGCTCCTGACCGCCGCCATCGGCATTCCGCCCCACCTCGCCCTGAAGGGCCTCGACGCCTTCCAGTTCTGGGTGAGATAGGCTGGAGTCCGTGGGAGAGCCACCCACCGGGGAGCCTTGATGGGACGACACGACACCGCCGTGCGGCAATTTCATGTCAGCCGCACGGCCCGGGATCGCTACCGGTTCGATGATCTGCTGTTCGCTCTGAGCGGCAACGTGGTCTTTGCGGACTTTCATGCCGCCAGGGTGTTCGCCCAGCGGATGAACGAGCGGCGGGACCTACTCAGGTTCCCCGAGCGCGCGGTGAGCGCGGCCCAGATCAACGCCCTGGGCCTGATCGACGAGGTCCTCCACCTTCTCGTGGCCGCCTACCGCCAGTCGGTTCGGCCGCGGGTCATGACGGATGCCCTGGCGTTCCTCGAAGCCCGGTTCGGGCGGCCGCGAATCGACGCCGTGCTGGCAGCGTTCGTCGACCAGTTCCCACCGCTCGAGGTGTACCTGGGCCGGCAGTCGGTCGACGAGTACCTGGCCGGCGCCACCGGCGACACCCTCAACCGTGAGGTCGCGCTCGAGGAGCTGCTGCTGCTGTGGCTCGCCAACCTCAACCCCGCTTTCACTCCGTTCCTGGAGCTGTTCGACGATGCGCGGCTGGAAGCCGCAACGGAGTACCGGAGCTGCATGGCCGCGCTCGAAGAGTTCTTTGCCTCGCAGCCGCCGCTGGGGAGCGGGCTCGGGAGCCTGCTGCAGGCGCTGCGCTCTCCGGCGCTGGCCTCACCGCACTCGCTGGAGGGTCAGCTCGAGTTCATTCGTCGGCGTTGGGGCGCGATCCTCGGCCCGGCCCTCGAGCGGCTGCTGAGCAGCCTCGACTTCCTGGCCGAGGAGCGGAAGATGTTCTTCGGCTTCGGGCCGGGTCCCGCCCTCCCGCCGGACCTGAGCACCCTTGAGAACGACATCGAGGCGTACAGCGCCGACCTCGACTGGATGCCACGGGTCGTGCTGCTGGCCAAGAACGTCTACGTCTGGCTCGAGCAGCTGTCTCGGAGCTTTGCGCGACCGGTCACCAGCCTGGCCGAGGTGCCGGACGAGGAGCTCGACCGGCTGGCCCGCTGGGGTGTCACCGGACTGTGGCTGATCGGCGTATGGGAGCGCAGTCGGGCATCGCGACGGATCAAGCAGATGATGGGCGACGAGGACGCCGTCGCCTCCGCCTACTCGGTTGCCGATTACCGCGTCGCCGACGATCTCGGCGGCGAGGCAGCCTTCGACAACCTGAGGTCGCGCGCCTGGCAGCGTGGCATTCGCCTGTCGACCGACATGGTGCCCAACCACGTTGGCATTGACTCGAGATGGGTCATCGAGCACCCGGACTGGTTCATCTCTCTGCCCTACAGCCCGTTCCCGGCCTACAGCTTCACCGGTCCCGACCTCAGCGACGACGGGCGCGTGGGGATCTACCTCGAGGACCACTACGCCACCCGCAGCGACGCCGCCGTGGTGTTCAAACGGGTCGACCACTGGACCGGAGACGAGCGGTTCATCTACCACGGGAATGACGGCACGTCGATGCCGTGGAACGACACCGCCCAGCTCGACTACCGAAACCCCGAGGCCCGCGAAGCTGTGATCCGGACCATCCTCCACGTCGCCCGCCGCTCGCCGATCATCCGATTCGACGCCGCCATGACCCTGACCAAGCAGCACTACCATCGGCTGTGGTTCCCTGAGCCGGGGACCGGCGGCGACATCCCGTCGCGGGCCGACTTCGGAATGACGCGAGCCGCGTTCGACCAGGTGATGCCGAACGAGTTCTGGCGCGAGGTGGTCGACCGCGTCGCCATAGGAGCGCCCGACACGCTGCTCCTGGCCGAGGCGTTCTGGCTCCTCGAAGGCTACTTCGTGCGCACGCTGGGGATGCACCGGGTCTACAACAGCGCCTTCATGAACATGCTGCGAGACGAGAACAACGCGGGTTACCGTCGCCTCATCAAGAGCACGCTGGAGTTCGACCCGCAGATCCTCAAGCGCTACGTGAACTTCATGTCCAACCCGGACGAGCGCACGGCGGTCGACCAGTTCGGCAAGGAGGACAAGTACTTCGGCGTTGCCACGCTGCTCGTGACGATGCCGGGGCTGCCGATGCTGGGTCACGGACAGGTCGAGGGCTTCGCCGAGAAGTACGGCATGGAGTTCCGTCGCCCGCGCTGGCACGAGGAGCCCGACTCATGGTTGGTCCAGCGCCACGAGCGCCAGATCTTCCCACTGATGCGTCGCCGGCACCTCTTCGCCGAGGTCGACCACTTCCGTCTCTACGACCTCGAGCTCCCCGACGGCGGCATCGATGAAAACGTGCTCGCCTACTCCAACGCATCGGGGAACGAGCGCTCGCTGGTGATCTACCACAACCGCTACGCCGAGACCCGGGGCTGGATCCGGACCTCGGCCGCGACCGCCGAACGCCTGCCCGACGGCTCAAAGAGATTGACCCGGACAACCCTCTCCGAGGCGCTCGGTCTCACCAACCATGACAGCCACTACCTCATCCTGCGTGATGCGGCCGGCGGCCTGGAGTACCTGCGCAGCTGCCGCGATCTCACCGAGCACGGGCTCTACGTGGAGCTCGAAGCGTACGACCTGCACGTCTTCACAGATCTCCAGGAGGTGGTCGACGACGGCTCGGGCCTCCTTTCCAGGCTCGCCGCCGAGCTCGACGGTCGCGGCGTGCCCAGCCTCGAGCAGGCCCGCAAGGAGCTGGCTCTGGCGTCGGTTCTGGAGCCGTTTCGCCGGCTGATGGCAGCGGACACGGCACGCCGCCTGGCCGCCGCTGCATCAATCACACATGCTCCTGAAGACACGGAGCGTCTAGCCGGACTCGAGACCGAGCTCGCCGCCTTCCTGACCGCAGCCGCTGCCGAGCTCGGTTCGTCGACCGACGTCCTCCCACTCGTGCGGCGCTCCCGGTCCGGCCTGGCGACCGCCCTGGGCTTGGCGCGTCCCGCCCCGCGGTCGAGGTCCCAGGCACCGACTGCGACGGCAATTCGCGACTCCCTCGGCGATGATCCGGTTGCCTGGGCGACGCTCCTCGGATGGCTCGCCTGCTCCCCGCTGGGTGAGCTGGCCGGCACCGACGAGCCGGCCGAGGTCAGCCGCAGCTTGCTTGACGGGTGGCTCCTCGGCAGGTCGATCGTCACCACGCTGCGCGGCCTCGGACTCGACGAGACGGCGGCGTGGCGCACCGTGACCGCGGTCGCGACCCTGATCCGGACCGTTCCCATCCTGCTCGGGGAGCTCGCCCGCAAAGACGCCGGCCATCGCTTCCTGGCCGCCGCCCTGCGCGACAGCGACCTGCAGTCGTTCCTCGGCGTCAACCGCTACCAGAATGTGTTGTGGTTCAACCACGAGTCGTTCCGAGATCTCCTGCGGCACCTGAAGGCCGCCGGCACGGTCTCGATCCTCGGAGACGGCAAGCCCCACACCGCACGCCGCCTGCAGCGGTTGCGGGCGGTTCTCGCTGACCTGAAGAGGGCCGAGAAGGCTACCGGCTACCAGGTGCAGCGGCTGCTGGACGCACTGAGCCCATCTGCTTCCTCTCCGCCCGATCCCGGCGAGTCGAGCCCCCGCTGAGCCCCTGAGAAGGCCTCGACGTCGAGGCTCTGTTAAGGTATGCCCAGCCGCGCTGAGCCGTGAGCGTCTCGGGAGTCCACATGAGGTCTTCGGAAGTGGCCCGTCTTGCGTTCTCGCTGGCGGGGGTCCTCGCCATCACCTTCGCCGTCCTTCTGCTGCCCGGGGTTTTGTCCGTCTTCCTGCTCCGGGAGCAGCCGATGGGGGTCAAGCTCCTCGGACTCGTCAGCTATCTGATCCCCGTGATCGTCCTCATGGCCGCGGGGATCTACCTGATGCGCTCCTCCGATCGGATCGCGCGTTACCACTTCGCGGGCTCCGGAGACGGCTCGTCACAGGTCCGGATGCGAGAGATCGAAGCGCTGGCATTCTCGTGGCTGGGCCTGCTGATCTTCCTGCTCGCGATTCCGGGCCTCGGCAGGCTGGCGTTCGGGGTGCTGTGGATCCGCAGGCATCCGGGAGGGTCGGGATCGGTTCTCGGCAACCAGCTCGCGGGCTACGGCGGCACCCTCGTGCAGGCGATTCTCGGTGCCTACCTGTTCTTCTACGGTCCGCGCCTGGCCGGTCTGTGGCGCCGCCTGACAACTCGACACCTGCCGGTCCTGCCGTCGCTGCGGCACTGCCCGCGGTGCGGGCACCCGTTCGACCCGGCTGAGTACCAACTTGAGGAAGGGATGCCCGCCTGCTCGGGCTGCGGTGAGCCGCTGCCCGCCGAAGCGTTCCAGGAGGAGTCTGCATGAGCGTGAACGAGATGGTCCGGAAGTCCCAGGATGGCGCCGCTCTCTCAAAGCAGGAGCTGGTCGCAATGCTCTCGGTGCCATCCGACTCACCGGAAGCCTACCTGCTGATGGCCGAAGCCAACCGGATCTCCAAGGAGCTCACGGGCAACGAGGCCGAGGTTCACGCCCAATTCGCACTCAACCTCGCGCCGTGCTCCTGCAACTGCGCCTTCTGCTCGTTCGCTCAGAAGAACGGCGTCTTCGACAAGGAAACCGAGATTTCGGCCGAGGAGGCCGTTGAGTTTGCCACCCAGTTCGAACGCGACGGGGCCAACGCCGTGTTCGTGATGACCACGGCCCAGTACGATTTCGGCAGATTCCTCGAGATCTCGCAAGAGGTCCGTAGAAGTCTGAAGCCGACGACCACTCTGATCGCCAACGTCGGCGATCAGTCGCCCGCCAACGCGACCAGGATCCGCGAGGCCGGTTTCTCCGGCGTGTACCACGCCCTCCGTCTGCGCGAGGGAACTGACACCGGCATCCCCCGCGTGCGACGCGAGAAGAGCATCCGGGCGTTTCAGGAGGCAGGCCTCCTGGTCGGTACGTGCGTCGAGCCCGTGGGACCCGAGCACACGAACGAGGAGCTGGCAGACATGATCCTCTTCACGGGATCGTTCGAACCGGCGTACAGCGGCGCTGCGCGCCGGATCACGATCCCCGGAACCGAGATCGCTACTCGCGGCATGATCAGCGAGCTGCGAATGGCACAGATCGTCGCCGTGACCCGGATCGGTGTCCCGCGAACGGTCCCCGGCAACTGCACTCACGAGCCCTGCACCTTGGGGGCGCTGGCCGGAGCGAACCTGTTTTGGGCCGAGGTCGGGGCCAACCCGCGCGACACCGAGGAGTGCACCGAGGAGGGCCGCGGCGAGACCGTGGCCAGCTGCAGGACCCTATTTCAGGAAGCTGGCTGGGGCTCCTGGAGGCACCCTTCCCGCTACTACGCCGCACGGAGCTGAGCCTCCGCCATCCGCATTCGTCAGGGAACCTCTCGCCTCCCAGGCCGTACCTCAAGGCCTAGAAACAAAGGAGGCATCTTATGAATCGAAGAAGGACGGTTCTCTCGACCCTGCTGGTAGGTGCAGCCTTCCTGTTGGGGGCGGTGGCTCCCGCCTGGGCGGAGCTGCCACCGCTGATTCCGCGCGAGGTCCTGTTCGGCAACCCCGTCAAGGCCGCGCCGCGGATCTCTCCCGACGGCACCAGGCTCGCCTACCTGGCCCCGTCGAAGGATGGTGTGCTCAACGTATGGGTACGCACCATCGGCAAGACCGACGACACCCAGGTGACCAACGACACCCACCGCGGCATCCGCATCCACTTCTGGGCGGAGGACGGACGGCACCTGATCTACCTCCAGGACCTCAACGGCGACGAGAACTGGCACGTCTACTCGGTCGACCTCGACTCCAAGGTAGTCCGCGACCTGACGCCGTTTCAGGGGATCCGCGCCCAGCAGGTCATGCTCGACAAGCATCACCCGAACCAAATGCTGGTGGGGCTCAACCTGCGCGATCGCCGGGTCTTCGACATCTATCGCGTCGACCTCACCACGGGCGCCATCGTCATCGACACCCAAAACCCGGGCGACGTCATGGGCTGGATTACCGATCCCGACTTCAGGATCCGTGCCGCGTGGGCGATGAACCCCATGGATGGTAGCCAGGTACTGCGCATCCGCGACGGCCAGGACGCTCCCTGGCGTGAGGTCCTGAAGCTCCCCTTCGGCGAGGACGGCGGCCCGGTGTCGTTCACCGCCGACGGCAAGGCAATGTACGTCGAGAGCTCCCTCGGAAGCGACACAACGCGGCTGATCAAGATCGACACCGCGAGCGGCAAGGAGCTGCAGCAGCTTGCGGTCAACCCCAAGGCCGACGTCGGCTTCGAGATGGTCCAGCCTGACAGCCGGACCATCCAGGCGGTCTCGTTCGAGTACACAAAGCCCGAATGGAAGGTCCTGGACCCCTCGGTCAAGGACGACTTCGATGCACTCGCCAGGGTGCAACGCGGGTTCTTCTTTGTGACCAGCCGTGATCGGGCCGATCGGATTTGGATCGTCGTCTACGACGTCGACGACGGCTCACCGGCGTACTACGCTTACGATCGCGACACCAAGAAGGCCGAGTTCCTGTTCAAGACCCGCCCGGACCTGGACGGCTACCAGCTCGCGCGGCGCCAGCCGGTGGTCATCACGACCCGGGACGGAGCCGAGATGGTCGGCTATCTGACCCTGCCGCTGGGTGTGCCGGACAAGGGTCTGCCGTTCGTGCTCAACGTCCACGGCGGGCCCTGGGCCCGTGACTCGTGGGGATATGACGGCGAAGCGGAGTGGTTCGCCAACCGTGGCTATGCGACCCTGCAGGTCAACTTCCGCGGCTCCGCCGGCTTCGGCAAGAAGTTCCTCAACGCCGGCAACCTCGGATGGGGCGTCGGTGTGATGCAGCACGACCTCACCGATGCGGTGAAGTGGGCGATCTCCAAGGGCATCGCCGACCCCAAGCGGGTCTGCATCTACGGCGGATCCTACGGCGGCTACGCGACTCTCGCCGGCCTGGTGTTCACGCCCGACCTTTACGCGTGTGGTGTCGACATTGTCGGCCCTTCCAACATCAAGACCCTGTTCGAGGCGATCCCGCCTTACTGGGCGCCGTTCAAGAAGGAGTTCGTCCTGCGAGTCGGCGACGTCGAGAACGACGAGGCGCTGAACAAGAAGATCTCCCCGCTCTTTCATGTCGACGCGATCAAGGCGCCGCTGATCATTGCCCAGGGTGCCCACGACCCGCGCGTCAACATTCGCGAGGCGAAGCAGATCGTCGATGCAATGCGCGCTAAGGGCCTGCCGGTGACCTATGTCGTCTACACCGACGAGGGGCACGGCTTCGCGCGGCCCGAGAACCGTCTCGACTTCTACGGCCGGGTGGACGAGTTCCTCGCCAAGGAGCTCGGCGGGCGCTCGGAGCCGTGGAAGAAGGTCGAAGGAAGCGCGGCCGAAGTCAGATAGATCTTCAAGCAACCGATACCAAGGGGGCGGCCAGCCTGGTCCGCCCCCTGTTGTCTATGCCTGCTCGGGGGCCGAAGTTGCCGCGGCCTTGATGACCACCACCGTCATGTCATCGTGCTGAGGCGCTCCCCTGGTGTGCCGGCTGACATCGTCGAAGACGGCGTCCAGAATCTCGCGCGCCGACAGAGACTCGGTGTCCAGCCGCCGCAGGAGCTCTTCGAGTGGCGTGTAGGAGTAAGGTTCTCCGGAGGGGTCGAGCGCCTCCGGAACTCCGTCCGAGTAGAGAATCACGACGTCGCCCGGCAGCAGATGGTGGTGTCCCGATTCGTAGCTCAGGTCAGGGTATATGCCCAGCGGAAAGCGAGGCCCTGGCGAGCCGAGCGACCTGACCGTCGCGCCCCGTTTTTGCAGCGGCTCGCAGATGCCCGCGTTGACCACTCCCAAGCTGCCCGTCGCAGAGTCGAGGGCGACCAGGCAGACCGCAGCGAAGGATCGCTTGCCGGACTTGCGGCAGATCGACCGGTTGAGCCCGCTCACGATCTCTTCCGGCGAGGCCGCACGCGTGGCGTAGGAGACCATCATGCCGTCCGACATCACCGCCGTCATCGCCGCCGGCATTGCCTTGCCGGCGATATCGCAGACGCTGATGCAAAGGACTCCATCGCCATCGTTGAGCCAGAACCAGTCGTAGAAGTCGCCACCCACCTCGTGGGCGGGCCGGCAGTCCCCGACGATGTCGTAGCCTTCGAGGACCGGGCCGGCGGCCGGCATGATGGCCATCTGCGCGTCGTGGGCGGCCCGCAGCTCGGTAGCCAGGCGGACGACGCGGGTACGGCCGCGGTGAGCGGCGAGCACCAATCCGGCGATTGCAGCCAGGGCCGCCAGCCGGAACCACCACGTCGCCCAGAACGGTGGCGTCACGGTAATTCGGAGCGACGTCCCCTTCTGGTTCCACACGCCGTCACTGTTGGCGCCCCTGACGCGCAGTACATAGCGACCGGTCGGAAGGTCCGTGAAGGTCACGAACCGCTGGCTGGCGTCCGCCGCGATCCACGAGTCCTGCAGGCCCTCCAGACGGTACGAGTACTGGTTGCGCTCCGGCGCCACGTAGTGCAGGGCCGCGAACTCGAAGGACACGAGGTCATCGCGGTGGGAGAGCGTGATGGCATCGGTGTACGCGATGTCCCGGGCCAGCAGCCGACGCCCGTCCGCCTCGCGGCCCACGCGCACCGATCGGTTCGACAGCTGGAAGTCGGTAATGACCACCGGCGGCACCTGGAGGTTGCCTCGGATCTCCCCGGGGAAGAAGGCATTGAACCCGTTGATTCCACCGAAGAACAGCTCGCCGGCGGCGCTCTTGTAAGCCGCCGCGCCGTTGAACTCGTTGCTCTGCAGGCCGTCACGGACATCGTAGTTCTGGAAGTCTCCGTTGCGCGGATCGAACCTGCACAGCCCGTTCAGGGTACTGATCCACAGGTTCCCGTCGTCATCCTCGAGCATGGCGTAGATCGAGTCGTGGATCAGGCCCTGCTCGGTGGTGTAGGTGATGAACCGCCCACTGTCACGGTCCAGCCGGTTGAGGCCGCCGCCGTAAGTGCCAACCCACAACGTCCCGTCACGGGCCAGGAGGACTGCGAAAACGTAGTCGCTGCTCAGGCTCGCCGGGTCGTCCACCGCAGCCCGGTGGTGAGTGAAAACACCAGTCGTGGGGTCGAATCTGTCCAGGCCGCCGCCCTGTGTCGCAACCCACAGCGAACCGTCGGTATCCTCGACCACTTCGCGCACGATGTCGCTGGCCAGGCTCGTGGGATCTTCGGGATCGTGCCGGTGGTGCGTGATGCGCCCGGTTCGTGGGTCGAGCCGGTCGAGCCCGCCGCCGTACGTACCGATCCAGAGGGCTCCGGAGCGGTCCTGCATCACCGACCGCAGCTCGTTCCAGGCCAACGAGCTCGGGTCGTTCGGATCGTGGCTGTAGTGGGTGAAGGTGAGCGTCCGTGGATCGAGCCGGTCGAGCCCCCCACCGTGCGTCCCGACCCACAGCATGCCGTAGCGATCGGCCATCAGGACCCTGACTGTATTGTGGGAAAGACTGTTCGGGTTGGCTGGGTTATGAAGGAAGTGGCGGCAACGGCCGGTCTTGCGGTCCATGCGGTTGAGGCCCCCGCTGTCGGTACCAATCCACAGATAGCCATCGCGGTCCTCGACGAATGACCAGACGATGTTGTGGCTCAGAGAGCTGGGGTCGCCCGGATCGTTGCGGTAGTGGCGGAACCGCTCGCGGCCAACCTCGACCTTGCTCAGACCACCGCCGTAGGTGCCAACCCATAGCACGTGCGAGCGGTCTTCGAAGAGCGACCACACTCGGTCGGCGCTGAGGCTCGTCTCGTCCCGGGGGTCGTGCCGGAAGTGAGCGAAGCGGCCGCTGGCACGGTCGAGGCGGTCCAGGCCGGTGCCGTCCATGGCCACCCACAGGCTCCCGGTGTGATCCTCGCAGATCGCACGCACCAGGTTGCCGGCCAGACTGGAGGAGTCACGGTCATCGTGGAGGTGGTGGACGAAACGACCGGTCTCCGGGTCGAGCCGGTCGAGCCCGCCGCCGTAGGTTCCGACCCACAGGTTGCCGTTGCGATCTCGGTACAGGCTGGTGACCCTGTCATCGGCTAGCGTACCGGGATCGTCAGGGTCGTGGCGGTGGTGGATGAACGTCCCCGTCTGCACGTCGAGCCGGTCCAACCCTCCTCCGTAGGTGCCGACCCACAGCCCGTCGTTCCCGTCTTCGAGGAGCGCCCGGACGTCATCGTGAGCGAGGCTGTCGTCCCTGCCGGGGATGTGGCGGAAGCGGGTGAAATCTCCTCCCTCGGGGTCGAGCAGGTTGAGGCCACCCGTCTGGGTGCCAACCCACAGCCGCGCCTGCCCATCCTCCCCGATGCTCAGCGGTGTATTGCCGCCCAGGCTGCGCGGGTCGTGGGGATCGTGACGATAGTGCCGAAACCGGCCCGTGACAGGGTCGAACCGGTTGAGGCCGCCCTCCATGACGCCGACCCACAGCACTCCGGACCGATCCTGGTACAGCGCCTTGACCTCGTTGTAGCTCAAGCTGTTGGAATCACCAGCACGGTGCCTGAAGGCGGTGAAGTGGTAGCCGTCGAAACGATCGAGACCGCCCTCGGTGGCGAACCACATGAAGCCCACCCCGTCTTGCAGGATCCCCTCGACGATGCTCTCTGACAGCCCGTGCTCAATCGAGAGACGCTCAAAGGAGACGCGCACCTGTTGGGCTGATACCGCGACGGCAACGCCCAACGCCAACGCCACGACGAGACCTACGCGCATGCTGGAGGTACACAGGGGCAGGTACGAATTCAGGAGCGCGGGGTTGCACGGATTCCGGCGACCAAACGCCTCCTTGACACGACCGAAGGCCAGGACTACGGTCCAAGAGCATGAACCGCTTCACTTTCCCATGTTCGGCGCCTCGCCCGGGTTCCCCGAAGTGGTGATGACGTACGACGAAGCCCGCGAGTCGGCCTGCATCGGCTGCAGCTGTACGGCCTGCTGCACATCGCTGCAGCTCTTCAAGCTCCGCCCAGCAGACCTGGCGGACCTCGACTACTTACTCTACCTGCTCAACTTCGATCACATCGAGCTCGGGCTCTTCCCCTCCGGGGAGTGGCACGTCTACTACCGCGTTCCATGCCGATTTCTCGAGCCGGACTCCCGCATGTGCACGATCCACAACCAGCCGCAGCAGCCACAGCTGTGCATCCACTACAGCCCGTACGGCTGCTGGTACCGGCGCGTGATGACCGAGGAGGTCAGCTCCGAGTACCTCCGTCTCGACCGCCCTCGGGCCGAGGTCCTGATGTCCCAGGTCAGCTTCGACGACCACCGCAGGATTTCCTCCATGCCGGCGTGGGACCGGCTCGTGGAGGCGTTCCGCGAGCTCCCCGTGCCGCTCCCCGACTGGAGGCCGCAGACCGAGTCCGCCGACGAGGCGACCCGGGAGTGGGAGGCTATGCTGCGTGATCCCCGCCAGGCGATGCAGCGCCAGCCGGCTTCCTTCTCTTTCGCCGACCTCGCCGACCACTGCTCGTCGTGCACCGCCCTCTGCTGCACACACCTGATGTTCCCCTACGTCACACCGCGTACCCGGGGCCAGCTCGACTTCGTGCAGTTCGCACTCGGGTACCCCGGGATGGAGGTCGGGATCTCGGATGAAGGCTGGTCACTCATCGTCCGCACCCGGTGCCGGCACCTGGACGGCAACCGCTGCGGCGTGTTCGGTCAGCCGGAGCGACCTCTCAGGTGCCACTACATGGACGCCAGCCAGTGCCAGGTACGTGTCCAGTTCGGTCAGCCGCGAACGGCAGGTTTCCTGCGCCTGCGCCTGCAGCAGTTTCCTCTGCTCGCGGAGTGCTTTACCTTCGACGAGGCCGGCACTGTCACGTCGATGGCGGACACCGAGGGCATCCGCGCGCACGTTGAGCGCCACTGGCGCAGAGCGTTCGCTTAGAGGACCGACCGGGGGCTCCCCTTCGGCTGCGGTCCGCGATACGGGGCCATCTGCACGTTTTTCGCTTGCCGCATGTCTCCAACGTACCTGCAGGTACGCCTACGACATGCTCCGACGCGAGAAAACGCACATCTGACACCCGTCTCGCGAACCTCGCTGCGAACGGAATCCCCGGCCGGCCCTCGAGGAGGAACGCGGCCCGAAGGGCCTCGAGGACGCTCCAGGTGTCCAGCCATCTGCAGGATTAACCGTCAGGAGTTCTTTGTGATCTCGCCGTACTCCTTCAGCTTGCGCTGCAGCGTCCTGAGCCCGATGCCGAGCAGCTGAGCGGCCCGCGCACGGTGGCCGCTGGTGAAGTCGAGGGTGCGCAGGATTGCTTCCTTCTCGATGTCGGCCATCGGCCTCGGCTCCCACTCGGCAGGCGGTGGAGCCGGCGCGGTCGTCGAGCGGTACTCGGCGGGCAGGTCCTCGAGCTGGATCTCCTCGCTGTGGGCGAACAGCACCAACGTCTCGATCAGGTTGCGGAGCTCGCGAACGTTGCCCTGCCACGGGTAGCGCTTGAAGGCAGCCAGCACCGACGGATGAACGCTGGCGACCGACCTCCCCAGCTGCTCGTTGTAGTGCTTCAGGAAGTGCTGCACCAGCAACGGCAGGTCGTCGACACGGTGACGTAGCGGCGGGATGCTGAGGGTCACGACCTTGAGTCGGTAGTACAGGTCCTGGCGGAAGCGTCCGCTCCGTACCCACTCCTCGAGGCTGCGGTTGGTGGCCGCAACGAGACGGAAGTCGACGGGTATCTGGGTACTACCGCCGACGCGGACAACCCTCCTGTCCTCGAGAACGCGCAGCAGCTTGACCTGCAGCTCCGGCGACAGCTCCGAGATCTCGTCGAGGAAGAGCGTCCCGCCGGATGCTGTCTCGATCAGCCCGATGCGGCGTTGGTGGGCACCTGTGAACGCCCCGCGCTCATGACCGAACAGCTCGGACTCGAGGATCTCGCCGGGGATGGCGCCGCAGTTCACGGCCACGAAGGGTCCGTCGGCGCGCGGCGAGTTCTGGTGTAGGGCATTCGCCACCAGCTCTTTGCCGGTCCCCGACTCGCCGACGATCAGGACCGTCGACGGGGCCGGCGCCACCACCCGCATGCGCTCGTACAGCTCTTCCATGACCCGAGTGTGGCCGATGATCTCCTCGAACCCATACGACTTCTCGAGGCGCTGTCGCAGGCGGCGGTTCTCGTCCGAGAGCAGGCGTCGGTCGAGGTGAAGCTCGACCCGCCGGCGCAGCTCCTGCATCTTCACCGGCTTCGTAAGGTAGTCGTCGGCGCCCTCCTGGAGGGCGGCGACCGCCTCCTCGACATCTGCGTAGGCCGTCACCATCAAGAACGGGATCTTCGGCATCAGGGCACGTACGCGCCTCATCAGCTCGTAGCCGTCCATTCCCGGCATGCGGACATCGGAGACGACGACGTCCACGCGGTCGTCCTCTTCGAGAGCCGCCAACGCCACCTCTCCCGATACGAACGGCCGCACGTCGTAGCCAACCCTCTCGAGGGCCCGGCGCATCGCATCCCGCGAGCCCTCGTCATCGTCGACCAAGTAAATCACCGGCTCCACAATCCCTCCCCAGATCTTTCGCGGACCACCTTGTCGAGCCCATCCTCGTCGAGGATCTCGACGGACAGCTTGCGTGCCCGTTCGAGCTTGCTCCCCGCATCCTCACCCGCGACCAGGTACGACGTCCGGCCGGACACGGATCCAGCGACCGTGGCTCCCAGTACCTCCAGCCGTGCCTGAACCTCGGTCCGCGGTCTGGACAACGCCCCCGTGAGCACGAACGTCAGCCCTGCCAGCGGCCGGTCGCCCTCGTTCGAGCGAGGCTCCGAGGTGTTGACGCCAACGGCGGCGAGCCGCTCGACGACCCTGCGGTTCCGCTGGTCCGCGAACCAGCCGACGATTGCGCTGGAGATGACCGGACCGATCCCGGCCACCGCCTCCAGCTCCTCCTCACCTGCCGCCGCGAGCGCCTCGAGGCTGCCGAACCGCTCTGCCACTAACCGCGCCGCCCGCTCGCCGACGTGCGGGATGCCAAGGGCGAACAGCAGGCGGTGCAGCGGCCTGGCCGCGGCCTCCTCGAGTTGCCGCCTGAGGTTGGCGGCCGAGAGCTCGCCCCAGCCCGGCAGCTTGGCCAGACTTTCCGGATCGAGCTCCCACAGCGACGCCGGGTCAGTGACCATATTCTCGTCCAGCAGCTGCTCGAGCAACCTCTCGCCCAACCCCTCGATCTCCATCCCGCCGCGCGACACGAAGTGCCGCAGGCGCGCCGCGACCACTGCCGGGCACTGCGGGTTCGGGCAGCGCACCGCCACCTCGCCCGCCTCCCGCACGACCGTCGACCCGCAAGCCGGGCAGGCCGCAGGGACCGGGAACGGCTGGGCCCCGTCGGGGCGCTCGGCGGTGTCGACCCCGACCACCTTCGGGATGACGTCGCCGCCCTTGGCGACCCAGACCGTATCGCCGACGCGGACGTCGAGCCGGGCCAGCTCTTCGAAGTTGTGCAGGGTGGCCCGGGCCACGGTCGAGCCTGCTATGGCAACCGGCTTGAGGTTCGCCACCGGTGTCAGGACGCCGGTGCGGCCCACCTGAACCACAATGTCCAGCACCCGCGACTGCTTGCCCTCGGGCGCATACTTGTACGCCACCGCCCAGCGGACCGCGCGCGCGGTGGCGCCAAGCTGCGCCTGCTCATCGAACCGGTCAATCTTGAACACCACACCGTCGGTCTCGAAGTCGAGCTGCCGGCGTCGCTCGCGCCAACCATCGAGGACTCCAACGACATCTCCCAGACCCCGGCCCGCCTTCCACTCCGGATTCACCGGCAGGCCGAGCTCAGACAGCAGACCCATTGCCTCGGAGTGGCGCTCGATCGACCGTCCCTCACAACGCGCAATCTGATAGCACCACACAGACAGGCGCCGCTGAGCGGCGATCCGAGAGTCCAGGAGACGGATCGAGCCTGCAGTCGCGTTCCGCGGGTTGGCGAACTCCGGCACCTCTTCGGCCCGCCGCTGACGGTTCAGGGCCTCGAAAGCGCTCCGAGCCATGTACACCTCCCCGCGAACCTCGAGCATGGACGGCGCTGCTTCCAGCACCAGGGGAAGTTGACGGATGGTGCGGATGTTGGCGGTCACGTCATCGCCGACCAGGCCGCTGCCGCGGGTGACGCCCCGCACCAGGCGGCCGTCGTCGTACAGCAAGGAGATCGAGATGCCATCGATCTTCAGCTCGGCGGTGAGGCCGCCGGGCTCGTGTCCCAACTGCCGGACCACCCGACCGTACCAGGCGTCCAGGTCGTCACGGCTGTAGGTGTTGTCCAGCGACAGCATCGGCACCGCGTGGCGCACCGCCTCGAGCTCGGAGAGCGGCTCTCCGCCGACCCGTTGCGTGGGTGAGTCGGGCGTGACCAGTACAGGGTCTTCCTGCTCGAGCCGTTTCAGCTCGGCGAACAGCCGGTCGTACTCGAGGTCCGAAATCTCCGGGTCAGCCTTGACGAAGTAGAGCTCGTCGTGGTGACGGATCAGACGCCGCAGCTCCTCCACCCGGCGACGGACCGACTCGTCCGGCGTCACGACCGCCTCCGGTGTCTCGGCCGCCGCCGCCTCCGGCTGCGTGCCGGTGGTTCCTTGGAATCCTCCAGGGTTCCGTTGTTCGCGAGGCGGTCGAGCGCCTTGGCCCAGGCACGATGCGCCTGGGCGGGCAGCAGGCCCGCCTCGACCGCAAGCGTGTAGAACGCCCACGCGGTCGGGAAGTACTCCTGCCGGGCCAGACGCATCACCTGCCGGGCGCGCTCCGGGGGTCGCCGGATCTTGCTGATGGTGAACAGCCCCTGCCGGATCTGGTGCACGTTCCGGTTGGACAGGTGAAGGCGCAGCTCTGCGGGATCGATGAGACCAGCCAGGCCTCCCAGCAGCTGCGGGTTGTCGACCCGCCCACCCTCGGTCACCGCCCGATCGAGCAAGCCGACGTACTCTGGCAGGAAGGACATTCCGAGCAGGACCGGGTCGTCCACCGCCTGGCCGGCGTTGATCCTCCGGTCGACGCCCGACAGGAGCTTCTGGAGCACCGGGCCGGCCGCCGCAGCCTCCGGGAACACCAGGTCGAGGATCCCGAACCGCTTCCACGCCCTGAAGATGCCCCTGCTGGTGCCGGAGCGCAGGACCTCGAGGAGCTCGTACGCGAGCCGCGCCGGCGACGCCTCCAGGATCAGGTCCCGGTTGCGGTGGATCGCCTCCTCGGTCCGCGGCTCGAGCGCGAAACCGAGACGAACCATGTACTCCAGACCGCGCAACATCCGCACCGGATCCTCTCGGATTCGCAGATCGGGGTCCCCGATGGTGCGCAGGGTCTCTGCCGTCAGATCCTCGAGGCCGCCGACATGGTCGATGATCGAAAAGTCGGCGATGTTGTAGAACAGCGCGTTGACGGTAAAGTCGCGTCGCCGCGCGTCCTCTGCCGGCGTGCCGAACACGTTGTTCTCGTCGACCGGTGCCGCGGGGTCGGTCTCCTCGGTGTCCTCGCCCTCCTCGCCCTCCTCCCAGCCGTCCGGTACCTCGTCCGGCTCCGGACTGGCCCTGAAGGTGGCCACCTCGACGGTCTCGCCCGCGAACAGCACGTGCACGAGGCGAAAGCGGCGCCCGATGATCCGCGAGTTTCGGAACAGACGCCGGATCTCACGCGGCCGCGCGTTGGTCACCACATCGAAGTCCTTGGGCCGCCGGCCGAGCAACAGGTCACGGACGCCCCCACCCACCAAATAGGCCGCATACCCTGCGCGGTGCAGGCGGTACAGGACCTTGAGCGCAGCCGACGACAGCCGCTTGCGCGACAGCATGTGCTCGGAACGCGGAACGACCAGGGGCTCGCGGTGGTTTGACGGAGCCGTGCTCACTGCCGGGATTGCCTCCGATGTAGCTTGTGTGGCGGCCTCCAGCCGGGCGCCGCCGCGACGCTGCGGCTTGTGCTCCGCCCGGTTTCGCCGGTCCCGAACGCCGGCGCCGGGCTCAGGCGCCACAATCGAGCACGATCTTACCAAACTGGCGGGCCTCCTCCATGCGCTCATAGCCCTTGCGCCCCTCGCTCAGAGGCATGACCGAGTCCACAACCGGCCGCAGGCGATCCCTGCTGACAGCGGCCACCATCCTCCGCCAGTCCTCCCGCGACCCCATCGTGGAGCCGATGATGCTGAGCTGGTTCCAGAAGATGAGGCGTACCTCCTCTGCCGGATCAGGGCCCGTAGTAGCACCGCAGGTCACGATCCTCCCACCCTTGGCGGCCGACTTGAGCGACTGCATCCAGGTGGCGCGCCCCACCGAGTCGACGACCACGTCGACGCCGCGCTTGCCGGTCAGCTTGCGGACCTCGCGGGCAACCTCGTCGCCCGCGGGAATGGCCTCGTCGGCGCCCAGCTCGAGCGCTCGCGCGAGCTTGTCGGAGGATCGGGAGGTCACGATGACGTGCGCCCCGGCCATCTTCGCGAGCTGGAGGCAGGCCAGCGAGACGCCGCCGCCGATGCCGTGGATGAGAACGCTCTCGCCGGCGCTCAGGGCGCCCCGGTTGATCAGCATCCGCCACGCGGTGAGGAAGGTCAGCGGCAGGGCGGCCGATTCCTCCCAGCTCAGGTGCTCCGGTCGCTTAGCAAGCGATACCGCAGGCACCACGACCGCCTCGGCGAACGTACCGTCCGCGTGCTCGCCGAGGATCCCGTAGCGCACGCAGAGCGACTGCTCACCCTTCAGACATGACTCGCAGGCGCCGCACGACAGCCCCGGATCGAAGATGACCTCGTCTCCAACCGCCACCCCGTCGACGCCGGATCCGAGGGCCTCGACCTCCCCAGCGCCGTCGGCGCCACCGATGTGCGGCAGCGCCACCGGTATCCCGGGCAGCCCACCGAGCACGAACAGGTCGAGATGGTTGAGCGCTGCCGCCCGCAGGCGAACACGGACCTCCCCGGCCCCGGGCTCCGGCCGCGGACGGTCGCCGAGCCGCAGCTGATCTGTCAAGCCATGCTCCTCGAAGTACAGGGCCTTCATCGTTGCCATCCATCGCCTCCAAGGCAAAAAGCACCCCGCAGATGCGGGGTGCGTTGTTCATCAGCTCTGTTGCAAGGTCAGTTCAGGTTGTCCACCACGAAGGTCCGCTGACCGACGTAGGTCTCGCTCCCGAACGAGTCCTGCACGCGGATAACCAGCCTGTGCTCGCCGTCGGTGAGCGTCGTGGTGTCGAGGTCGAAGCGGTACCCCGCGTAGCCGCACACCGTCGGTGCGTACCAGGGGAAGGTGGTGCACACCTCGGGAGACGCAAGGCCGAAGTTGGCATAGCCGACGATGTCGCCGTCGATCATGACCTCGACCTTCAAGATGCGGTCGGGGTCGATCGCCCAGCCGGTGACCGGGGTGACGCCGGCGGTACGCTCCATGTTGGCAGGCGTGTAGATGTCGCCGCTGGACGGGCGGTCCGGATCATCGTTGCAGTCGACGATCACCGGTATGGTACCGATGGTACCGGTGTTCCCCGCCACGTCCCCCGCCACCACGGACAAATAGTGCAGACCCTGGTGAACGCCACGGTCGAGTACCAGCGACGAGGGGTTGATCGCGAAGTCGAAGCCGGAGTCCTTGGAGGCCGGCACGTCGGGAAGGAGCTTGAACACGTCCGGCCGCTCGATGCCGTAGTAGTTGACGTCCCGTAGAAAGAGCGGGAAGTAGAATTCGTCCGTCCACGTGTTCTTCAGCTCAACGCCGTCCAGCATCAGCTTGACCCAGGCGACGCCGCCGGGATCGGTGCTGGAGCCGACATCCGCGGCCCAGCCCCAGATCAGCTCCCACTGATCGGGGTCGTTGTAGTTCGGGCCGGACCAGCCGCCCGGGTTGTCGCAGCCGGTCGCGAACAGGTAGTGGTTGGCGATCGGCCACTCGATCCGCCCGAACGGAACGAGGTTGCGACCGTTATTCATGATCTGGACGAAACGCCGCCCGATGACCCTTGTCGCGCCCTCGTCATCCCGTAGCCGGACCGCCAGGGTGTGCACTCCGTTGGTGAACGTCGAGGTGTTCAGCATGCGGATGAATCCCGCGTTGGCGCTATTCGGGATCGACGGAAAGCGGTGGTTGACGTCGGGCCGTGGGACTCCGGAGTTGGCCTGGCCGATGACCTGCCCGTCCACCATGACCTCGATATCCACCACTTCGGTGTTATCGAGGGCCCATCCTGTGACCGGGAACACACCATTCATGGGTTGATTCGGTCCAGGCATCTCCAACTCACCAAAAGGAGCCTGATTGAGGTCCTTGTCGACGACCACGGTTCGCGTTCCGAAGTCCTCGACCGAGGCATCGCTGAAGGTAATCCGCACGAAAATCGTATGCGCGCCGTTGGTCAGGTCCTCGGCGTTAAACGAGGTGCTAAACCCGGGCCGGGCGTTGAGTGTTCCGGCGTACCACGGGTACGCCTGAAGCACGTCGTATCGCGGCTGGTTGAGGTCCGCAGAGGCAACAAAAACACCGTCCACGAACAGGTCGATATTGCTCACTCCGCGATCGTCGATAACCCACCCGGAGACCTCAACAACCCCCGCCACTGTTGCGTTTTCAGGGGGCGTATCGAGGTGGAACACGGTGCCCTCTGCGAGGGCCGAACGGGCTGAGGCGATGGTCCCCGCCGTGGAATTGGACCGCGCGACGTGAGTCGTCGCACAGAGAGCCGTCGCCGGGATCGCCAGAGCCGCCGTAACGAGCGCAACACCGATGGCCGGATGACGCATTTTCATACCTCCGTGGACCGCGAATACATGCACTGGAACACCTCTCTTCGCCATCTTATACCACAGGCCACAAGCCGGTCAAACCAAAACCAGCCGGAAACCGTTGTTTTTCAACCGTCAAGAGACACCGTCCTCGAGGCCCGCCAGCTCTTCCAGGTGGGCACGTACGGACGTTGCGGTGGCCCCGGGATGGTAACCACCTTCGAGCACCGAGATCAGGCGACCCTCAGACCAGGTTTCGGATGCCTGAACGACCGCCCGTGTCATCCGCCTGTAGCCCTCCTCGGTGAGCCCCATCCCCCCGACAGGGTCGCTCTGGTGGCCGTCAAAACCGGCCGAGAGGAGGATTACGGCCGGCCGTATGCGGTTTGCCAGCTCCTCGAGAGCGGCCTCGAACGCCGAAGCGTAGACGGCATCTCTCGCGCCGACAGCCAGCGGCACGTTGAGCGTCATGCCCAACCCCGGGCCCTCGCCGGTCTCGTCGCCCGCGCCGGTGCCGGGGAAGAACGGGTAGCGGTGAACGGACAGGTAACCGACATCTCCCCGATCGTAGAACATGTGCTGGGTACCGTTGCCGTGATGCACGTCATAGTCAGCGATGAGCACCGGCACACCCCATGCTCGTGCGATGACCTCGGCAACCAGGGCGATGTTGTTGAAAAAGCAGAAGCCTTTGGCCCGATCGCGTTCGGCGTGATGGCCGGGCGGGCGAATCGCGAGGAAGGCACGCGTCAGGCGCCCGTTGACGAGGTCGAGAGCGGTCTGCACGGCGATCCCGGCGGCCGCCACAGCGGCCCGGAAGGAGCCCGAGGAGACCGGGTTGTCGGTCGAGTCGACGTAGCCCGGCGCCGCCTGGGAGGCCGTGCGCAAGCGCTCGACCAGCGCCCCGTCGTGCAGCCACCTGACGACACCGAGGGTGTCATCCTCGGGCGACAGCGCCGCTTCCCGCTCGAGCTCCCATCTCCCGCCGGCGTCCTCCAGAGACGTCAGCACGGTGCGCAGCCGTCCCGGTGCCTCCGGGTGCCCGAGCACCGGGACATGATCGAGACAGCTCGGATGCGATCTCACGATAACGGTGTGGGTTGCCTTCACGGGGGCATCATACTACCCTGCCGCCGTGACAAAACGAACGCTGCGGGTGGTCATCTCGCTCGCACTCATGGTGGCCCTACTGGCGTTCTTTCTGTGGAACGTCGACTTCGGCAAGGTCGCCGAGGCGCTCGAGGACTCCCATCCGCTCTGGCTCCTGATCGCGACCGCTCTCGCGCTGCTGAGCTACTGGCTGCGCGCCGTTCGCTGGGCATTCATCCTGCGGCCGGTCGGCAAGGTCCGCCACTCGTCGGTGGTTCTCACGACCGCGGTCGGCTACGCTGCCATGACCCTGCTGCCGGCCCGAATGGGCGACATCGTGCGCCCTGTGCTGCTGGCCCGCAGGGACAACCTCCCGGTGTCCGCGACCCTGGCCTCGATTCTCACGGAGCGGCTGTTCGACCTGTGGACGGTAGTCTTCTTCTTCCTGCTGTTCGTTCTCAACCCGCCGGCCATGACCCTCAGAGGAGAGGCACGAAGCTACCTGCACACGCTGACCACGAGCGGGTGGGTCATCGCTGCCGGTCTGGTAGTCGGATCGCTGGTCCTGCTGGGGCTGTTTCGCTATCAGGAACGGTTCGTCCAGCTGCTGGCATGGCCCGTCGGTCGCTTCCTGCCGCGCTGGAAGGGACCGGTCAGCCGCTTTTTCGACCACTTTCTCAACGGCCTGCGGGTCTTGCAACGTCCCCGCGACCTGCTGATCACGGTCGGCGCTTCGCTGCTGATGTGGTGGGTCATCTACTGGCAGGTGTGGGCAACCCTGATCGCCTTCGACATCCACCTGCCGCTGCGGGCCGCCTACCTGATTGTCACCCTGGCCGTGATCGGGCTCGCGATCCCGACGCCCGGCGGCGTCGGCGGCTTCCACAAGGCAGCTCAGATCGGTCTCACCTCGTTTTTCGGCATCGAGCTCAACGAGGCAACCGGGATCGCCATCGCCTACCATGCGATCTGCTTTCTGCCGATCACCATCATCGGTTTGGCGTGCCTGCCGGTGCTCGGCCTGTCGCTGCGCGAAACCAGCCACATCGCCGATCAGGGCCTTCCGGCGACGGAGGAATGAGCGATGCGGTGCCCGTTCTGCGGCTCTGAGGACAGCCGAGTGGTCGACTCGCGCGAAGCGCGGGACGGCGCCGAGACCCGGCGGCGTCGAGAATGCGCGGGGTGCAGCCGACGGTTTACGACCTATGAGAGGGTCGAGGAGGTCCCGCCCTCGGTCGTCAAGCGCGACGGCAGGCGGGAGACCTTCGACCGTGACAAGCTCCTCGGTGGGCTGGTCAAGGCATGTGAAAAGCGGGCCGTACCGCGGCTCGAGCTGCAGCGAATCGCCGACCTGGTGGAGGCGGAGCTGGCATCCCGCGAGGAGCGGGAGATGTCGACAGAGGAGATCGGCAACATGGTGATCTCTACGCTGCGCGACCTCGACCAGGTCGCCTACGTTCGCTTCGCGAGCGTCTACCGGCGCTTCGAAGACGTCAATCAGTTCATGGAGGAGCTGCGGCGGCTGCTTCTCAACCGGGAGGACACAAAGTGACCCGGCGTTTCGGTCCGTACGGCAGGATCCAGGTCCTGAAAGCCGAGGTTAACCGGCTGGTCGACCTGCTGCTGGAGGGTCCGGCCACCAGCGGTCCGGGCTGGCTGCCACCGGTCGACATCATCGACCGCCCGACTGCCGTCACCGTGACCGTCGAGGTGCCGGGCCTCACAGCCGGCGATCTGTCGGTGGAGTTCGTGTCCGGCCTGCTGACGGTTCGTGGCACCAAGCGGCGCCTGACGAACGAGCCACCGGCTCGGCGCTTCCACCTGATGGAGCGGTTCATCGGGTCGTTTCAGGTCGCGATCGACCTCCCCCGCCCCATCGACCCCTCCCGGGGGAAGGCAACGCTGAGGCACGGCGTTCTGACCATCGTCTTCCCCCGCCTGGAGGACCGCCGCCAGCAGCCGTTCATGATCCCAGTGACCGAGGAGACAGAGCCACATGAGTGACAACGCAACGGGAGTCCCGACGGAGATCACCGAGGAGGTCATCCACATCCCGGACATCCTCCCCGTGATGGCGGTCAAGGACGTCGTCCTGTTCCCGTACGTCATCGTTCCGCTCTCAGTCGGCCGCGAGAAGTCGATCAAGGCCGTGGACCAGGCGCTGGCGGAGAACCGCCTGATTCTGCTGGTCACACAGCGGGATGCCACCCTCGATGACCCGACCGCCGAGGACCTGTACGAGGTCGGGTGCGTGGCCGTGATCATGCGCATGCTGAAGCTGCCGGACGGCAACATCCGAATCCTGGTCCAGGGGCTGTCGCGTGCCAGGGTCGAGTACCTGACACAGACCGAGCCTTTCCTGCAGGCGCGCCTGACCCGGCTCGACGAGCCGGAGCTGCCGGAGGGAGATCTCCAGGTCGAGGCGTTCGTACGCTCGGTGAAGGAAGGCCTGGAGAAGGTCACCAACCTCGGCAAGCAGATCTCCCCGGAGGTCATGCTGATCGCGTCGAACCTCGACGAGCCCCTGCGACTGGCCGACCTGGCCGCCTCCAACCTGTCGCTCAAGGTGCCGGACGCACAGAACGTGCTCGAAAGCCTCGACGCCATGACCAGGCTGAAGATGGTCAACGACCTTCTGGCGCGTGAGATCTCGCTGCTCGAGATGCAGCAGGAGATCTCCTCGCAGGTGCGCGGCGAGATGGACAAGAGCCAGCGCGAGTACTTCCTGCGCCAGCAGATGAAGACGATCCAGAAGGAGCTCGGCGACGGCGAGGACCTCGAGCAGGAGATCGAGGAGTACCGGCAGAAGGCCGAGGAGGCGGGCCTCTCGACCGAGGCGCAGGAGGAGCTGGAAAAGCAGATCAAGCGGCTGTCTTCGATGCATCCGGACTCCGCGGAGTCCTCGGTCATCCGAACCTGGCTCGACTGGATCACCTCGCTGCCCTGGTCGAGGGGCACCGAGGACAACCTGGACATCGTGCGCGCCCGCGAGATCCTCGACGAGGACCACTACGACCTCGAGAAGATCAAGGACCGGATCATCGAGTTCCTGGCGGTGCGCAAGCTGCGCCCCGACAGCAAGGGTCCGATCCTGTGCTTCGTCGGTCCGCCCGGCGTCGGCAAGACCTCCCTGGGACGCTCGATCGCACGCGCTCTCGGCCGCAAGTTCATCCGCATCTCGCTCGGCGGCGTCCGCGACGAGGCGGAGATCCGCGGCCACCGGCGCACCTATGTCGGCGCCCTGCCGGGCCGCATCATCCAGGGCATCCACCAGGGCGGCACCGCAAACCCGGTGTTCATGCTGGACGAGGTCGACAAGATCGGCGCCGATTTCCGCGGCGACCCCTCCTCGGCCCTGCTCGAGGTCCTCGACCCCGAGCAGAACAGTACCTTCCGCGATCACTACCTCGGCGTCGCCTACGACCTCTCCAAGGTCCTGTTCATTGCCACCGGCAACGTCACCGACACCATCCAGCCCGCCTTTCTGGACCGCATGGAGGTGATTCGTCTCTCCGGCTACACCGAGGAGGAGAAGCTCGAGATCGCGCGCCGCCACCTGATCCCCAAGCAGGTGCAGGAGAACGGGCTGACCGACGACCTCATCGAGCTGACCACACCCGCGCTGCGGCTGCTGGTCGACGGCTACACCCGCGAGGCCGGCCTGCGCAACCTCGAGCGCCAGATCGGCGGTGTGTGCCGCAAGGTCGCGGTCGAGGTCGCCAAGGGACGGACCCAGCGCCGCCGGGTCACCCCGCCGACGGTGGAGCGTTTCCTCGGGCCGCGCGTGTTCCTGCCCGAGAGCCAGCTCAAGGAGGACCGGGTCGGGGTCGTCACCGGCCTCGCCTACACCCCCTACGGCGGCGACGTCCTTTTCGTGGAGGCCCTGGCCCTGCCCGGCAAGGGCAAGCTGACCCTGACCGGCTCGCTCGGCGACGTCATGAAGGAGTCGGCCGAGGCGGCGCTTTCCTATGCCAAGGCCAGCGCGCGCGGCCTCGGTATCGCTCGGACCTGGTTCGACAGCCACAACATTCACGTCCACGTCCCGGCCGGCGCCATTCCCAAGGACGGTCCGTCCGCCGGCGTCACCATCCTCGCCGGCATCGTCTCCGCCGCCTCCGGCCGCGCCGTGCGCCACGATCTCGCCATGACCGGCGAGATCACCCTCCGGGGCGAAGTCCTGCCGGTTGGCGGGATCAAGGAGAAGGTGCTGGCAGCGCTGCGCGCCGGGGTTCGCGACATCCTGCTGCCGGCCGACAACGAACGCGACCTCGCCGACCTGCCGCCGCGCGCCCGCCGCAAGGCACGGTTCAAGTTCGTGCGCGACGCAGGGGAGGTCCTGGAGCAGGCGCTGATCAAGAAGGAGAAGCGCCAGGCCAGTAATTAAGTGATTGGGTGATTAGGTGATTGGGTGATTAGGTTCCCCCACCCAACCAAGAAGAGTGAGGGGTGAGGCGTAAGGAGTAAGGACGCCCGGGGAAACGGGAGACGGGAAACGCTCCCCCACCCGCCCAAGTGGCTAACGAGTGAAGAGTAAGGAGTAAGGGGATCCCCACACACCCGGACAACGCGGCTGCATCGCGCTTCAGAGAATGATGCGCTCAAACGGGCGTGCGGTCCTTGAGGTTTCTCTGAACGGCGCTTGCGAGCCGCAGGCGCTCGCGAGAAACCTCAAGGGGAGGCATGACCCGCCCGCCCACCCTGGCTATGACTCTGACGGCCTGTGGAAAGCTGGCCCCCACCCGCCCCGCCTCCACCTTCCCACAGGCCCTGGAAAACCCTCCGGGTTTCCCACAAACTCACAGCCCCGACGACGAGATCTCCTCCCACGAAAGAAACACCTCGGAGGGGTTGACTTCTTGTAGAGGCAACCTCGGCCCTTGGCGGTGGGAGTATTGGCTTCACGATTAGATTGGGCGGCTCGAGCAGGCTCCGGCGGTCGCCGCCGAGTCGATCACCCCCGCTCGCCGCCTCGCGCCCGTCGGAGACGCGAGACGGGCGGTCGCCTTGGACCGCGCGGCCGCCGGTGCTGCGGAAAACCCCACCGTCGTCGGCAGGCTCTCGTGAGCGGGTGGAACATCTCCCGCTTCCCGTCTTCCTTCCTTGGGTGGGAGGGGGACTCCGTCACTCCGCCACTCCATCACCGACTGGGTCGGTGGGCCGTCTTACGTCTAGCGTCTAGCTTCTAGCGTCTGGCCTCTGGCGTCTTCCGTTTTCCCTCCCCAGGTGGGTGGGGGCCTCGGTCACTCCGTCACTGGCTGGGCGGGCGGAGCACTCCGCAGCCCCCGGAAGTACTCGATCGTCTTCTCCAACCCGTCCGCGAGCTTCACGGCCGGCTCCCAGCCGAGCTCCTTGCGAGCCAGTGAGATGTCGGGCTGGCGCACCTTGGGGTCGTCGACCGGAAGGTCGCGGAACTCGATCTCGGACGCCGAGCCGACGGCGCGGATGATCTCGCGCGCGAACTCGAGGACCGTCATCTCGGCCGGGTTGCCGATGTTCATGGGATCGGAGTAGTCGCTGTCGGCCAAGCGCCAGATCCCCTCGACGAGGTCGTCGACGTAGCAGAAGGAGCGGGTCTGCGAGCCGTCGCCGAACACGGTCAGTGGCTCGCCGTCCAGCGCCTGGCTGATGAAGGTGGGCACCACGCGTCCGTCCCCGGCCCGCATCCGCGGACCGTAGGTGTTGAAGATGCGCACGATACGGGTGTCGACCCCGTGATGCCGGTGGTAGGCCATGGTCAGCGCTTCGGCGAACCGCTTGGCCTCGTCGTACACGCCACGCGGCCCGACCGGGTTGACGTTGCCCCAGTACTCCTCGCGCTGGGGGTGGACCAGCGGGTCGCCGTAGACCTCCGAGGTGGAGGCGAGCAGGAACCGGCACCCCTTCGACTTGGCGAGCCCGAGCGCCTTGTGGGTCCCGAGCGAGCCGACCTTCAGCGTCTGGATCGGCAGCTGGAGGTAGTCGATCGGCGACGCCGGCGACGCGAAGTGGAGGATGATGTCCAGCCGGCCGGGAACGTGGATGAAGTTCGTGACGTCGTGCTTGACGAACACGAACCCCTCGCGCCCGAAGAGCTGCTCGATATTGGCGAGCGATCCCGTGATGAGGTTGTCCATACAG
Source organism: Acidobacteriota bacterium (assembly GCA_022340775.1). Lineage (GTDB taxonomy): Bacteria > Acidobacteriota > Thermoanaerobaculia > Thermoanaerobaculales > Sulfomarinibacteraceae > JAJDNH01. Next base: position 42,902 of record JAJDNH010000138.1, read on the forward strand.
ACCACCTCGTAGCCCTCGGCGAGCAGCCGCTCGCACAGGTGCGAGCCGAGAAAGCCCGCCCCGCCCGTCACCAACGCCCGTGGTCGATCGCCCATCGTGACCTCCAGCGGAGACAGTAGCGCAGCCGCCGTCCCGCCGCCACCGTTTCAACCCGGGACGCCCGTCCCAAACCGGGACGGTCTTGACGCCCCAAAGTCGCCCCGGCCGGCCCTAAAAGGTGGTATAGTCTTTGCCAACATTACTTCCGGACAACTCGAGAAACGGGCGATCCGGACATGTCTTTTGATTGGAAGGCCTTGAGGAAATGAGGGAGGGGACGCGGTGTTGCGCGGCGACGCCGCCCGGCCGGCATTGCGGTACGGACGCGACGTTGCTGTTGTGCCTTGCGGGCCGTTGCGGCTCGATCGCGGCCAACCGTGCCCAGGCATGCGGAATGCCCACGCCGGTCCTTCCCCCGACCCCCACCTACCCGTCAGGGAGGATGCCATGAGAAAACTCTCTCTCCTGTTCATCGCCGTGCTGGCGCTGATGGCGGCTCCGGCTGCGCAGGCCCAGGTTTCGGGACCGGGCGCGGTGCCAGACCCGGGCTCGACGCGCTGGGACTATGCCAGCACCTTGGAGGAGTACCAGAGCTGGTCGATGACCAAGAAGATCCAGATCTACCGACAGGTCGTCGCCGATCCCTTCTACATCAAGTGGATTCACACAAAACTCACTGATGAGCAGGCGCAAGACCCATCTCTAGGTGGCTTTGACCCATACCTGAAGTGGCTGCCTCTCTCTCCCTACGACCTGCTCCAGATCGACATGCTGGTGAAGCACTACGAGGTCGCCATCCCGAAGCTGACCGATCTCCTGTACAAGAGGTGGGTCCACCTGCACTTCGATCAGTCTCCAGAGGGAGAGCCCAATGGTGAGTCGGAATCTCCCAGGTCCTCCGGAGGCAGCGCTGCCGTGAAGCACGAGGCCGCGCCGGCTGCGACGGTCGGGCAGAATCGAAACTCGGCGTACCTGGCCACAACCGGACCCGAGAAGTACGACGGCGAGATCCAGGTCGTTGTCAACCCCAACAACCCCAACCA
>JAJDNH010000140.1 GCA_022340775.1 Acidobacteriota bacterium
GTGACGAGCTCACCCAGCGGGCGGACGTCGTAGAGCACCTCGGCGCTGCGGGTGCGCACGCGGGTCTGGTCGCCCTCCGCCTCGAGCATGTAGACGTCGAACGGATCGACCGGGGAGCGAGTGCCATCGGGATGACGGATGAGAATGCGAGCTGGTTGTGCCATGACCACCATGGTAGCGAAGCGCCGCCTGCGGCGCCCATGAGCTACAACGGCCACTCATGAGCTACAGCCGGCTTTCATGAGCTGCAGCCGGCTTTCATGAGCTGGAACGGCCGTCCATGCGCGGGGGACCCGATAGTGCAGCGATCTGGGGAGGGTCCTCCGTGGCTCCGGCGGTCGCGCGGTCCAAAGCAGCCGCCCGCCTCGCGTTTCCCCTCTTCCCTCTATCCTCTATCTCTTCTTTGCGCCTTGGCGTCTTGGCGTCTTTGCGTTCTATCGGTTCCCCGGGCCCACAGGCGCCTTTCACGCAGAAGATAGCGAGGATCTGTCTGTGTCTTCCTCTGTGCTTCTCTGTGTACTCTGAGCCTCTGTGGTTCATTCCCTTCCGGGCTCTTCTAGAAGACTGTAAGCAGCCACCAGGCGAGGGCGACCAACGCGAGCCAGAAGGCGTACCGCGGGAGCAGGCGGCGGAGCTCTCCAGGGACCGGCCGCAGCCCGCGCCAGCCGCAATCATGGCAACGGTAGTACCGTGCCGGGAGCGATGAACGGACCCAGTCCTCCCAGGTCGTCCGGGTCCGGGAGCGGTGCACGCTCGATCCCTGACAGCGGGGGCAGGGCAGCGTTGGCCTCTGGTCCATGTCACAGATCGTCGAGGCCGACGTCCTGGAACGTGGAAGAGGCGCCGCGGAACCCGATAGAGACGCGCTCGTGATCCAGAACCACGGGCAGCCGGTGCTCCCAACAGTGGCGCCTCAGCTCCTCGATTCGGTGACGTTCGTGGCTGAGGTTGATCTCCACGAAGCGAACGCCGCGACGGCACAGGTCGGCACACAGCGCCGCGCTGTGGGGGCACCCGTCGGCGGTGAACACGATGATGGTCTCGACGCCGGTCACGGCTCCTCTCCAACAGGGCCGGCATCAGACGGTCGGGGCAGAGACGAGGGCACGTCCTCCGGCTCGGGCACGGCCACGCCGGGCTCCATCTGGACCAGCACGCGGGCGTCCTCGCGCCATCTGGGGCTGACCTTGACCCGCAACCCGAGAAACATGCGGGATCCCAGTCGCGCTTCCAGCTCCTCCCTCGCGGCGCGGCCGATCTCGCGGATCATCCTGCCACCCTTGCCGATCACCACGCCCCTCTGACTCTGGCGCTCGACGAGGATGACCGCGTCGATGTGCAGCATGCCGGGCCTCTCCTCGAACTGCTCGATCAGGACGCCCGTCGTGTATGGAAGCTCGTCGTGGGTCAGCCGAAGCAGCTTCTCCCGGACCACCTCGGCGACGAAGAACCTCTCGGTCTGGGTCGTGCTGACCCCCGCGGGGTACAGCTGCGGTCCTTCGGGCAGGTGACGGAACAGTGTGGCTCGCAGCTCCTCGAGGTTGTCGCCGGTGCGTGCGGAGATCGGAACGACCTCGGTGTCGGGCCGGCGGTCCCGGTAGGAGTCGAGCAGCGGCAGGAGACGCTCCCGCGGGCGGACCAGATCGATCTTCGTCAGCACGCCCAGGATGTCGGCCGTGAGGGGGGCCAGCAGATCGAACAGGAACTCCTCCCCGGCGCCCCAGGCATTGGAGGCATCGACCAGGTGCAGGATCAGGTCCACCTCCTCGAGCGCCGAGCGGACCTCCTGCATCATCTTCCGGTTCATCCGGTGCAACGGCCGATGAACCCCGGGCAGGTCGAAGAAGACGGCCTGTCCGCGGCGCTCGGTCACGACGCCGACGATGCGGTTCCGCGTGGTCTGCGGCTTGCCCGAGACAATCGCGACCTTCTCGCCGACGAGGGCGTTGAGCAACGTACTCTTGCCGGAGTTTGGGCGCCCAACCAGCGCCACCAGACCGCAGCGCTCGCCCTCAGCCATTCTCGCTCGGCGTCGGCTGGCCCACGCGTTTGACCAAGACCTGCTGAATCCGTCTCTCGTCGACCTGCTCGACCGTGAACTCAAGGCCCAGAGCTTCGTCGGTGACCCGCGCTCCGGCTTCGGGTACCGTGCCGTAGCGCGAGAAGACCAGCCCACCAACGGTGTCGACCTCGTCCTCGTGGACCTCGACGCCAAGCAGCTCCTCCAGCACCTCGAGCGGCGCCCGGCCCTGGAGGCGGTAACTGCCGTCCTGGAGCTTCTGCCATTCAGGTGGTTGCCGGGGCTCGTGCTCGTCCTGGATCTCGCCGACGATCTCCTCCAGAATGTCCTCGAGCGTCACCAACCCCGACGTGCCGCCGTACTCGTCGACCACGATGGCGAGTTGCTGATGCTCGCGCTGAAAGTCGCGCAGCAGCTCGCCGAGCTTCTTGCTCTCGGGAACCAGCATGCACTCACGAACCAGCTCCGCCGGTCGGGGCTCGCCGCCGAGCATCAGGTGCTCCACCAGCACCTTGACATGAACCACCCCAATCACGTGGTCGATCGTTTCGCTGTACACCGGAATCCGGCTCCGATGGGAGTCGGCGAAGGTCTTCAGTAGCTCATGGAAGGAGATGCCGTCAGGGACCGCCAGCATGTCGGTCCGTGGCGTCATCACCTCACGCACCGTCGAGTCGAAGAAGTCAACCAGCGATTCCAGGAACTCACCCTCGTCGCCGTCGATGATCCCAGCCGCCTCGCCGACATCCAGGAAGGCCCTGATCTCGCGCTCGCTGGCCTCCTCCTCCTCGTCCTCGACCGATGCCGCAGGCCGGCTGTCGCTGCTGCGAGCCAGGAGCGCCACCACCGGCAGCAGGACCGGCCTCACCAGGCGGAGCAGAACGCTGACGCCATCTTCTCCAAGGCGCGGCACGATTGGCCACGAGACGAGCACCGCTAGCGCCACCGTCGCCAGAGCACCCGCTAGGGCCCACGACCATCTCATGCCCGGCAGCGTTCCGATAATGACCCACATCAGCCAGGTCGCCAGAATCACGAGCCAACGGAGCGCATCGAGCACGCGTGACAGCGGAAGCGGGAACTGGCGGATGAAGGGGAACAGTGTCTCGTGGTCATCGAGAAGACCCTGGAACCGGACGTTGCCCATCTCCGCGAGACGGCGGGCGAGCAACTCGAGGATGATGAGCAGCAGGACCACCGCCGTCCCGGCAAGGGCCAGGGTCACCGGGTGATGCAGCCAGCTCATGACGGTGGCCATCATCGGAGTAGCTCCTCACGCAGCTCGAGCTCGAGGCGGTTCATCTCCCCGTCGTCATTCTCGTGGTCATGTCCCAGGAGGTGAAGCACGCCGTGCAGCACCAGCTCCTCGAGCTCCCGCAGCTCACCGTGACCGAGGCGGTCTGCCTGCACTCGGGCGGTGTCGAGCGAGACCACGACCTCTCCAAGAAACCGTCGTCCGTCGGGGAGCTCGTCGCCGTCTGGGAACGACAGCACGTCGGTGCTCCTGTCGATCCCGCGGTATGCGCTGTTGAGTCGGCGAACACGTTCGTCGCCCGTGATCAGCAACGACACGTCGGCGTGAGTCTCTCCGAGGCGGCTCAAGGTGAGAGCGACTACCTGACGCAGAGTCTCGGCCGCGGGCTGCATCGGCCTACGCTCCCACCGAATGTGCACCCGATTCACGTTTTGGCTGCCTCCTGTTGAAGTCGAAACCTGGATAGTCGATGCGACTGTGGTACATGTTGGTCAGCACCCAGAGAAACGCCGAGCTGATCTTCTCGAGCTCCTTGAAGGTGAGCTCCGAGTGGTCCAGCTGGCCGTCGGCCAGGGCGTCGCTGACAATCCTCTCCACCATGTTGCGGATCTTGCCCGGGGTCGGGTTGTCCAGCGTCCTGGCCGCCGCTTCGACGGCATCCGCGAGCAGAAGAACCCCCAGCTCTTTCGTGTGCGGCTTCGGACCCGGGTACCTGTAGTCACTCTCCCTGACCTCGCCGGCCTCCCGCTCCCGAGCCGCATTCTCCTCCGTCGCCTTGGTGTAGAAGTAGCGAATGAGCTTGGTACCGTGGTGAGTGGCGATGGCCTGCCGAATCGGGAGTGGGAGCTTCTCCCGGCGCGCCATCTCCAGTCCTTCCTTGACATGGCTCATGATCACGAGCGCCGACATCGAAGGAACAATGCTGTCGTGCGGATTGACGCCGTGCTGGTTTTCGACAAAGTAGCTGGGCTTCACGAGCTTACCGACGTCGTGGTAATACGCACACACGCGAAGGAGCAGGCCGTTCGCGTTCACCGCATCGGCGCCCGCCTCAGCCAGGTTGCCGACCGCCAGCGAGTGCTGGTAGGTACCCGGGGCCTCCAGCGACAGCCGTTTCAAAAGGGGCAGGTTCTGGTTCGACAGCTCGAGCAGCCGCAGGTCGGTCGTGACACCGAACAGCCCTTCGAAAACCGGCAGCAGGAACGTCGCCGTGCCCATGGCCAGCGGACCACCGAGCAATGCACAGGCGGCGCCGAGGGCATACGGCCCCAGGCTGTCCGGCATCCCGCGATAGAGCTCGACCACACCCATCACAAGCAGGTTGGCTCCTCCCACGACAGCTCCGACCCGGGTCAACACAGCTCGCTGTTTGAACTTATGGGCTGCCAGGATGCCGACCGCACCGGCCGCCAGCGCGTAGATCACAGCCGAAACATCTCCGCCCAGCATCAAGCCGACGAGCAGGGCCTGCGAGACAGCGAACAGGATCGCTGGTTGGAGGCCAAGGACCATGAGCGCCGCTACCGGCCCGGCTGCGTGCGGCAGGGCCCACAAGTAGGCATCTTGCGAGGACAGGATCGAGCTTTGACTGTTCAGAGCAATCGCGTTCGCCAGGAACACGCCGGCCCGCTCAGCCGCAGTGAAGACGACCAACAACAGGAATACGGTGGATAGCCGGTGGCGCCACTCGCCCGCCGGACCCGACCAGCGCAGCAGACCCCACCAGCCGCAAACGATGAGCAGCACCACCAGGACGATGCCAGCGGTCGTGGCATAGCTGGTCAGCTCCCGACGCTGCTCATTCACCTCCCGCAGCGCGCGGGCAATGGCAGGCGTCACCGTATCGCCGCGCCGAACGATGACCTGTCCCTTCTTGAAGATCTGCATGCGTGGGCTGACCGCCGCAGCAGCAGCTTTCACCCGCGCCTCGGTCTCGGCTCGGTTGAACACCAGGTCCGGTGAGAGGTTGGCTTCCAGCCAGTTTGTGATCGGTTTGATCCACCGGCGCTTCACTGCATCATGCTCGAGAAGGTGCGCCCGAATCGCCGGCTCAAGCTCGGACCTCAGATCGATCACAGCCGACAGGTCACTGATGGCGAGCGTCCGCTCGGTCCCGGACGCGAGATTCCGCATCACCAGGCCGTCGCCCACCCGACGTTCCAGCATGCGGCGGTCGTCGACCACGTGCTGGCGGTAGATCTGCTGCACCACATCAACGATGGCCTGCTCGAGACCGCCGCCGCACTGATCAGACTGCAGAACCTTGACCGTTGCCGTATCGAGCGAGAGATCGGACGCAGAAGAGAGGCTCTCCTGCGAGAGCTCTCCCTGTTGCAGCTGGGTTCGACACACGGCGAAGGTCGCACGAATCGCGTCAACCAACTCCCCGCCAAGGCCTGGAGCCAGGTCGTAGACTGGAAGGACCTCAGACTCCGCCTGCTCGCGCAGGGTCTCGGTGGCCGTCTGATCGGGCACCGCCATGTCATGGGAAACCACGACATCATAGGTGGCTACCTGACCGGCCTCCCACATCGGGAGCTGGCTGCCGACGCGGGGGAGCACAAGCCAGGCACACGTTGCCACGGCCAGCAACGCCCACGGGAGCGGAAGGTCGAGGATACGGTCCCACCACCCGGCACGCTCTTCGAGACCGCGCTGGATACGACTGGCCGCCGCCGGCTCGGCTCTTCCTGAGCCATTACCCATTGTTCGACCTCTCCGGCTCCTCGCCCCCCGCTCGCACCTCCCACTGCTCGTACCGGTCCACAATGCGCTGTACCAGCCGATGCCGGACCACGTCCCGGTGAGTGAAGCCGATGAAAGCGATTCCCTCGACGTCTCTCAGCACATTGATCGCCTCGACCATTCCCGAGGTTCTTCCACCCGGGAGGTCGATCTGAGTGATGTCTCCTGTGATGACGGTCTTGGAATGAAAACCCATGCGAGTGAGGAACATCTTCATCTGCTCACGGGTCGTGTTTTGGGCCTCGTCGAGGATGATGAAGGCATCGTTCAGCGTCCTGCCGCGCATGAAGGCCAGCGGAGCGACCTCGATCATTTGCCGTTCCATCAGCCGCGAGACCTTCTCGTAGCCGAGAATGTCGTATAGGGCATCGTAGATCGGACGGAGATACGGGTTGATCTTCTCGGCCAAGTCGCCGGGCAGGAAGCCGAGCCGCTCTCCCGCCTCGACTGCCGGTCGGGTGAGCACGATTCTCCGAACCTGTTTGTCCAGCAGGTAGGCGGCAGCCATCGCCACGGCGAGGTAGGTCTTCCCGGTCCCGGCCGGGCCGGTTGCAAAGACGTAATCATGCTTCACGATCGACTGCACGTACAGCCGTTGGTTCATGTTCCTCGGAACGACATACCGCTTGAGGGCATCTGGGATGCTGGCGTCGAGGAAGAACTCGACGAGGTCGAGGTCGAGGTTTTCCTCCAGCACTCGTACGCCAGTCCGGAACTCGTCGCGGCCGACCTCACAGCCGGCCGCAATCAGATGATCGAAGGACGCCAGCAACCGGCCGGCGATCTGCTCGGCATCGGCGTCCCCGCTGATCGTCACCTCGGTGCCCCGCGCATGCACCGTGACTCGCAGGCGGTCCTCGAGATAGCGCAGGTTCTCGTCCTGGATCCCGAACAGACGCTTGGCATGGCGCTCGTGAACCGTCAGCTTCTGCATCGCACCTCTGCCCTCACCCGGCTGCTGCGAAACGGCAAGGCCTTCATCCCGGCACCGGCACGCGGCCGGCCGAGGCTCGCAATGTGGAGCTCAACGACGGCCATTGATCGTACTGAACTCTTGGGCCGCAGGGGGTAAGGGGTCCGGTTCCGAGGTCTCGGTGACCATGCGCATAGTGTATCAGCCCGGGCCCTCACACCCCGGCAGGGCCCTCGCCCAGTTTGGCGGGCCTCGGATGCCACTCGGGGCTTTCGACCCCCTGCCTCTGGTTCTGCCAACGGGCCAAGACGAAGAGGGCATCCGAGAGGCGGTTGAGGTAAGGCAAGACGCCTTCGGGAACACGGCCGTCCTCGGTACGGATCTCCTCGACACGACGCTCGGCCCTGCGGCATACGGCACGCGCCACGTGAGAAGCCGCCCCGGCACGGCTGCCCCCGGCGAGGACAAAGGCCCTCAGCGGCGGAAGCTCGGCACTCATCTCGTCAATCCATGCCTCGAGCTGGGCCGGGTCCCAGCTCAACGGGTCGTACCCTGCACGACCCTCTGGATCGGCCAGTGCACCGCCGATGGCCATCAGAGAAGCCTGCACTGCACCCAGCTGCCCTTTCGCGCTCGCATCCGGCAACTCCGTGACGAGCAGCCCGAGAAGCGAGCCGAGCTCGTCCACCGTCCCGTACGCCTCCACCCGCGAGTGGCTCTTGCGCACCCGGCCCCCGGAGAAGAGCGAGGTCTCACCTCCGTCCCCCGTCTTCGTGTACACCTTCACTCGGTCATGATACACCGCCCGTCGTGTCAACCCGGATCGCCCACTCGCCAGCAACTGCTGGCAACGACAGGCGAAGCGACACCTGATCCAGGCGCCTCGCCAGAAGAGACAGGCGCCTCCCGCGCAACAAGAACACCCACCAAGAGCACGGCTGAGCGCCTTCCGGGTTCTGTCCGTTCCCAGGATGATCGCTCGAGCCGGCAAGTCCGGCCAGCTGACAGGCGTATGGCGCCGAGGTACCCTGCTGCGATGACGGATTGCCTTTGTCGGCTCGCCAGCCTCTGCTGTGGGACGTTTCTGGCAGTGCTGGCCGTCGCTCCCGGCGTTGGATCGACGCCCGGGCCGCCCGGATCTGCAACTCCTTCGAAGACAACCGTTGCCAACTCCACGACGCTGCAAATCTGGGAAATCCAGGGTTCGGGAATGGCCTCCACCCACCAGGGGGAGTTGGTCACGACGGCCGCCAGCGTGGTCACCGCCGTCGGCCGACAAGGCTTCTTTATCCAGACGCCTGAAGCGACCAGTGACGGCGATCCGGCAACGTCGGACGGGCTGTACGTCTACACCGGCTCGGCGCCACCGGTCGATGCCGGGGACCTTGTCGAGGTCACAGGTACCGTCCAGGAATACTACGAACTGACCGAGATCTCTGGCCAACCCACCACCTCGATTCTCAGTTCGGGGGAACCGTTGCCAGATCCGGTGACCTTCTCCCCGACCCTCCCGTCACCCGACCAGCCTCAACCCGCCAACGAGCTCGAGCGCTTCGAGGGGATGCTGGTCGAGGTCGTGTCCGGATCGGTGACTGGACCAACGGACCAGTACGGGAACTTCACCGCGGTCGCCCGGTCCACCCGTAGCTACCGCGAGCCAGGCATCGTCTACCCAGGACTGCCTGGGCTCCCGGTATGGGACGGCAACCCCGAGATCTTCGAGGTCGACCCGGATGCGCTGGGGTTGGACGACCTCTCCGTTGACTCCGGCGTCCCGATCGCTCGGCTTGTCGGGCCCCTGAGCTTTAGCTTCGGCTACTACCAGGTCTGGCCCACCACGCTCGAGGTCGGCGCCTCGCACCTGCCACGGGCCGTCCGTGAGCGCCTCCCCGGAGAGCTGACCGTGGCGACCCAGAACCTGGAGCAGCTGGCGGATGATCAGGATGATCCCGGCACCGATGAACCGGTTCTGTCGACCGAGGAGCTCAACGTACGTCTCACCAAGGCCACCCGATGGATCGTCGACGTTCTGGGATCGCCGGATATCCTGGCCGTACAGGAGGCC
>JAJDNH010000141.1 GCA_022340775.1 Acidobacteriota bacterium
GGAGCCTCCTTCATCTCGGCTCAAGCCCAGCGGACAGATACGCCGATGAAATCGCCCCAGGGTAGAGGTAGAGGATGCGGCCAGAGAGGCCACAGCGTCGTTCGCCACCGGACCACGTGCTTCCGGCCACGCAGTGCGCCATGAGCAAGGTGTATCAGGTCGGCGACGCTGAACGGAGTCGCACTGCGCCACGGTTCCTCGGTACGGTGGGAGATCCGCCGTCCAAGACGGCTGAGACGGTTCAGAGCTCCCACCACCATCCCGATCCGCGCGACCCGCGCTGCCTCCGCGAGCACCACGGCCGGGTCGCTGACGAAGGCCAAGGTCGCCACCAGCAAGCTCACGTCCACACTTCCGTCCCCGCACGGCAACCGGTGGGCGTCCGCCAAGGCCGCCGGCGGCCCGCCCAGGGGCGTCGACGTAAGCAGCATCGGCAAAGAGAGGTCAATGCCAATGACCTGAAAACCTCTCGCGACGAAGAAACGTCCGAAGTGGCCCGTGCCGCTGCCGATCTCGAGTACCAAGCGCGCACCGGGAAGGTCTTCCAGCAGTCTCTCCAATAGGGCTGTCTCGAGACGATCGGGACGCCTGCCGGGACCTGCGTACCAGGCTTCGTAGCTCGCAGCCCGTACCGGGTCAGTGAATGCGCTGGGAGCTCCGGTCCTCAACGTCCCGTAGCCTGTGGGGGCCACGACCGGCATGCGGTGAGGGGGCAGCTCAGACCGTGCCAGAGTCGTGAGTAGGAATCGAGGCGGCGCTCGACGAATACCTGGGCGCGCTCAAGGGAAGGCAGGTACCGGACGAGAAGGTCTCCGTCCGCAGTCTCTTCCTGCACCAGTATCAGGTCGTCGACGGCCAGGATCCTGATACACCCTGCCACGCAGGTGGCGTCCGCACGGACGACCTGCGCTGTTGCGAGGGGGCCGGGCAGCTCACCTGGGTGCAGCGACAGGAGACGGTAGCGTCGGAGGGTACTGATGAGCTCGTGGTTCCTCATCTGCCCTTGGCCGGAGGTAAGAGGGCGTGGTCTTTTTTTCTCTCGTCCGCTCACCCGAGCCTCTGCGTGTCCGCGTGTGCCCAGGGAATCGGAGGGAGAGATGCCGAAAGCAGCAGCGTGGCCGCCGGCAGTCGCGTCGATGACCTGGCCCGGGATGATCGCATCACCGACGATCGCCACGTCAACTCCAGCGGCGCGCAGGCTCGCCGAGAGAGGGTCGTGCGCCTGGCGGCCGGTGGCAATCACGATTGTATTGAACCGTCCCAGCGACCGCTGCTCGCTCCCCTCTACATCGGACACGAATACCTCATCGTCTTCGATCCGGTCGATGCGCGTCCCGGTGAAGATGTCGACCCCTCGTTCTTCGAGACGCCTCAGGGTCAGAGTTCGGCTCACGGTCTCCATGTCGCTGGCGACGGCCTTCAGAAGCTCAACCACCACCACGACGTGCGATCCGGCTGCGAGCCAATCGGCAGCCTCGATGCCGACCATCCCTCCGCCGACCACGAGCACCCACCGGCCGGCGATGTGTTTGCCGGTGAGGAGATCCTCTGCCGCTACTGGATTTTGCAGGCCTGGAATGTTCGGAATCTGACTGACCGAGCCGGTCGCCAGAATGACACGGTCCGGTTGGAGAGCCAAGACCGAAGCGGCCGTGGCCTCGGTAGAGGTTCGCACATCGACTCCAGATCGCTCGACGGCCACCACGAGGGACCGCAGTGGTCCGGCCATGGTTGCCTTCCCGGGCGTCAAGTGAGCGAGGGTGAAGCGGCCCCCGAGGTGGTCTTCTCGTTCCAGGAGCGTGACGTCAAGACCCCGGAGGTGAGCGGAGAGCGCCGCCTGCAGACCGGCGGGGCCACCGCCGACGACGACGAGCCGGGTGCCCAGAGCCGGAAGAGGCGCACTCGGCTCAGCCTCGTGTCCGGCCGCAGGGTTGATCAAGCACCCAATGGGCTGTCCCGTGCGGACCCTGGCCAGGCAGCCCTGGAGACAGGATCCGCAGGCCATGATCTCGGCCTCCCGTCCGTCACGCATCTTCAGCGGTAGGTCAGGATCCGCCACGAGTGGCCTGCCCAGAGCGACCATATCGGCAAGCCCCGCAGCCAAGATCGTCCTGATTCTGTCGGGATCGCCGAGCCGGCCGGCCACGAGAACGGGAAGGCTCGTCACTTTCCTCAGCTCGGCGGCCAGCTCTTCGTTGACTCCCGCAGGGAGGCTCATGTGCTGGTAGTACCAGGGCGGGGAGTCGCAGGACGAGCCGGTCACGACGTGCACTCCATCAACGCCCCAGGCGGCGAGCTGCTGTACCAGGTTGATTGCATGCTCCAACCTCAGGCCGCCGACGACCTTCTCGTCCGCGGACAGGCGGACGATCAGGGCGTGCCGGTTCCCGGTGGCACTTCGGACGGCGGCCACAACCTCCCGTGCGAAGCGCGAACGATCCCGTCCCCAGCGATCACTGCGCCGATTGGTGCGGGCCGAGAGAAACTGCGCCGGGAGGTAACCGAGGCCGAGCTGCAGCTCGATGCCGTCGAAGCCGGCCGAACACACGCGCTCCGCTGCCTTGCGGTAGCCTGCCAAGACCTCGTGGATGCGGGCCTCGCTCATTGTCTCCGGGGTTGCGCCAGTGCTTGGACATGCGACGGCTGAGGGGGCTTCGGCGGGGCCGCCGATGGCCTTCGGGTTGGCTGCACGGCCGGCATGGTTGAGGTGGGCGAACGGTACCGCACCCTGATGCCGAATCACCTTTGCCAGGGTGCGCATCCCACCGATCAGCCGATCCTCGTGTGCACCCAGCTGGCGCGGGTGCTCCCGCCCGCGCGGATCGACGTACATCGGCTCGATGATGACGAGGCCGACACCGCCCAGGGCGCGGCGCTGGTAGTAGGCGACGAGATCGGTCGTTACCGTACCGTCGGGGCTGGCGAGCGCGGTCTTGACTGGTGCGAGGGCGAGGCGGTTGGGGACCGTGACGGGTCCAATGGAGACCGGTGCGAAGGCGTTGTCGTTCATGGCGTGGCTGGCGGACAGCTGGGTGCAGTCGTCAAATGCTCGTCAGCGGCAGCGAGTGCACCACCGCCTGGAGCTTGGTGACGGTCTCGATGTACCGGCGGAAGTAGACACCCGAGATGTAGCCCTGGACCGTGTAGCCGAGGCGAGGATCGGCGTCCAGCAGGCTCTTGAGGGCATCCGCACGGATGCGGAGCATCCTCGTCGGCGCCTCACACCGTGCGCTCAGGGTGTAGCTGTCGCGCCCGAAGCAGATGCAGGCGCCGAAGATCTCGCCGGGTCCCACCTCATCAACGTGGATGCCGAGGCCGTCCGCCCGTTCGCCCCGCAAGGCGACTGTACCCTCGCGCACGACGTAGAAGAAGTCGGCGCGGTCGCCGTGGCGGTAGACCTGGTTGCCGGGCTCGAGAACCAGTTCCTCGGCAGCATCGCTGATGGCGGCTACCTGTTCCGGCTGCAGCATCTGAAACAGCGTGTGTCCGCGAAGCGCTATCTGTTGCATCGTGTCCTCCTCTCTCTGGTTGCGCCCCGAAAGGCGAGTAGACAGATCCTCATCGGCCGTCTCGTGCCCGGAGCCGACATGGGAGCATCAGCGGAGAGCATCGTCGGGCTCCAAATCGGCACCACCCTGGCGGCGCGAGGTAGAGCTGGCGCCGGCCCGGTTGTCTGCCCGCGGCGGAGTCGTGGGTGCCTTGGCCTTGGTCTGGCGCGCCATGGTTCCTTGCCCGAGGGGCAGCTTCTTCAGACGCCCACCGTGTAGGATCGGATCTCCCGGGTATCCCAGCCTCCTGAAATCGAGGTAATCGGTGACTCCGATAAGGCTCTTGACCTCGTATCCCTGGCGACTCAGGGCTGCGAAGCTGATGCCCTGATGTGCAAGGCTCTGGAAGTCGACATCGGCTCTGGGGACGTGGCAGCGATCACAGGTGCGGGGACCGGTGAGGGCAGGGTGGCAGTGCGCACAGGACAGGGCCAGCTCCTTGGGCAGGACCTCGTGCTCGATTCGCCAATACATGGCGGTGCGCACCCATTTGTACTCGCCGCTGTAGGGGAGCGACGCCGCTTTCATCCCGTCGACGAGGGCACGCTTCCAGTCGAGGGTCTTCCAGTAGGCGGTGGTATCGCCTGGGCCAGAAGGGAACAGGTGCGGTATCAAGAGAGTGCGATGACGGGCGTCCACAGGCTGCACACCCCTCATGATCTTGAACGGGGTGATGCGGGACGAGGGATCGGCCCTGTCGCCGACCGGCTCGATGATGTGGATGTATCGGCCGCGCATCTTTCTGGTGATCGGCCAGAGCGGGTTCACGACCGCTCCATCCAGGTTCACGATGTCGCCGGCGAGCACCCGCTGGGAGTACCCGTTGTGCCAGGCGTACTCTGGCTTGGCCGTACTGGTCCATCGAAACTCGCCCTTCATCCAGTTGTAGGTCGATACTCCAAGGCGATCCGGCCGTGGAGCCCTTTGTTTGTCCCCGGCGACGGACCAGTCCCACCAGATCCGGGTAGGACGGCACTTGGAGTAGAGGGGCGAGTGACAGGTGTTGCATGCAACTGTCTGGCAGTGCTCGTTGAGGTGGTGGTCGAGGAGCGTGTCGCCATAGTGGGGGCGGGAGGTGTGGCAGTCCTCACACAGCAGCGACCCTTCTGCAACCGGCACCGAGGAGCTGCGACCGTGGATCTTGTGGTTGAACGTCTCATGGCAGTCGGTGCAGGAGAAGTCGTAGCCGCCCATGTGAACATCGCACGTACGGTCGGGGTAGCGAAGCGCACTGCACATCTCTGCGTGCTTGACGGCGTCCCCTCCTCCTCCGGAGAAGTGACACTCCCCACAGGTGGACCGCGAGGTGGCGCCGACATGGGTTGCGACGTAGACGAGGTCGACCTGGGGCGCCGGAAGCCCGGCCGCAGTGGGGGTCTTGAAGTAGCTGCCGGTTGTGTCATGGCACACGAGGCAGTCGATGCGCGTAGGGTCTGAGAAGTCGAAGGTGGCGTCCTTCCACCCATAGCCGGCGTGGCAGGACGTGCAGCGGGGCCAATTGCTCGGGACCCCGAGACAGAAGTTGTTGATGGCGTTGGTGCCCTTGCCGCACAGGACCTCCTGACAGCGCCCAACCGTATAAGGGGACGGGCCGCGCCACAGCCAGTGAGCGCTTTCGAGCACGTCTTCTCCGACATCGGGGTGACACCGTAGGCACTCCTGGGTCACTTGCTCGGGTGTGGGATCGGGCGGCAGCCGTACGAGATCCTGGTGATCGGGGATATGTCTGCGGTGACAGCCACCGCAGTGGGTTGGTCCTTCATGCATCTCTTGGTGGCAACCGATGCAGCTGAGGTGGTATGCGGCCTTGAGGCTCACGCATCCGGGGTGATCGGGGTCGGCAGCTGCAACGTGGCAGGTACGGCATGCGACGGTCTCCTTCCGCTCCGGGTCCGACGGTCTCGCATGGTGGCACAGGGCGCAGTTTCCCATGAGCGAGGCAGCATGCTTGGCATGCATGAACCGGACCGGGCCGTAGAGGTCTTCAAAGGTGTTAGCCAGTGGGCTCGCGAGCACCACACAGCCGTGCTCGATGTCGGCCGTGGATAGGCCCAGCCGGCGCAACCTCTGTTGACGGAGGGCCGCATCCTCGTGCCTGGGCTCAAGTACCTCCTTCTTCTGCTCCGTTCCGGCCTCGAGCGCTCGCACGTAGTCGACGGCCGCCCAGCCGTTCGGTCGCGGGTGTCGGTTGGTCCGAGACTTCTGTGCCGGTTCTGGAGGACGAGGGGCGTCTTTTCGTACCCCTGCCGGGCCGCTCCCCTGGGCGAGACACAGGGCTGCCAGAAGTACGATGCCGGAAGCGGGCGCAGGACAGCGCAACCGTGGCAACGGTCGGCGGGTCGTGGGCATCAGTGCACCTCTTCGAGCTTTCGGGCAGAGAGAATCGGGAGGTAGGTGACCGCCGCTCGGTAGAGGAACATGAGGGCGGCAACGCTCCCGGCGGTGATGATCAACTCCCCCGCGGCCGGAACGTACGCGTGCTCGGCGAATGGTGGGCTGAGCGCGACCACGAAGACGTTGATACGGTTGATGAGTACCCCCAGCACGACCAAGGCTGCGGCGACAAAGAGCCCTCCGCGGGACCGCCGTACGGCGGGGATCAGCAGCATGATCAGTGGCAGGACCCCTCCGAGGACGAGCTCGACGAGCAGCGAGATGGAAGCACCGGAGCCATCAATGAAGAGGTGCGACTCTCTGGCGACGAAGTCGCCGAGCCTGACCACCAGGGCCACTCCCAGGGCGGCTGCTGCAAGTCGGGAGAGCGGGACCAGCACAGGCATTTCTGAGTCGAGATGAAGAGAGCGTGTGGCGAGCCCGGTCTCGACAACGACCATCGGGAAGCCCACAGCGATGGCCGAAAGGAGAAAGTGTAGCGGAAGCCAGGGCGTGTACCACAGAGGATGGAGCTTGGTCGGAGCGATGACCATGAGCGACCCCAGGCTGGACTGGTGGCAGCACGACAGAACGACGCCGAGAATGATGAACGCTCCCATGGTCTTGCGTACGCCTCGGTCAATCCACCCAAGCAGCCTGACCCGCCTCCCGAGGCGCGCGGCCACTGCAGGTAGGAGCTCGATCCAGAGAACCAGCAGGTAGGTCATGACGCAGATGCCAACCTCGAACAGCACCGAGCGGTGGTTTTGAAAGACCAAGAACTTCCAGATCGCCCAGGAGCGGCCGAGATCGACGAAGACGGCGAACGCGACCATCGTGTAGCCAAGAGCCGCGGTGAGCAGCGCGGGCCGGGTCACTGGCTCGTAGTAGTGGCGTCCAAGGATGTGGCCCAGGAATGCGGTCGTGAAGCCACCGGCCGCCAAGGCCACGCCGGCGGCAACGTCAATTCCAATCCAGATTCCCCACGGATGTGCGTTGTCGAGGTTCGTGACCATGCCGAGACCAAAGGCGAACCGGAGGATGAGGGTCAGGGCCGCGGCGGCCATGAGGGCCGTCAACATCCACACGCCGGGGGTCCAGAAACAACGGTCTACTGGCCTCGGCTCCGCGGTCATGACTCGCCTCCCTTTGTGCCGGGGCGCTCGTCGTCGTTGCGCCGGGTCACCGCCATGACGGCTGCCAGGAGGGCGAACAGAGCAGCCGGTGACCACAGGTTGTGGAACAGCGCATGCTGAATCGATTCCGTGGGCCTGGGAATCGCCTGTGAAGGCAGGTTCGGGAAGGCCAGGTGAGGGAAAGGAACTCCGGAGAGGTACAGCCAGGAGGTCCCACCAACCTCATGCTCTCCATAGATGTGGCTCACGTAGCGAGCCGGCCGCTCCCGGATGCGGCGCTTGGCCTCGACCAAAAGCTGCCGGCGCCGGCCGAAAACAATGGCGTCGGCCGGGCAGATCGCGGCACATGCTGGTAGCTTTCCAACCTCGAGACGCTCGAAGCAGAAAGTGCACTTGCGCACGCGTGGGGTCAGGGCACGCTCATACTCGTACGCCGGAATTTGGAATGGGCACGCTATCAGGCAGTAGCGGCATCCGATGCACTGACTAGGGTCGTATGTCACCGCGCCGTTTGCTTGCTTGGCCATGGCGCCGGTCGGGCACGCCGAGGCGCAGGCCGGATCCTGGCAGTGCATACACTGGACCTTCACGTAGATCGGTTGCTGCCGGTGACCGGAGCCAAGGACGCCCGTGGTGTAGCGGTTGATCACCGTGTAGGCGGTCGTGGTCGGGCGTCGTTCGCTTTTGAGGGTGCGGAGATCCTCGAAGGACTGAGCCGGTGCGGGAAGGTCGTTGACCCGATTGCACGCCTCTTCGCACTTGCGGCAGCCGATGCACCGTGTGAGGTCGACGAGGCATGCGAACGGGTTGTCCGGTGCACGGGACTCCCAGGCGCGTGCGGCGACCGGCAGAGTCGAGGCACCGGCCACGGTCGTTGCGACCTGCAGGAAGCTTCTCCTGCTGGTGATCATCTCAGTACCCCTCGACCCGCGTCTCGGGGCGTGCGTCCGACCTGAGGACCGAGCCGCGACCGGTCGACGATCGAGTATGAGTAGTGACCATGGCGCCTCCTTGCAACCGGTGCCCCGAGGTTGTTTCCTCGATGGCTTTCGCACAGGCCATGCCAGCACCCCGAAGATCGGCAGCAGGGCCCGGAGCTGTTGCTCGCACAGGCTGATAGGGGGTCCACGCTCGACCACAGGCGGCTCTGTACAGTCGCTCGTACGCGACGCCATGCCGGAGGCATCCGCTGGCTGGGCTGAGGGCCGGCCCCGGTGCTGGTGTCACGGCGCGACCGCCGTAGCCGTCGGGAGCTCCTTCGGCGGGGAGCCGTAACCTAGAATCTGCAATATATTACTAGCTCAGCCATGCCTGATCTCAACTCTTCAGGCGTTCACCGTGGCATCGGAACCGGGGTCCCGGGATGCACGCTGGCTGCGGCTGTCCGAGTGGCGCGTGTCTGCAACACTGTAGTGCCATAGCATCTCTATTTCGCGACAGTTTCAAGCCTACGGTTCTCACGGCTGACGGGAACTGCCTGTCTACGCTGGACGTTTGGCGAGGCTGCAGTAGCCGCGAGGATTGGCACCAGGGTTGCTCAGCTCACAATCGTGGTCGACAAACTGGTTGTGATGACGGTATGGAGCGATCGGGTTTCTCCGTTGTTCGATGTGTCGCAGCGGGCACTGCTGCTCACAATTCGGAGCGGGCGAGTAGTCGAGCAGGAGGAAGTGGCGTTGCCGTTCGGAACCGGGGAGGAGAAGCTCGCATTCATTCGCAGGCTACGAGCCGACACGGTGCTGTGCGGCGCCGTCTCCCAGGTCGTGGCGGCACACGCTGTGAAGCTGGGGCTTCGCCTGATCCCGTTTGTCGCTGGCCAGGTCGAGGATGTACTGAGCGCCTACACGGCGGGCCAGCTCCCAAAGGAGGAGTTGAGCATGCCGGGCTGGCATGCGGAGGGTGTCCGGAAGGGCAGCGCGCAAGGCACACAGCCGTCAGATGGTGCGCTGGGATCGAAGAAGGGAAGCCGATGAAGGCTCGTGGCGAAGAGCGGGATGTCGGTGGTGGCCGAGGGACTATCCACGATCTGTGGATGCCGTGCACGATCCGGCTGCGGCACCCGTGCCGGCGTGGCTCCGGCGACAGGAGTTCGGCGTGAACGAGAAGTGCCGACCGGGCGATTCCGCACCGTCGGAGCGGCTTGACGGTCATGCAGCACCGAGGGGTGCGGATGTGGCTGAGGAGGAGCGTGAGGCCCTGGTTCATCTGGCCGCGGTCGTTGCCCACCAACTGAAGTCTCCACTCTCCGCGGTGCAGACGGTCCTGAGTACGGTTATCGGCGGGTTCGCGGGTCCTCTACAGCCCCGTCAGCGCTGGCTCCTGGAGAAAGCGTGGGGCCGCTGCACCCATGGTGTGAGCTTGGTTCAGGACCTCCTCAAGCTGCGCAGCATCGAACAGATGGGCGACGACGCCTTGGGGCCGGTCAACCTCCTCGCCACATTCAGTATGGTCGTAGATTCTCAAGCCGATGGCGCTCGAAGACGGAATGTCCAGGTTGAGAGCTTCATCGACCTGACCGAGCCCGTGCACGCCTGGATTCACGCGGAGCGGACGGTGGTCGGTGAGGCGTTCGCTGTGGTGCTCGACAACGCCGTCAGGTACAGCGTGGACGGAGGGAAGGTATCAGCGCGCTTGTACTCGGAGCCGATGTCCGAGGAGAGAGGGGGTGGGGTTCAGGTCTGCGTCGAGGTTGTCGACGCCGGGATCGGCATCCCACCGGAGGGGTACACACAGATTTTTGCCGAGTTCTACCGTTCTCCCGAGGCCAGGACGATGAGCCCTGACGGGACTGGTCTGGGGCTCGCGTTCGCTTCGCGGGCGGTACGCCGTCTGGGCGGCCGAATCAAGCTCGAGCCGGCCGACACCGGTGGCGTACGAGCCGTGATCTGTTTCGCCCACTGTCCCGAGTGTGCGACAGAGGCTGAGGCGCCCCTCCCGAGCCTGGATGAGCCGATGGACCGAGACGGCGAGGACGGACCGTCACTTCGTGTGGTCGTTGTCGGTGGCGTGACCGCCGGCTCGAAGGCCGCAGCCAAGATCATGCGCTGCGATCCTCGTGCCAGGGTGACCATTGTCGAACGGGGGCGTTTCCTGGCCTACTCCGGCTGCGGGCTGCCTTACTACGTTTCGGGGGCGGTACCGGAGCAGAGGATGCTCCTGGAAACTCCCCTGGGTCTGCTGAAGGACCCAACTTCCCTGTATGAGCACAAGAGGGTCCGCACCATGGACTTGACGGAGGCGGTGCGCATCGACCGGCAACAGAAGACGGTCTGGGTCCGCGG
The DNA here is from genome assembly GCA_022340775.1 of Acidobacteriota bacterium. GTDB lineage: Bacteria > Acidobacteriota > Thermoanaerobaculia > Thermoanaerobaculales > Sulfomarinibacteraceae > JAJDNH01. The sequence continues at coordinate 10,339 of JAJDNH010000141.1, forward strand.
CCTTCTCGGTGGCGAGGAACGTGAGCTGCCGTACGACCGCCTGATTCTGGCCACCGGAGCCAGCGCGGTCGTCCCGGATCTGGAGGGCAGCCATCTTCCCGGCATCTACACGCTGCATGGGGTAGAGGATGCAGAGGCGATTCGCGACGAGCTCGCCTCGGGCCGAGTAAAGGAGGTCATCATCGTGGGCGGTGGTCTGCTCGGCTGCCAGATCACCGAGGCGGTAGTCCTGCGCGGAGCAAGGCTGACGCTCGTCGAAGCCGGTTCAGCAGTCCTTCCGATCGTTGACGAGGAGATCGGCAGTCTGGTGAGGGGAGAGCTCGAGCGCCACGGCGTCAGGGTACTCACGGGACGCCCTGTCACCGGGTTTGAAGGAGAGGAGCGGGTCAGGGCGGTCCGCCTCGGCGACGGCAGCACGCTCCCCTGTGACTTCGTGCTCCTCACTGCTGGCCTGCGCCCGGAGGCAGAGCTCGCTGAGCAGGCCGGACTGAAGCTGGGGAGCAGTGGCGCAGTCGCGGTGGACTCCACTCTACGGACCTCGGATCCGTCCATCTACGCGGTTGGCGACTGTGCCGAGCAGCTCCACCTGGTGACAGGGATACCTACCTGGTCGCCCGGTGCCGCGGCAGCCTCGATCCAGGGACGGATTGCGGCTGTCAACGCCTGCGGCGGCGACGAGAGCTACCCGGGCCTGGTGGAGACTCTCATCGTCAAGATCTTCGATTGGGGAGTGGCGCGGACCGGCTTGACCGAGGCTCAAGCCCGGGATTCAGGCCTGGCTCCCGTCTGCGCTGTGGTTCCGGGTCCAGACCGCGCGCATTTCATCCCGACAGCCAAGTCGCTGGTTCTCAAGCTGGTCGTGGACCGGGAGAGCCGGCGGGTGCTCGGAGCTCAGGCGGTGGGCCCGGGCGAGGTGGCGAAGCGCATCGATACCGTTGCCACGGCACTCATGGCCGGTATGACTGTTGATAACCTCGCCTGCCTCAACCTGGCGTACGCACCACCGTACAGCATGGTCATGGACAACGTAATCGTTGCCGCCAACGTCGTGAGGGACAAGCTGACCGGGGCCTATTCCTGGATCTCCTCCGGCGAGCTCAACCGACGGCTGGCGCGGGGTGAGGAAGTGTTTCTGCTCGATGTGAGGCTGCCGACTGAGTACGGAGCCACCCGCCTCCGGGGAAGTCGACACATTCCCCTGGCCACAGTACGCAGCCACCTGCGGGAGTTGCCGCATGACACCCCCATCGTGATCGTCTGCAGCCTCGGTCTGCGTTCCTACGAGGCCTCCCTGATCCTCCAACAGCATGGTTTTGACAATACGCTCGTCCTTGACGGTGGTCTGGATGCGTGGCCGTTCGCGGTGGAACGGCTGACCTGAGGCAGTGGGGAAGGAGCATGAAAGGGAGGGAGCCATGACTAGGCAATCAATACGTGGTATCGGGTACTGCGCACGGATGACGCCGGCCGGCGATTGGGCGTTCGACTTCGCCCTCGACCTTGCGCTGTTGCACGACGTGCGCCTCAACATCTTCTTCTTTCCCTCGCCGCCCTGCCAGCCGCACCTGTCGCGTGGTCGTAGGGGGGAGCGGGCCGAGCTCTCGTCGGAGAAGATGGTCGCTCTCGAACGCGAGACCCGGCTCTACTACGACCAGCTCCTTGGCGACTACGTCAACGTTGGCTTTCGGCTCTGTGAGGGTGACGAGGAACCCGAGCTCAGGCGATGCTTGATTGTGAAACGTGACTACGATGTGCTCGTTCTGGCCTATGAAGGGTACCGTTGTCAGTTTGGTAGCAAGACGATCGAGGAGCTCGCCGAGGGGATGCCCTGCCCGACGATCTTGGTAGGACCGGAACGCCCCGACCAGCTGTTCCTCAACTCGGCTGCCGAGTTGTGGGTCGAGGAGCTGGCCCTGGATCAGCGACCGTGGCGCCCGGTGAACGGGACCGTCGTGATCGCCGACCAGGACGTTCCGACGACGGCAAACTGATCGAGCCATGAAGAGGGCACTCTGGCTGGCCCTTGGTGTGATGGCGGCCGTCACGTCGGCGGAGGTGACGATGAGCAATGGACCAGGAGGTTCGCGCCCACCGCTGCGAATCACGGTGGTCTACAACAACGTGCCCCACTCGCCCGGACTCGCTACTGCCTGGGGGTTTGCCGCTGTGGTCGAGACCGTCGGCCACACGGTGCTGTTCGATACCGGGGCCGACGGCCAGACGTTGCTGGCCAACCTGAGAAAGCTCGACATCGACCCGAGGTCGGTCGACACGGTCGTGCTGTCGCACATGCACGGTGACCACACCGGCGGGCTCGACAACGTACTCGCTCGTCGTTCGGACGTTACGGTGTACGTCCCTCGTTCCACGGCGAGTAACTTCTGTAGGGCGCTCCGCCGGCGCGGGGCACGGGTCGAGGCGGTTGGCGGTGCACAACGACTTTTCGGCAACGTGCACTCCACCGGAGAGATGGGGAGGGACATTCGGGAGCAGGCACTGATTCTCGAGGCCCGGTTGGGCCTAGTCGTGATGACGGGCTGCGCCCATCCCGGCATCGTCGCCATGGCGAAGACTGCGCGGGACTACTTGGGCCGGGACATCTACCTGCTGATGGGGGGCTTTCACCTGCTTCGCTACAGCCCGGCTGCGAACCGGAAGACGATCGACGACCTGCGAAGGATGGGCGTGCGCAAGGTAGCGCCAAGCCACTGCACCGGCGATGAGGCGATCGCGATGTTCCGATCGACCTGGGGCAAGGACTATCTCGACGGCGGCTGCGGAGCCGTCATCGAGGTGCCATGAACCGATGGCCTCTCTTCGCACTAGGAGGTCGCCGGTGAAGAGAGGATCGGCAGGGATGATCGTAATTGACGGGATCGGCGCGGAAGATTCCCGGTCCGTGACGGGGAACTACCTGAAGGGAGGTCGAAACGATGAGGTACATCGTAGCGACTGATGGCTCCCATGCGAGTCTCAAGGCGGCAGGCTTCTTCGTGCAGCATCTGTGCCCCGGGGCCGAGGACGAGATCTTCGTGATCTACGTGTTTCCTCTTCCCTCGGATCCGGAGTGCTACGAAGGGGTGGTCGCCTTGCCGAGGGAAGCCTCCGACGCTCGTATCGTCGAGGCAGCACGACCGATCCTCAAGAGAACGAAGACGGTCCTGGCGGGGGCCAAGTGCCCGATCCACGACGTGGTTCTGGTAGGGAACCCGGCCAGGGAGCTCGTTGTCTTCGCCATGAACCTGGGTGTGGACCTGATCGTGGCCGGCACCCGTGGCCGCTCGCCCGAGCAGGAGCTGTATCTGGGCAGTGTGTCGAGCGGCCTCACGCACCGGGCGCCGTGCTCGGTCCTGGTCGTCCGCTGATCGTGGAGGGTTGGACCATGCAGTGTTCGGTTTTCGAGGAGGTCCCGCCAGCCAGGAGAGACCGGTTCCCAGGAAGATCAATGCCGGCCACAACGGGCCGGACGGCAACGAGGAGGTGAGGCGATGAGCATCGAGACCCTGGTGCATGAGCTCAGGAAGATCCAGGCTGACTCCACCGTCTTCTATCAGAGGCTGCGCCAGTACCACTGGAACGTCAGGGGCCGCCGGTTCCTGGCCCTTCACAGCAAGTTCGAGGAGCTGTACGAGAGCTGGGCCGAGATCATCGACGAGGTGGCCGAGGCAGTGGTCATCCTCGGTGAAACCCCCCTGACCACACTCCGCGCGGTGCTCCACGAGGCCAGTCTCGAAGAGGACGAGGAGGTCCCCGCGGCTGAGGAGATGATTCGTCGCACCGCAGCCGATCTGGCGGTTCTGGTGGCGCGTTTCAATGAAGTGGCGGCCGAGGCGGGGGACGGCCGCGCCGCCAACCTGTTGGAAGGGATTCGTGACGAGCAGCAGAAGGAGCTGTGGATGCTACGGGCGATGCTCGCCGTGAGACCTCACCTGGTGCAGGGTGAGGGGCCGTAGCTGCAGCGCCGGAGCCATGGCTGGCCGGTCGGCGGCGCCCCTCATGAGATGGCCGCTGACACCTGCGCGAGGATCACGCCTGAGACAGGACGCCTCCGTGACCAGGAGGAAGCGATGCCGGAATTCAACAGAACGGGGCCGACGGGCTGTGACCCTTCCGTCGCGGGGGTGAAGGTCCAAGGAGGGCAAGTGATGCAGCCTCCCAAGACCGGAGACCCTCCGCCGTGACAGGTTCCCGCGGTCATGTCTACGGCCCGGTGAGAAGCCGGCGCATGGGCGCGAGCCTGGGCGTTGACGTGGTGCCCATGAAGGTCTGTACCTACGACTGCATCTACTGTCAGCTCGGCCCGACTCAGACGCTGACCACCGAGCGCGTGGCCTTCTATCCGGTGGACGAGATCCTCGCCGATGTCGAGAAGTGGCTGCGCTCGAGGCCCGCACCGGACGTCATCACCTTCGCTGGCTCGGGCGAGCCGACCCTGTTTTCACAGATGGGTGAGCTCATCCGGGAGGTGAAAGGGCTGACGCGCATTCCCTTGGCGCTGCTCACCAACGGGTCGCTGTTCCACGATCCTGACGTCCGCCGCGAGTCCTCCTGTGCGGACATCGTGCTGCCGAGTCTCGACGCAGGCGACGAAGAGACCTTTCAGCTCGTAAACCGGCCGGCACCGGGACTCACGCTCGATGAGGTGACACGGGGCCTTGTCGAGTTTCGGCGCGAGTACGCAGGTGAGATTCGGCTTGAGGTGATGGTGCTGGACGGGATCACCGACATACCTGACCGAGTGGCCCAGATAGCCCGTTTGGCCCGCCGCATACAGCCGGACCGGATCGATCTCAACACGCCGGTTCGGCCGACCTTTGACGAGCGCGCCGTCCCGGTACCGTGGGAGCGGCTCGCCGAGCTCGCCGAGCTGTTCTCACCCGTGGCAGAGGTCGTTGCGGAAACGGGTACTCCGGGCGACGAATCGGCGGTGTCGCGGAGCCCGCAAGGCGAGGAGATTCTCGCCCTTCTGTTTCGACGGCCGTGCACGGCCGATGACATCGCTGCCGGGCTCGGTCTGCATCCGGTCGCAGTCATGAAGGAGCTCGCTCTGCTCCGGCGTCGGGGTCAGGTTCATCGTGTGGTCCGGGGAGCTCGAGTCTTCTGGCACGCGAGGGCGGAGGGTAAGGGCGAGCTGCAAGAGGACCTTCGATGAGCCTGCTTGCCGTCCTCGGCGATGCGCTGACCATTACAGGTTTTGTGTTCGCCATGATGCTCATCGTCGAGGTCGTCAATGTGGCAAGTGGCGGAACTTTCCAACGGATCGTCCGTCGGGGAGGCGCCGTCACCTACGTCGGCTCGGGGCTGCTGGGAAGCACTCCGGGCTGCCTGGGGTCCTTCGCTGCTGTGGCCATGTACGTGCATGGCGCATTGCCATTCGGCGCGCTGGTGAGCAACATGATCGCGACCAGCGGCGACGAGGCGTTCGTCATGCTCAGCCTGTTCCCCGGCAAGGCCGTGCTCCTGTTCACGATACTCCTGGTTTACGGGGTTGTGGTGGGGGTGGTGACCGATCGAATCCTGGGAGGTCGGTCCTACGCCGGGGCCTGCTGCCCCTCCGGCCTGGCCGTGCATGAGACGGAGCAGCTGCGGTTGTTCTCTCGGCCTGCCGCTCTCGAGGGATGCTCGTTCCCACGTGCGACGCTGTGCTTGTTTCTGGCGCTGTTCACCCTTGCCGTGGCCACCGGTACGCTCGGGCCGATAGAGTCGAGCTGGATCCGGCTATCCCTGATTGCTCTTGCCGTGATCGCGTTCTGGATCTCCTTTTGGGTTCCTGAGCACTTTCTTGAGGAACATCTCTGGCGTCACGTCGCGCGCGAGCACCTGCCGCGAATCTTCCTTTGGGTGCTGGGTATCCTCGTGCTGCTGAAGCTGGCGGAGGCTGGCCATGTACCGCTGGCAGGCATGGTTCGAGATCACCCGTGGGCGGCGCTGGCGGCTGCCGGGCTGATAGGGCTCTTGCCCGAGTCCGGGCCGCATCTGGTCTTCGTCACCCTCTTTGCGCAAGGTGCGGTGCCGTTTTCGGTGCTCGTGGCGTCGTCGGTGGTTCAGGACGGCCACGGCGCGCTACCCCTTCTGGCCGAGTCCCGGTGGGAGTTCTTCAGGGTAAAGGCGATCAGCTTGGTGGCCGGCTTGGCCCTCGGTAGCGTCCTGCTGGCTGCCGGGTTGTAGGCAGATCCGCGACCTCAGGCCGCACCCCTCTAGATCGGGAAGCCACCCCCTCGATGAGCTGGGTAACGACTGGGCTGCCGACGGCCTGTGCCTACAGGATCCTAGCGGACCATCTCTTCCCTGATATAGGTAAAGCGACCCTTGTTGACCATCCCGAGCCGGTCCTCGAAGTCGTTGATGAGTCGGCTCACGGTCTCGCGGCTGGTGCCGATCGAGTGGGCGATGTCCGAGTGCGTCGGTCGGCGGACCACCAGCCAGCCGTTCCCGAGCGCCTGACCGTGATCCCGCGCGAGGTCGAGGAAGTAGCGGGCGAGGCGGCCGGCAACGTCCATGTAGGCGAGCGACTCCATCTTGGCGTTGGCCCTTCGCAGCCGTTGAGCGAGCATGGTCAGGAGCTTGCGCGAGATCTGCGGTTGCGTGTCGAGCATCCGGTGGAACTCGTCCCGGTTGATGACCAGGAGCTCTACGGCGGTCGCCGTGGTCACCGCCGCCGAGCGGGGTGACGAGTCCAGCAGGCCCATCTCGCCAAAAACTTGCCCGGCGCCGAGAACGGCCAGGATCAGCTCCTTGCCCTCCGAGCTCGTGACCACGATGTTGACCTTGCCGCTGGCAACGACGTAGACGGCGTCTGCGGCATCCCCGGTGTCAAAGACGACCGTGTCGCGGGGGAGCTTGTGAACCTGGGCAACTTGGGCCACCGCGGCCAACTCCTCTGCCGTCAGCTCGGAGAACAGGTCGATTCGCGACAGTAGCTCGGCCGCGCGGTCGCTCATCCGCTTCCCCCTTCCATGATCTGCAGCACCAGATCCGCCACCTCGTGCCCGGTTACCGGCTTGCCGAGCTGCACACATGTGGGGACGGTAACCGAGCTCGAGCACCAGGCCGGCGCATCCTTATCGAGGATCTTGCACAGCCGGTCAATCGCGGTGCGGACCGTCTCCGCTTCAGCCTCGCGGTCGGGGAAGAACCGATGCTCGATCTCGTCGGTGTCAATCAGTCCCGCACGGACGGCGACCACAATCTCGCGATGGCCGGGGAGCTCTACGATATCGGTCAGCAGAGGAGAAGCCGTCGCGGGCAGGCTCTCCACCTGCGGCGCCAGTGCCACCAGCAGGACGGCGAGCTGGGCGCGGGTGAGGTCCGGCGAGTCGATCGCTTTCTGGACGTACTGCGGCATGTTGGCGAGCCGCCAGCGACGCCGCGCGCGGTCGAGCAGCTCCGCTCGCCTTGGGTGATTCGGCGGCAGGCTTTCGTAGAGGCTCATCGCCGTCGTCCAATCGTCGCGCTTCTCCGCGATCTGTCCCCGCAGCACGATCGCCTCGGGATCGTTCCCGAGAGCATCCAGCTCCGGGTCCGCCTCCTCAAGAGAACCGCTTGCCACCAGTGCCTCGGCATCGAGCAGGTGAGCCTCACGATTGTCCGACTCGACCCTCAGGACGGCCGCGGCAAGCTCTCGGGCACGCTTTGTATCTCCCGCCGAGAGCGCTTCCCTTCCGGAGGCGAGACGTTCACCGACCCAGCGATCCTCGAGGTTGGCCACCCGTTGACGCCAGCGTCGCACATCCCAGAGATTGGCGCCTCGGCGAGCTGTTTCTAACGAGGCCCTCTCGTCGTTGGCTTTCTCCTGAGCCACCGACAGGGTGAGGACTGCGGCCGCATAGTCGGGATGGCGACTAACGATGTCGCGCAGCTCGTCGGACGGGTTCAGCTTCTCAACCAGTGCGATTTGTGCGGCCAGGAGCCGAGCCGGATCGCTCTCTCCGGCCTTAGCCGCCGCGGCGGTGGCGTCGGTTAGGCGACCTGACAACAGCGCTGCCCACCCACGCTCCACCTGCCGCTTGCTGCGGGAGTCGATCTGGGGGTGCCCGGGCCCGGCCAGTGGCGATGGGAATCCCAAATCGACGCTCGCTAGGGGCGCTCGCCCCGCGGACTGGCAGCCTACCGCAAGAAGCAGGAGAAGGCTGGCGCAGGCCGCCAGCGCGGCGCTACGACCGATCCTCATTCGACTGCGGCTCGGAGAACGCACCTGCTGGCGCGAGGCTCGCGATCGCGTGCTTGTAGACGAGCTGCTCATTGCCCCGGTTCTCGATCACGATCGCGAACCGGTCGAAACGACGCAGGACACCCGTCAGACGCTTGCCGTTGACGAGGTAAACGTGGATGGTGCGCGCTTCCTTGCGCAGCTGGTAGAAGAACGGGTCCTGGATGTTGATTGTCGCGCTTCCCGGCTTGTTCATGACACTCCGCCTTCCTCGAGATGTCGATGCCAAAGATGAATCAAATCCTCCGCTCCGCCCGCCTCGACCGGACTGACCCAGTGGAGACGACCTTCGCGAAGGTGACGCAGCCAGGACAGCTGACGTTTTGCAAGCAGGCGGCTGGCGTGCTTGGTACGGGCCACCGCGGTGTCGAGATCCCAATGTCCACGGACATATCCGACCACCTCGCCATAACCGATCGCCTTGAAGGCGTGAGCCCCGGAGGGCACGCCAGCAGACAGTAACCCGCGGACCTCGGCCACCAGCCCCTGAGAAAACATCATGTCCACGCGCGCACCGATTCTAGCATACAGATCTGCCCGTTCGCGTCGTGGCGCCGCGAGCAGAGGACGGTAGCGAAGCTGTTGTCGTTGACGTTGCCAGTGGACCGTCAGAGGTACTCCCGTGAGCTCGAACACCTCCAGTGCACGCAGGATCCTCTGCCGGTCGCCAGCTGTGATCCGCAAGGCCGAGGCCGGGTCGACCTCCTCCAGCCGGCGCCGCATTCCGTCTGGATCGCTGTCCCACTCCTGCTGCAGGCGGGCGCGAACCTCGGCATCGCGAGGCGGACCGTCGAAAAGTCCGAACAGGAGTGCGCGCAGGTAGAAGTGGGTTCCTCCGACTACCACTGGCGTAACACCACGGGTCACGATGTCGGCAATGGCGGTATCGGCTTGCCGGCTGAAGTCTCCTGCGGAAAATCGCGCAGTCGGTTCGAGTATGTCCACCAGGTGATGCTGGATCCGGCGACGTGCTTCGGGGGCCGGCTTGTCGGTGCCGATGTCGAGGCCACGGTAGACCGCGAATGCATCGGCAGAGACAATCTCCCCACCCAACGCTTCGGCCACGGCGAGACCGAGGGCTGACTTGCCTGATGCCGTCGGCCCGGCGACCACCAAGAGCGGCCTCGTCACGGGCTCGGCCGCCAACGTCGCCTGTCCCAGACTGCGGCGCACCAGCCGTCCCGGGCCGGGAAGCGAAAGGGAATGTGGAGCGCCGTGAGCCTCCGCAAGGTTTGGGGACTCGGATGATGGTGGGTGTTCAACGGCGCCGCAGGGACCAGTGCTACCTGCGGTGCGACGGCCTTCAGGAAAGCCTGCGAGCTCGACCTGCTACTGCCGTGGTGGGGAACGATCAGCACGTCGGCGGCGAGTGGCGAGGATGAGCTCAGCAGCGTCCGCTCAACGGCGGCGGAGATGTCCGATGTCACCAGCACGCGGCCTCCCTCGACGTCGACACGGGCGACCAGGGAGCGGTCGTTCTCCGCTACTGTCGGCACCCTGGCCGGAGGCCAGAGAACCTCAATGCGGTCGCGGCCCGCGGCTAGGACGAGCCCTCGTACGAGCGGCACGACGCGGGTGCCGTGGCGTCGTGCGGCACGCAGAAGCGGTACCGCATTGTCGCTGGAACGCATCCACGCGGGCAACGCTAGGTTGTCCACCGGGAACGTGTCCAGCACCCGCTCGAGGCCGCCGATGTGATCCTGGTCCGTGTGGCTCGCCAGCACAAGCTGCAGCCGGCTGACGCCGGAGTCTGCTAGAAGCTCGGCGGCCTGCAGATGCCACCGCCCGCCGTCGACCAGCAGGGGTGCCGAATCGGTCGGCAGGAGGGCGGCCAGACCGTCGGCAACCGGTAGGAGCGAGACCTGATTGTGGGGCTGGAAGGGCCGCAGTCCCCACCAACCGGCGCCAATGAGAAGCAGGGCGAGCCAGGCGGCGGCGCCGACCCGCCCGAGCCGTCCTGGCCGAAGCGCAGCGAAGGCGGCGACGGCGAGAATCACTACGATCGCGGCGGATGGCGAGGGTGTCGTAATGAGCCGGCTGCGTGCGACTGCACCACAGGCCAGAACCGCGGTCGAGCAGAGGTGAAGGGCGCTCAGGGCAAGGCCCGCAAGCGCGGGCCACACGAGGCCTGCCAGTGTGGCTATGAGCGCCAGTGCCAGGGTTGGGGTCAGCAGCAACGGAGCCAGCATGTTGCTGAGAACCGCCCCAGGGATTGCGGTGCGAAAGTGCCAGGCGAGGATGGGAGCCGCCGCTACTTGTGCTACCAGCGGCACCGCTATCGCTCCGGCAAGCCATCTCGGTCCGGGGAGCCGATCGACAAGGGGCGGGACCCATCGGACGAGCGCAGCCGTGATGCCGATCGTGAGCTGGAAGCCGGCATCGGCGACGAGGTCAGGGGCTGCCAGCACCATCACTACGGCGGTCAGCAGGACGGCGGCCATCGGTACGATGGCACGTCCGGCCACCCGGGCACCGAGGTAGGCAATCACCATCAAGGAGGCGCGTAGCGCTGATGGCGATGCTCCAGCGAGCAGGGCGTATGCCGGTACAGCAGTGAGGACCAGGAGACGTCCAGTCGTCGGTGTCGCGCCGCACATGATGGCTATCAGCCAGACCGCCCCGGCGACCAGACCAACGTGGAGGCCGCTGACGGCCAACAGGTGAGACAGCCCGGATCGTCGCCACAGGTCGCGACGCTCGGCCGGGACCATGTCGCGGCGCCCCAGCGCCAGCGCCGCCGCAAGCTCCGCGGAGCGGATGCGAATCACATTGGTGCCTGCGGCCCCCAGTAGGGCTTGAACCAGCTGCTGGCGCATCCGATGCAAACCGTGCGGCGGAGCCTCAATGTGCAGCAGCCGTCGCGAGGCCACTACTAGCACCAGCCTGCGCGCGGTTCCGCGGACCAGGGCAAGGGCATCGAACGTGCTTCCAGGTGTTGGAAGCCCTGTCAGCGCGCCACCGCCCCGGATCTCCAGGGTGCACGATCGTGGCAGTGCTACGTCATGCCCACGGTGTGAAGCTCTGCTCACTGCGACGTGGGCACGGCGTCCCCAGTGTGCTTTGGTCCAGCCGGTCATCACCGTGGCTTGGACGCGGAGCGCCGCGTTGTCCAGAGCCGACAGCCTGCGTGCAGTATCGATGGCTGCGGTTTGATGAGACAGAGCGCTGAAGCCGCCCACAGCAACACCAGCCGCCAGCCAGAGGACGGTCGCCTTTCGCCCCCGCCGTGGTTTGAGCGCGGCCCAGACTGAGGCAACGCCCAATATCAGCAGCAGCCAACGGAGCCAGGCCGGCCCGGTGTAGACGGCCAGCAGCGCGCCAGCGGCGGCAACGACGATCCCGGTCGTGAGCCACCACAACGGGCGCAGAGCGCTACCTCCACCCGTCACCGGCTCTCCAGCACAGCGAGAATCTCCACGTGGTGGGTCGAAGGGAACAGGTCAACGAGCTCAAGATGAGTGAGGGAGTAGCCTGCCGCGATCAGGGCAGCGGCGTCGCGCGCCCAGGTCGCCGGGTCACAGGCAAGCATCAGCACCCGTGCGGGGTGCCAAGCGGCCAGCTGGCGACGAAGGCTGCGGGACAAGCCAGCTCGCGGCGGGTCGGTGAGTGCCACTGCATCCCGGGGCAACGAAGGGTGACGGGCCAGGTAGGCCTCGGCCGAGCGGCCGATGGCCACCCGCGCCTCGGGCAGGTTAGCCGCCGCTGCGCGGGCCGCGGGCCGAAACGGCTCGACGAGGGTCAGCTCCCGCGGTGCGGCTGCGAGCGCTGCTGCGGCCAGGAAACCAACACCCGCGTGCAGGTCCCACACCGGCTTCGGACTCTCTCCGACCAACTCCTGAACCCGGCGGAAGAGCCAGGGAACCAGGTGCCGGTTCACCTGGAAGAAGGCGCCGATGGGGACCTTGAGAGACACCGGCAGGTCCATGGTCACGGTCTGGGCGCCCCACACGGGTTGGAGACGGCCGCTCCGGGTGAGAACGTGAAAACCGTCCACCAACGCCGCTGCGGCAGTTTTGACGGGAACGCGGTCCGGATCGACCTCCGGCGCACCCGACCGTGCCGGCCGCAACGCAGCAACGGCTGTGGCCCCGCGCAGGTCTTCCAGCCACTCGAGGTCCGCTGCCTCGGGGCAGCTTCCGGCCAGCGCTTCTTCCAGTGCCGCGATGGTGTTCGTCAGCCGCGGCGAGGTAATCCTACAGCCGGTGATGTCGACTGTCTCCCATGTTCGGGGCTTGTAAAACCCGAGGTGGCCGCGGCGTGGGTCCCAGTGGAGGCGCGATCGCAGGCGGTAGGACGGCGGCGAGGATCTCACCGGCGCTTCGGCTAACCGTGTTGCGAGGTCGGAGGATGCGCGTGCTGCGCCGGCGGCTACGGCGGCCTTGAGGCGGGACCCTGCAATCGGATCGACATGTGGCCAGTCGCAGCCGCCACAGAATGCGGCATGCGGGCACGGCTGGGTAAGTCTGGCCGGGTGCGGGTTGTGTACCACCTCCAGCGTGCGGCCATGCACAACGCCGGCCCGCTCAACCACAGCCTCGGCGTCGACCTGCTCGCCGTCGAGCGCGCCGGCGAGCATCCACGTGGCGCCGAGCGCATGCGCGATGGCTACGCCACCACCGACCAGCCGTTCGGCCGTCAGCCGGACACGTTGCGGCTTCCCGTTCGCTACCGAGTCTTCGGTTCTCGCTGCCACCGCCACAGTTTACCCGGCGCGGGCGCGTCCCGGCGGCTCACGCGAGCTCGAGACGTGGCAGGCCGAGACGCCGCCGGAGCTCGCGATCACGGTGGGTGCGCCGCACGCGCTCGCCGGTCTCCTTGTCGTCACCGGCCGACATCGCGGCCTCATGGCACAGTCTCTCGAGCTCGCGCGCCTCTTCCCGACCAAGTGCGTGGAAGCATCCCTCGAGAAGCGAGATCTCGAGGGCGAACAGGTAGGCGTCGACCTCGCCAGGAGGCAGGTCGGCGGCAGCACTGAGCTGGCGTCTCGCGAGCGCGAGGACGTGAGCCACCGAGGGACGGTCGCGCCGCTGGACCGCCTCCGCCCGCGCCAGTAGTTCTTCGAGCCGGGTGACCCCGTCCCGAACCAGCAGCGCCGCGCCCTCCTCTGGCCCGGCGCTGGCGCCGACCCGCATCTCGGCGATGTGGTCGGCCTGCCTACTGACTGCGTGCCGGCAGTACGTGAGGCTCACGACCGGGTCGGCCTCGCCGTGTTCACGACGTCGCGCGAACACCTCGGTGACGCCCGATACCACCGCCGCCAACGGTACCTTGTCCCGCCACCACGTTCGCAGCAGCTGAAAGTCCTTCGGCGACAGGGTGTGAGGTACGCCGCGGAGCTCGGCGAAGAGATCCTCCACCGCGCGGTAGTAGGCCAGCTCACGTTCGCTTTCCTTCACCGAAACAGTGTACCTGCCTCGAGTCGACGTGGCCGGTGCTACCCCTCGACCTCGAGCACGCGCAGTACGTTGGTGGTTCCGGGCTCATTGATGGGGACGCCAGCGGTAAGGATGATGCGGTCGCCGGCAGCGGCGAGGTGGTGCTCCAGTGCCCACTCCCGGGCGAGCTCGAACATTGCGTCGGTGCCTGCGAATGCCTTGACGTGGCCGGGCAGGACACCCCAGGACAGGGTCAGCTGGCGCTCGACTGCGCGATGTGGTGTCAGACCGACCACCGGTGCTGCGGGCCGGAAGCGTGCCACCAGCCGCGCGGTGGTCCCGGAAATGGTCGAGGCCACGATTGCCGTGGCACCGATGTCGCGCGCCAACCAGCAGGCCGCGTGCCCGATGGCCTCATCGGTGCGTCGCAGCGGCGGTTGCTTGAGCCGTGCCAGGAAGCCGTCGTGGTCGAGGGCCGGCTCGACGGCGCGTGCGACGCGGTCGAGGATGCGGACTGCTTCGACCGGGTAGGCACCAACGGCCGTCTCCTCCGAGAGCATCACGGCGTCGGTGCCGTCCAGCACGGCGTTGGCCACGTCGGATGCCTCTGCGCGGGTAGGGCGAGGGTTGTCGACCATCGAGCGCAACATCTGGGTTGCCGTGATGACGGGTTTGGCGCGACTGACGGCGGCGTGGATGATCCTTTTCTGGATCAATGGCACCTGCTCTACCGGCACCTCAACACCGAGGTCGCCGCGCGCCACCATGACGCCGTCGACCTGCTCAAGGATTTCCTCCAGCCGCTCGACGGCCTGAGGCTTCTCGATTTTGGCGATCAGCATCGGCCTGACCGGGGCCTTGGAGAGCCGCTGGAGCACCGGGTCGAGGTCGTGCTCGCTGCGCACGAACGACAGCGCCACGAAGTCCACTCCTTCGTCCAGTCCGACCTCCAGGTCGAGTCGGTCCTTGTCGGTGAAAGCCGGCACGCGAAGCCGCGTGCCCGGGAGATTGATGCCCTTGTGGGAGGTCACGTCGCCACCGACGACAACCTCGCACACGACGGTCGCCTCCCGTCGCTCGATCACCCTCAGCTCGACCAGGCCGTCGGCGAGCAAGATCGGATCGCCGGGCGCCACGTCCTCCGCCAGGTAGGGGTAGCTGACCGGCAGTGCTCCGTCCTCGTACTGCGAGCCGGCAGCCAGCAGAACTCGCTCCTCACGTAACAGCTCGACACCCTCTTCGGGGAGCTGTCCGAGGCGGATCTTGGGCCCGCCGAGGTCCTGCAGCACGCCGATCTCCCGTCCTGCCTTGGCTGCCACCTCACGAACCAGCCGAATGGTTCCCCGGTGCTGCTCGCGTTCCCCGTGCGAAAAGTTCAGGCGTACGACGTCGACGCCGGCCGCCACGAGCGCCGCAATCTTCTCGGGCGATGAGGTGGCCGGCCCGAGGGTGGCGACGATCTTCGTTCTCCGTCGAGCGCTCGATTGCTCCATGACCTCCTCCTGCTCGGCCGCTTCCGATCCTATCGCAGCGGCCTGCCGAACCGATGCCTCTGTGCTCGAAGGCCTACAGCGGGAGGCCGGCATCCTGGCGGATGGGTGCTTGACAACGTGATTCCATGGCCAGCAGAATGAAGGCAACTTCTCGAGCAGTCCGGCGCCACCTACAGCGGGTGGTATGCCGCGTGGAGCGTGGGCAGAAAGCTCTCGGGCGGTCCAGGGCTGAAGGTCGCCGTGTCCGGAGTCCGGTGTGGCCGCCGAAGGTCGGTTCCATCCAGGGTGCGGCGTGGAGGAGGATCGACATGAACGGTACCATGAGGCGGGAAGCGCCCCGTTGGGCAAGTTGGCTGGGCGCCTTCAACGTGTACGTGACGCAGGACCTGCTCGGAGGGCCCAGGCAGATCAAACTGGCCTGGGCGATCAACCTCCACAAGATCCTGACCCCAGTGGTCGTCGTCCTCTTCATGTTTCGCTTCAGGAACTTCGGCGAGGCAGCCTGGGTGTATCTCGCGCTGCACGGAGCCTACTGTTTTTGCTGGCTTCTGAAACACTCCGCCTTCCGCGACTCGAGGTGGGAAACTCGGGTGACCATTGCTGGCGCCGTCTTCACGTTCGTATTGCTGGCCAGCTACTGGGTGGCTCCATTTTTGCTGATCTCTGACGTACTGGAGCGGCCCTCGAACGAAGTGCCGAGTTGGCTCATTGCCATCTCTATCAGTCTCCTGGTCCTGGGCACCGCAACCATGATGACTTCCGACTGTCAGAAGCGTTTCACGCTGGCGCTCAGATCGGGGTTGATCACCGACGGCATGTTCAGGCGCATTCGCCACCCCAACTATCTTGGCGAGATGATGGTCTACGCTTCCCTCGCGCTGCTGGTTCGGCACTGGATACCCTGGGCCGTCCTTGCTTACTGGTGGGTGTGCGTGTTCCTGGTGAACATGCTGATGATCGAGGCGTCCCTTGCGAGGTATCCCGGATGGGCGGACTACAAGAGGAAGACGAGCATGCTGATTCCGTGGGTCGTGTAAGTGAAAAGCCGCGCGATCGCACCATTGTGTAGATGGTCAGCGCGAGTCCTGCCTGGATTGCTGATCTTGGCCTGCGTGGGGAGCCAACCGGTCGACCGCACCGATCTGCCTCCCAGGGAGCTCCTCAAGGGCAATCTGGCCCGCGCTGCCGATGTTCTCGAGGTCGAGGTGGCTGGAGTCGAGCAGACCGCGGTCTTTCGGGATGACTCCGGTGTGATCGGCTACGTTCAGTACACCGTGACCGCCAGGCCGACCAAAGTCATCAAGGGCGACATTGGCCTCCAGTCGACGCTGAGCTACCGCTTCACCGTCGAGCACGATCCGTCGAGCGGACCGCCGGTCACGCCCGGGAGACACTACGTGGTGTTCCTGAAACGTGCAGCGGACGGACAGCTCTGGCTGTTCTCAGAGGGGGCGCAGTTTTCGTCGTCACCGCACCTCCTCCGGCAGCTCGGTGTAGACTGAGATCGTGTTGCAGCGAGCACCGCTCGCGGACTGGAGGTTTTGGATGCTCGATCACATCCTGATCAGCGTGTCGAATTACGAGGCAAGCAAGGCCTTTTATCTCGCGGCCCTGGCCCCTCTTGGCTACAGCATCGTCATGGAGCACGGGCCAGCCGGTGGGTTCGGAGTTGCCGGCAAGCCCGACTTCTGGATCCGCGAAGCCGAGCCGGTCAAGCCTCAGGTTCATATCGCATTCGCGAGTCCCGACCGGCGATCCGTCGATGCCTTCCATGCCGCAGCCCTGCGTGCGGGGGGCAAGGACAACGGCGCTCCGGGCCTGCGTCCCGACTACCACCCGAGCTACTACGGGGCATTCGTCTACGACCCGGACGGCAATAACATCGAGGCCGTTTGTCACAAGCCGGAGTGAGGGCCTTCGGTTTCCCCAGGCGAGCCTGAGAGGTAGGGATGCGGCAAGCTCTGGACAGAGAGAGGCTAAGAGGTGTCTACGACCGCGTTGCCCGACGCTACAACTTCCAACACTCGTTCCTCACCGCACGATCGGATCAGCGGGGCCGGGAGCTCCTGGTCAGGAAGACGGTCTCTGTTGGGAGCAGGGTGTTGGACGCAGGGGCGGGGACAGGGTCAACGGCCCTGCTGGCAGCCAAACGGACCGGACCATCGGGCGTGGTCGTCCTGTATGACATGAGCGACGGGATGCTTGCGGTGGCGAAAAGTCGGCTCGAGGACGCTGGGGTGGGGGACAGGATCGAGATCCAAACCGGCGACATCAGCTCGCTGCCGTTTGAGGACGGCAGTTTCGATGTCGCCCTTTCTACCTACAGCATGTGCCCTTTGTTCGCTCCCAAGCAGGGAGCCCTCGAGCTTTACCGGGTCGTCAGGCCCGGCGGTCTCATGGGCGTCGCCCATTCCGCCGAGCCGAGGTCGCGATGGGTGCGGTGGCTGGGCGATAGGGTGGAAGACGTGGTCTGGCGTTTCCCGTGGATCTCTTTGGGATGTCGTTCGGTGTCGGTTCTGCCGGCACTGAAGGAAGTGGGAGCCCGGGTCGTCTTTCAGAAGCAGATTGGTGTGCCGCTTTGGCCGTTCGCCGTGTTCGTGGTGGAGAAACCTCCCCGGGCTACCTCGAGGCGTCTTCACTCGTAGAGCGCGGTCTCCCGGCCCATGTTGTGGCGCGGAGTACAGACATCAGTGATAGAATCCAGTATGTTTTGTGATACCCGCAGCCTGCAGGAGACAGTTGCGGGCGGTACAACTTGGAGGAAGTGGTGAAGATCTACGTCGGTAATCTGTCCTTTTCAACAACTGAGGATTCGCTGCGTGCCAAGTTCGAGGAGTTCGGGCAGGTGGAGGAAGTTGCCATCATCACCGACCGCGACACCGGCCGCTCGCGTGGCTTCGGCTTCGTGACGATGCCGAGCAGCGACGAGGCGAACGCGGCCATTGAGGCGTTGAACTCGGTCGAGCTGGATGGGCGCCCGCTGAAGGTCAATGAGGCCCGTCCTCGCCGCGATTCGGGCGGACAACAGAGATCACGCTGGTAGAGGCGCGCTGAGGCTCACTCCTCAGCACGTTGCCAGACTCAGTGAGCGTGGGACCCTGGGGTCCCGGTGTGGCGGTAGCACCATGCCGAGGGTGTAGCCACGTTCAGAACGCCCCTGAGCCAAAGCCGCTGTCGGCAAGCCACTTCTTGCCGCGCTTCTCCCGGCTTAACGCCCGACGGTGGGAGCATGGTTGACCGTGTCCGGGAGTCGTCGCGTTTGGCCACCCTGCAACGTTCGGTGGCCGCGTCTGGGCAGGAATGACGTGACCTCCCAGTGCTCTGAGGAGCCGCCCGGCGAGTGTCTGATGCCCTGGAACGAGGCAGTGTCCCCGGTGGTTCAGAGATACCTGCAGGCCGAGATCGGCTTCGGTTTCCTTTGCCGAAGAGTGGGCCCGGGCGATCGTACGCCTGCGCTACGTTGTAGGCTGAGTACGAACGTGCCCGTAGCGCTGGAGGCAGAGTCGAACATCTTCTGTGAGATCACTGCATGAGAAGCATGGTACGCGCCGGTTTCTGTGTCTTGAGGAGCACCGGCTGGAGGAGGGTCCGGTGAGAGGGAAGCAGGCACAGGAGCCACGTGCATGTCAGGTATGTGGGAGC
>JAJDNH010000237.1 GCA_022340775.1 Acidobacteriota bacterium
TTTTTGCAGACCCTTCGGGACACTACCGGGCGGGCGGGACTTCCTTACCTTCTCACCTTCTCACTTTCTCACCTCACGGGGGGGCGGGGGCTACCCCGCCGCAATCGCCAACGCCGCCCCGAGCACCGCGTTGGTGGCCAGGTTCCAGATGACGTTGGCGCCGAGCGCCGGGATCGGTACCTCGGTTCCGGGATCGCCGAACGCCCACCGTAACGGTCCGAGCAGAACGAGGGAGGGAATCACAGCGATCAGGGCGAGGGCCGGCAGAACTCCGATCACCACCGATGCGATGACCGATGCTGGCGTCATCAGTGCGGCGATCGCATAGACGATGGCCGCCGGTCGCCGGCCGAGGATCGAGACGAGGTTCCTGCGCCCGCCTTTCCGATCCGCATGTTCGTCTGGAAACTCATTGAGCAATAGGAGGTTGAACGTCATGAAGAAGGCCGGCACCGAAGCCGCGACAGCGGCGGGGCCGATCGTTCCCTCCTGGACGAGGACGGTGCCCAGAACCGGCAACGTGCCGAGGCCTAGGCCGGCGGCGATCTCGCCCAGGCCGATCCTGGCGAGGAGCTGCGTGTAGGCCAGCACGCAGAAGGCGCCGGTCACGACGATGGGCAACAGCACCCAGCCGACGCGAAGCAGGAACAGCACGCCAACCGCCAGCCCGACGGAGGCGTTCACGATCCCGAAGGCCAGAGCTGCTCCCGGCGAGATCTTCCCCGCCAGCAGCGTGCCGCTGCCCCCGGAGAACGGCGTGCGGCGTGTCTCCAGGTCGATCCCGGTGCGGTAGTCACTGACCTCGTTGAAGGTGTTGACCGCCGCGTGGAGAGCCACCAGGCCCAGCAGCGCGAGGATCGTGGCATCCCACGAGAACACACCGGCGAATGCCGCCGCTCCTCCGCCGCAGATGACGAGTGCGACCGGGAGCGCCAAGAACGGCCCGCGCGCGACGCCCGCGAACGCCTCGCTCCTGCTCGTGGTCGGGGTGGCGGCCTCGTTCGTAGCCGGGTCGTTCATCTCATTTCCACGATGGTCTGGGGGTCGGCTTGATCGGCTGGCCTTGGGTCGTGACCGACCACTGGGGTAACGCCGGCCCGGGCCTCGCTGGGTCGGACCACACCACGTCGCGCGCCGTCCCGGGCAGCTGGGCGGTCTGCTCGATGGTGCCCTTGTCGACGCGCACGATCGACACTCCCCCGCCAGCTGTGGCGACCGCGGCCCAGCCCTCCTCGGGCGACACCGCCATCCCTGTCGGGGCGGCGGACAGCCGAACCGGTTCGAGGCGCCGCGCGTGCAACCCTTTGTGGCCGACCTTGAGGCCGAACCGTTGGATGCTCCCGGTGCCGCCGGCTGCCGTGGCGACCAGGAGCGCTTCGCCGTGAGCGGCGAAGGCGGCGGCCACCGCCTCGCCCGGCACCTTGAGCTGGAGCAGCGTCGCCAGCGTGGCGGGGGCCACGACCCGTACCGTCGAGCCGCCGGCAAGCGCGATCACGCCGTGCTCGCTCGAAAAGCCCATCGAGTGCACGTCGGGCGGCAGCGCGACCCGCAACGACACGCGCCGCTCGATGAGATCGATCGCCCACAGCACCGGAGGCTCATGGTCCCCGGGCAACCGCTCGAGGATCAGCGCCGTGCCGCCGTCCTCGGTGACGGCCACCTGCCAGGGATGAGCGATGTCGGCGGGGATGCGGGCGAGGGTCGCGCGATCCGGGTAGCTGACGATGAGCACGTTGCCGGCCACCACCAGATAGCGATCGGTGGCGGGCCCGAAGCGGGGCATCGTCACGCCCTGCAGCCTGTCCGCGACCCGCAACCGCCTGAGGTCGAGCACGGTCGTCTTGCCGTGGACCAGATCCGGCGCGAAGAGAACTCCACCGGGGGCCGGGAAGAGCTTGCCGACCGTCCCCGCCTCGAAGCTTCTCGTTGCTCCGTTCCGCGGGTTGACGACCACAACCTGGTTGCCAGCGGAGGCAACCACGAAGTCGGGCGGCGGGAGGTTCTTGGCGGTCGCGCTGGCGGCCAACAGAAACGCGCCGGTCGCTGCAGCGAGCTGCATCGCCCTTTTCATGCCTTCACTGTAACTCACCCGACTCATTCGCTCGCGACCGAGAGCGGGTACCCGCGGGGTACCGGCCCACGAGGCTCTCGCCACGCCTTCAGAGTCTCTGTGGTTCACGTTCTGCTCTTGGTCGTGGCGCTAGTGTCCGGACCCGGTGCCGGGGAGGTGGCATACTCGAGCCGGTGGATGACCTTACCTCCCGGCTCAAGCGGTGTGCGATCGAAGAGGGGCTCGATCTTGTCGGCGTGGCGGCCGCCGCGACCGTGCCGGGAGCCCCGCGTTTCGAGGCGTGGCTGGACGCCGGCATGCATGGCGAGATGAGCTACATGGCACGGACCGCCGCGATCCGCTGCGACCCCCGGCGCCTGCTTCCCGGCTGCAGCTCGGTGGTCGCCGTCGCCGTGAGCTACCACACGTCATGGCCGCTCTCGACGGACGACGGGGAGTTGGGAACGGTGTGGGTGTCGCGCTACGCCTGGGGGCGCGACTACCATCGGCTGCTCAAGAAGCGCCTGCTCCGTCTGGGCCGCTGGCTCGAGGCTGAGGTTCCAGGATGCAGCTGGCGGGCGTGCGTCGACACAGCGCCCGTGCTCGAGCGAGAGTGGGCCGCGCAGGCCGGCCTCGGCTGGATCGGCAAGAGCACCTGCCTGCTCAGCCGCAAGCTGGGGTCGGAGCTGTTTCTGGGCATCCTGCTGACGGATGTGGCGCTCTCTCCCGATGGCCCGGTGCCGGAGCACTGCGGGCGGTGCACGGCCTGTCTGGAGGCGTGCCCGACGGCCGCCTTTCCCGAGCCCGGGGTGCTGGACGCCCGCCGCTGCATCGGCTACCTGACCGTGGAGCACCGCGGCTCGATCCGCCCCGAGCTCGAGCCGGCGGTGTCGGATATGGTGGCCGGCTGCGACATCTGCCAGGAGGTGTGTCCGTGGACCCGGGGCGCACCGGCCGACCTCCACCCCGAGCTGCAGCCGGTGCCGCACCGCTTTCGGCCACGGCTCGAGGATCTCGAACGGCTCGACGAGGAGGGGTACCGCGAGTGGCGGCGCGGCTCACCGCTCAACCGGATCCCGTTTCCCGCCTTTCGGAGGAACCTGGAGGTCGCTCGCAGGAACCTGGGGGACGTCACCCCGGTGACAAGGCCATCAAGTGATTAAGTTATTAAGTAATTAGGTGACTAGGTCCCGCCGCCCACCCGGGGAAGGAAAACGGGAAGAGGGAAACGGGAAACGAGCCTCGCCCAACCGGGAGGTGAACAGGTGAGAAAGTGAGGAGGTGAGGAAGGCCCCCACCCACCCGGTGACGGAGTGACGGAGTTCCCTATCTGTCCGGAGTAGGTGGGTGCAGAGTCCGGCCTTGGGAGTTGAAATTTTATAAAGAATCGCTCATATTTCTGTTTCGGAGGAGGCGGTGGAACGCGACTATTACAAGATCCTGGGAGTGCCGAAGAAGGCGAGCGCGGCCGAGATCAAGAAGGCCTACCGGAAGCTCGCTCGCAAGTACCACCCCGATGTCAACCCCGGCAACGCCGACGCCGAGAAGCGATTCAAGGAGATCCAGGAGGCGTA
Organism: Acidobacteriota bacterium; assembly: GCA_022340775.1. Lineage (GTDB taxonomy): Bacteria > Acidobacteriota > Thermoanaerobaculia > Thermoanaerobaculales > Sulfomarinibacteraceae > JAJDNH01. The sequence continues at coordinate 3,625 of JAJDNH010000237.1, forward strand.
CTCCGTGCTCTCCGATACCGAGAAGCGTCACCAGTACGACAGGTTCGGGTTCGTCGAGGGTGATGTCGACCTGGGGTCCCACCCGTTCTCCCGTGCCCGTGGGCGCGGCCAGTGGCAGGAGGCCGGGCCGTTCCGCGTGCGCGTCGACGGCGGGGGGGCGGAAGGGTTCGGTGTCGGAGGGTTCGAGGACCTCGGCGACCTGTTCAGCCAGATCTTCGGCGGCCGACGGGAGGCCGCGGCCGCCAAGCGGCCGCGCGCCGGCGCGGATCATGAGACATCGGTCGAGATCTCGTTCGCCGACGCCGTCCGCGGCACCAGCGTTGTGCTGCCGGTTCAGCGGCAGGTGCACTGCTCGACCTGCGGAGGCAGCGGCAGCATGCAGGATCGGGCGTGTCCGGCGTGCCACGGCGCCGGGGTCGTCATTTCGACCGAGCGACTGAGGGTCAAGGTCCCCGAGGGGGTCCGAGACGGTTCCAAGATTCGGGTCGCGGGCAAGGGAACCGAGGGCGCTGCCGGGGCTCGCGCCGGCGATCTGTACGTGCGCGTCACGGTCAAGCCGCACTCGTTCTTCAAACGCAAGAACGATGACATCCTGACAACCGTTCCGGTGACCTTCACGGAGGCCTATCTGGGCGCCAAGGTGGAGGTGGGGACCATACATGGGCCGGTGCGGGCGACCATCCCCCCGCGGACCCAGTCCGGCCAGACCTTCCGGCTGCGCGGTAAGGGCGTCCGCAACCTCAAAACGCGCGCCTACGGCGATCACCTCTACACGGTTGAGGTGGTGGTGCCAAAGGTGGTCTCCCCCGTGGGCGAGGAGGTTGCCCGGAGGGTTTCCGACCTGTATACCGAAGAGCCTCGAGGCAAGCTCCCCAGAAGCCTCTAATCCTGGACACGGCATATCCGCGGCCTGCGGCCGCACCCCTCGGGGGCGGCCAGCCCGGTTTCGAGGAGGACCTCGACCCGGTCTTCCCGCCCCGAGGGGCCGCTCCGCTCGGATCTGCCCGCTGTGTCTTCTGGAAGTCTTGAGTCCCCCACCCCTTTGAGAGAAGAGGGATCGCGCAGGATCGCCCTCTCGCACCACGCCGCTGCGCTCGCTTCGTCCTCGCGACCACGAGGTCAGCGACTCCTCGCTCGCTGGCGGCGAGGCGCGAGGAGAACGCCCTGCGCGATCCTGCTTGGAGGGGCGTGGCGTGAACGCATGTCCCGTGCGGGCGTTGCCCGCAGCCCGCTGCGCGGGCCGGCGGGGCGGGGACGGAGCGGCGCGTCGGCTCACGGCTGCACCCGCCGAGGACGCCGGGGAGCCCGTGCTCGGCGGCTTACCCTCCGAGGCCTTCGGGCCAAGCCTCCTGCGCCCTGTCCCCCCGAGTTGTGTGTGTCAAGTTCTGCAAAAAGACATGAGGCTCCGTCGTCGTCGTAGCTGC
>JAJDNH010000148.1 GCA_022340775.1 Acidobacteriota bacterium
CTACGTGCAGGGGTGTCTCCTTCTCAACGTCCTTCTTCAGCTTGTCGTAGTTACCCCGAATCGCTGGCAGGAAGGGACAGCCTACGAAGACCTGGTGGAGTTTGGTCATGGTGGCTTCTCCCCTCCAACCACTACCTGCCGCACGTCGATATGACATGCAATCGACTGAAAAATCGATACGTTACGACAACTTCGGAGATTCGTCTCATCATCACCCAGTACTCTGACGAGGGTCGGAACCCTGTACCTCCTTGGTACCCCCGACCTGCACGATTGTCAAGGATGAGGGGGCAGAGCACCACGGAGGCACACCCATGGGAGGGTCCCATCACCACGGAGAAGGAGACTCACCACGGATTTCACAGATTTCACAGATTTTCTAGAAAAGGGAGCAGAAGCTCCTGTCGAGCATGGGGTGATCTGAGCCGTCCAACCTGAGGCTGGTGGCCCTGGGCGCCGCAGCCAACCAATCTGGCTCTTTCTTCTCATCCGTGTCAATCCGTGTAATCCGTGGTTCTTCTTGGATCCAATCCGTGGTTTCTCTCTTCCGCGTCCCCGTCCCTCCGTGGTTCATCTCTTCCCACGGCCCCGGGAGCCCGCCTTTGGCTGGTCCGATCCGGCGCGGATTGGTGGTCGTGCCATCAGCCGCTACCTGATATCATCTTGTCGGCGTGTCTGCTGTCCGGCCCTGATTTCCAACGGAGGTGAGCATGGCGTTCGAAGGCTGCAAGAAGATCTGGATGAACGGCGAGCTGGTCGACTTTGCCGACGCCAAGATCCATGTCTTGGCTCACGTGATCCACTACGGCAGCGGCGTCTTCGAGGGCCTCAGGTGCTATGACAACAAGCGGGTCGGGCCGGCGGTGTTCCGCCTGGCCGACCACACCAAGCGGCTGCTCAAGTCGGCCAAGGTGCTGCGCATGGAGGTGCCGTACTCGGCCGAGCAGCTCGACGACGCGGTCATGCAGACGCTGCGCGTCAACGAGCTCAAGAGCGCCTACATCCGGCCGCTGGTCTACCGTGGGCTGGGCACCCTGGGCGTCGACCCGACACAGTGCCCGGTCGACGTCATGATCGCGACCTGGTACTGGGGCGCCTACCTCGGCGAGGAGGCGCTGTTGAACGGCGTCGACGTGCGCGTGTCGTCGTGGACGCGGATGGCGCCGAACACCTTCCCGGCGCTCGTCAAGGCGACCGCGAACTACCTCAACTCGCAGCTCATCCGAATGGAGGCCAACGCCGACGGCTACGTCGAGGGGATCGCGCTCGACCGCAACGGCACGGTCTGCGAGGGCTCGGGCGAGAACGTGTTCGTGGTCTACGAGGGGCGCCTGCTGACGCCGCCGATCGGCAACTCGGTGCTGCGCGGCATCACCCGCAACTGTGTCATGAAGCTGGCCGGCGAGATGGGGCTCGACGTGCGCGAGCACGTGATCCCGCGCGAGATGCTGTACCACGCCGATGAGGTGTTCTTCACCGGCTCGGCGGCCGAGGTGACGCCGATCCGCTCGATCGACCACATCCCGGTCGGCGAGGGCAAGGCGGGCCCGGTGGCGCTGGAGCTGCAGCGGCGCTTCTTCGCGATCGTCAACGGCGACGACGACGACCGCTTCGGCTGGCTCACTCCAGTGAACGCCTGAGGAAGAAGTACCACAGAGGCACACCCACGGGATGGCACCCCCACCACGGAGGGGGAGCTCAACCACGGATTCCACGGATTACACAGATTTCATAGAAAGGCTTGCAAGGGCTCTTGCTGGGCAGGGGGTGATCTGAGCCGTCCGCGATGAGGTTTGCGGCCCCGGAGGCAGCGGCCAGCTGATCTGTCTTTCTCTTCCTATTCGTGGAAATCCGTGTAATCCGTGGTTTTATTGGATCCGATCCGTGGTTCTTCCTAGGCGGAATCCGTGGTTTCTGTCTTCTCTGGCTCCGTGGTTTTGTGGCTCTCTTCCACGCCCTCGAGGGTCCAGGGCTCCAGTGCCTGGTCGAAGCGCTCGACCTCGGCCTCCCACGTGCGGTACCTCCAGCCGAGCTCCTTCTGGCACACGTGGCGCAGCGGTCGCACCAGCGCGCGCGCCTTCGCCGGGTCCCACATGCCGTAGCGCACGCGTCGCAGCAGCAGGTCCTCCAGGTGCAGCACGCCGCCCCAGCGCAGGTGGGCGCGCGCCTCGGCGGCGGTCAGGTCGGTGCCCTCCAGCAGCGGGTGCAGGTCGCGGCGCTTCGTGGCCAGCTCGCAGGCGGCCCAGGCGAGGCTGCCCAGGCGGCGCGCCATGGCCGCTGCCACCAGCTCGTCGAGCCGGTGCGACGCGGCCAAACGCGAGGCCAGGTCGGACGGAGCGAGGCCGGCGAGCGGGGTGCCGGCGGTAGCGCACGGTGCGGCGCGGCGGGCGCGGTGCTCGGGCAGCAGCTTGATCGCCTCGTCGACCGCCTCCTCGGCGGTCGCGCGCCAGGTGGTGAGCTTGCCGCCGGCGACCGACAGCAGGCCCTCCTCCTCCCAGATGTCCTCCTCGCGGCTGGCCTCGGACGGGTCCTCGGCGTGGGTGTCGAGGATCGGGCGCAGGCCGGCGAAGGTCCCGGCGACGACGTCGCCGTCGTCGGGCAGGGCGGGGAAGGCGGCGGCCAGGGCGCGCCGCAGGTAGCCGACCTCGTCAGCGGTCGGGCGCGGGTCGTCGAGCGAGCCCTCGTGGTAGACGTCGGTGGTGCCGAGCAGGACGCCCTCCGGGTGCGGCACCAGGAACACCGGCCGGCCGTCGTCGGGCGAGGGGATGGTCAGCGCCGCTGTCACCGGCACCGCGTCGCGGCGCAGCATCAGGTGAATGCCGCGCGAGGGGCGCAGGCGGCGGCCGGCGAGGCCGAGGCGCTCGCGGACCTCGTCGGTCCAGACTCCGGTGGCGTTGACGACGACGGCGGCCTCGACGTTCCTGCCGACGCCGGACTCGAGGTCGCGGGCGAAGATGCCGGTGACGTGGCCGCGGCCGTCGCGCACCGCGCGCTCGGCGGCGCAACGGGTGAGCACGGCGGCACCGTAGGCGGCGGCCGTCGACGCGACCGCCAGGGTCAGGCGGGCGTCGTCGGCCATCGCGTCGGAGTAGGCGAGGGCGCGGTCGAGGCCGTCGACCTCGAGGCCGGGCGCCAGGCTCTGGACCTCCCCGGCGTCGAGGTGGGCGTGGCGCTCGGGGCGGTTGGTCAGGCGGTCGTACATCCAGAGCCCGAAGTCGACCTGCCAGCCGGGGGTGCGGTCGCCCTCGTACGCCGGGTAGATGAAGCGCACCGGGGTCACCAGGTGCGGGCTCAGGGCCAGCATGCGGTCGCGCTCGCGGCACGCCAGGCGGGTGATCCGGAACTGCATCTGCTTGAGGTAGCGGAGGCCGCCGTGGATCAGCTTCGAGGAGCGCGACGAGGTGCCGGAGGCGATGTCGCCGCGCTCGACGAGGAGCACGCGCAGGCCGCGCTGGGCGGCGTCGAGGGTGATGCCGCAGCCGGTGATGCCGGCGCCGATCACGATGATGTCGAACGGCTCCGTGAGGGCGGCAAGGGCGCGGTGGCGCCACAGTGGGTCGAGCACTACTCCTCCAGCCGGTCGGTGGGGTCGAGGAGCACCCCGGGGTTCAGGATCCCGCGCGGGTCGAGGTGGCGGGCGGCGGCGCCGAGCACGCCGACGGCATCCTCGCCGAGCTCGTCCGGCAGCCACGGCGCGTGCCAGCGGCCGACCCCGTGGTGGTGGCTGATGGTGCCGCCGCCGGCGACGATCGCCGCGGTCGCGGCCCGCTTGACCTCGGCCCAGCGGGCGACGTCGCGCTCGAGGTCGCCGGTCGCGGTCATGAAGAAGGTGAAGTAGAGGGAGGCGCCGTCGGGGTACGGGTGGGAGACGTGACACAGCACCGCGGCGCGCTCGTTGGCGCTTTCGGCTGCGCCGGTGATGGCCGCGGTGACGCCGTCGCGCAGGGCGTCGAGGCCGAGCCAGGTGGCGGCGGTCTCGAGGGTGTCGGTCAGGTAGCCGGCGTCGAGCAGCGCGTCGCGCAGGTAGGGGTGACGGAAGCGGTCCGAGAGCCAGTGGCGGCCGGGGCGGCGGCCGAGGTGGACGCCATGGTGGCCACCGATCACCCAGCGGGCGCCCGCGAGCTCGGCGTCGGCGTCGGCCGGGTCGCCGGCGGCGCCGTAGAGCAGGAGGCAGCTCTCCGGGCCGAGGCCGCGCAGCCGCAGGTAGGCGCGGACCAGGGGTGCGGCGCCGGTCGAGGCGAGGCCGATCGCCATTGCGACCTCGGTCTCGACGGCGTCGGAGAGGCGGATCATGGTCAGCCGCGAGCCACCCTGGACCAGGTCGCGCGCGGCCTCGAGCCCGTCGGCCCAGCTGTGCATGAGGGCCGCCTCGACGATCGTGACGGCGGGGCGCGGGCGGACGCGGAGGGTGATCGAGGTGACGACACCGAGCCGGCCTTCGCTGCCCAGCAGCAGGCGGCGCAGGTCGGGGCCGGCGGCGGAGCCGGGTTGGGCGGGGAGGGCGAGGCGGCCGGCGGGCGCCACCGCCTCGAGGCCGGCCACCAGGTCGTCGATGCGGCCGTAGCCGAGCGACTCCTGGCCGGAGGAGCGCGTGACCACCCAGCCGCCGACCGTGGACAGCTCCCACGACTGCGGGAAGTGCCCGAGAGTCAGCCCGTGCTCGGCGAGCGCCGCCTCGACCCGCGGTCCGGTCGCGCCGGCGCCGAAGGTGACGAGCCGCGAGACTGGGTCGACGCCCTCGAGGGCGGCCATCTCGGCGAGGTCCAGGGTGACGACCGGGCCGTCGTCCGGAGAGGGGTTGACGCCGCCGGTCACCGAGGTGCCGCCGCCCCACGGGATCACCCGCAGCTGTTCTCGTGAGCACGCCGCGAGCAGTGCGTCGACCTCGCCGGCGTCGGCCGGGCGGCAGACTGCGTCCGGCCAGGCCGGGAGCGAGCCCGCGCGCAGGCGGAGGATGTCGGGCAGGCCCTGGCCGCGGGCGTGGGCCAAGCGGTCGGAGGGCTCCGACGAGGCCGCGACCGGCAGGTCCGGCAGCCGCCGTGGGGCAGGGGGCTGCAGGGAGGCCGGGTCGACGGTGGGGAACGGGGCGCCGCGGCCGACCCGCCGCTCGAGCAGCGCCAGCAGCTGCGGCGAGGGCGGGAAGCTCTCGCCCTCGAAGCCCCAGCCGACGAGCTTGCGGCGGCGCGCGCTGGACGGTCTCATGTACAGGGTAAGTATAGAGGGAACGGGGAGTCCGGGGGCAGGGGATCAAACCGCCGGTTGGGAGAAGCTGGTAAGTGACTAAGTCATTAAGTGATTAAGTGACTAGGTTCCCCCACCCACCCGGGAAGCAAGACGTAAGACGCGAGACGCGAGACGGCCGCCACCCACCCAGGAAAACGGAAAACGGAAAACGCGAGATGGCCCCCGTCTACCTGGGGAAACGGGAGACGGAGGACGCTCCCCCACCCACCCAAGAGGGTGAGGAGTCAAGCGTAAGGAGTAAGGGGATCCCTGCCCTTCCAGAGGACCCTCCTGTAACTCGCGCCAGAGAATGTGACGCTGGGACGGGCGTGCCGGGCACAGCTTCTTCCTGAAGCGCGATAGGGAGGCCAGCGCGCCACAAGGGAAAAGCTGATGCCGGGCAACCTCGGCCCTTGGCGATGGGAGTATCCGCTTCAAGATTGAAGGAGGCGGCCCGAGCGGCTTCCGGCGGTCGCCACGAGGATGCCGATCCGTTCTCGTGGCCGCGCGACCGCCGGAGACGCGAGGCGGGCGGTCACCCTGTGACCGCACGGCCGCCGGTGTTGCGGAGAAGACTCCCCAGGTAGTGGCCACCGGGCTTCCCGGTCAATCGGTGCGGCCCGTGAGCGGTCTTCCGAAACTCCGGCGCCCGGACGTCTGCTGTGCAGACGCCCGTCGTCACCTGCCCGAACCGGGGGACCGGCTCAGCCGCTGAACCGATTTCGAGGCCCGCTCCGGGCAGGCAACGAGGCGCCTCCATCGGAGCTGCGGCCACACGGACCGACGCCCTTCCCGTGAATTACTCGTCGCCTTCGGCGCCGGTGACGCTTTGGAAAGCGAGATGGCCGTACGGCCAGCCCCCACCCTCTTCGACCCCCTTGGCCACGGCCAGAAGCTCGCTTTCCTGCAGCGGTGCCACTCATGACATTTCGCCTCAGCGCGATGAGCTCGTGAAGTGCGTACAGCGAGAATGTCATGAATGGCACGTTCCGTCGATCGCACCGTACTCCGAGGCGCGCTCCGCCCGTGTTCTCCGGGTGGGCGGAGGAGCGTTTCATGAAACATCTCGGGTCCACCCGCGTTATACTGAGTGTGTGCCGCGATGCGGCGAGAGTTCGTCGCTGTGCGGCAGGGAGCTCACGATGACGGATGAGCCGCAGACAGGCCCGAGGGACGCCGAGGAGCTGTGGATGACG
>JAJDNH010000154.1 GCA_022340775.1 Acidobacteriota bacterium
GAGTGCGAGCAACGCCTCTACGGCACTGTCCTCGTCCCGGCCCTCGGCGCGGAGGACCATCGCTGTTCCCTTGCTTGCGGCCAGCGTCAGGAGGCCCAAGATCGACTTGGCGTTCACCTCCTCGTCATTGGTACCGACGAAGATATCGCTCTCGAACTGGTTGGCCGCGTGAACAACCTTGGCCGCTGCTCTGGCGTGCAGGCCAAGCTTGTTACTGATCCTAACTTCTTCCCTTCTCATCGTTCCATTCTCCCACGCTCAGGGGGCAGCCGATCTCTACGGACGCTCTGCGCCGGCCCCGGCCTAGCCTTCTCCGCCCTTCGCTCGAGCCTGCCGCCTGCCATGAAGGAAGTCGCTCGCGACATGGATGCTCTTCTGTCCCGCTTCCATCAGGCGTAGAGCGACCTCGTGGAGCGTCATCTCACGATCGCGGAGCGACCCCAGCTTCACGAGCATCGGGAGGTTGACACCGGTTACCACCTCGACTCGCTCGGGGGACAAGAAGGGCAACGCGATGTTGGTGGCCGTCCCACCGAACATATCGGTGAGGACCAGGACACCCTCTCCCCTATCGAGTTTCTGGAGGCTCTGGCCGAGCTGTTCTCGAGCCGCGTCCGAGTCGATATCCCACGGCAACGAAAGCGCCACCGAGTCGTCCTTCAGCAACGGATCTATGATGCTCGCCGCGTCCAAGAGCTCGGCCGCCAGCTTGCCGTGCGAGAGGATGAGGACCGGGATCATGGGTACCTCCAACGATCCTTGTCTCGATGGTGAAGTGAGACGTTGTACCCGGCGGCTGCGACGGCGTTCGCAAGCCTGCACGCCGTGTACACCGAGCGGTGCCGGCCTCCGGTGCAACCGGCCGAGATTTTGAGGTGAGTCTTCAGCTCCGCACCGTACCGGGGCAGCAGATCAAGCGTCAGACCGACGATCTTCCCGACAGAGGTGGCAACTTCGGGGAACTGTCCCATCCACCGTTCGACCGCCGGGTCGTCCCCCGGCAGCTCCCGCAGCTCGTCTACGAAGTAGGGGTTGGGCAGGAACCGGACGTCGAACACCAGGCTCGCCGTCGGCGGTACGCCGTGCAGGTACGAGAAGCTCTCGACGTCGAGCGAGAGCATCGACTTCGGGTCGTCGATTCCGCCGAGCCCGAGGGCCTGCCTACGAAGCTCGTGGGGGTTCAAGGTGGTTGTGTCAACGAGGATATCGGCTGCCCTGCGGACGCCTTCGAGAGACAGGTGCTCCTCTCGAATGGCTGCCTCGAGGTTCCTGCCACGAAGAGGGTGCGGCCGACGTGCCAACGAGAACCGACGAAGGAGAACCTCCGGCGAGGCCTCGACAAAGACCAGGCGCAGGCGAGGCCACGCAGCCTTCAGGCTTTGCAGGATGGGCGGGAAACGTACGGTGAACCCTTCGGCTCTGACATCGAGTACGACCGCCAGTCTGTCCACGTTCCCCGGGGCCCGCGAGAACAGCTCACTGAGAAGCTCCAGAGGAATGTTGTCCACGCACAGGTAGCCAACATCCTCCAGGCTGCGGCTGAGAACGGTCTTGCCGGAGCCGGACAACCCAGTAATGACGAACGGCCCTGCAAACACCTGCTCATTCATCATCAAGGGTCAGATCCTCGGTTTCGAACCCGGCGGCTCGTTTGTTGACAGACTCGATGAAGACGCGCTCGTCGTCGACCCCCCGCTGTGCCAGCAGGCATTTGCGCACGGCCGTCTCGACCATGATCGCAACGTCGCGACCGGGAGCCACCGCCATCGTGTACAGAGGAACGTCCACCCCGAGAATGTCGTGAGTCTCCACCCAGGGCCGAGCGTCGGTCATGAGTTGCTCGCGCCAGCGGCGCTCGAGCTTCCGGGTCGCCTCGCTCAGCTTGACGAGGCGGATCATCAGCGAAAGGTGGACGCCGGGCGAGGTTGCCGTCATGCCGAAGTGCTTACGCACATCGATGATGCCAACTCCCCGAAGCTCCAGGAAGTTCTCGAGGTTGGGATGCGCAGCGCCGAGCAGCCCGTTGCCGTGCGTCCTCCTGATGACCACGATATCGTCAGCGACAAGCCTGTGACCTCGGTAAACGAGTTCCAGCGCACACTCGCTCTTCCCGATTCCGGCGTCGCCGACGATCAGGGTGCCGAGCGAAAAGACGTCGACCAAGACCCCGTGCGCCTGGATCCTTGGAGCCAGCGCCTCCTCGAGGAAGTTGGAGACCGCAGAGATCACCTCGGAAGTCTGACGTGCCGTAACGAGGAAAGGCACACCATGCTCCTCGCAGAAGGCCAGCACCTCCTTCGGCGGCCGCAGGTCCTTCGCCGCCACAACGGCAGGGACCCCGAGCGTGAGAAGGTGTTTCCAACGCTGGACAGCCTCGCCGGCCGGAAGCGTGGCCAGGTATGAGAACTCAGAGGCGCCGACGATCTGCAGCCTGCCTTCCCTCACGTACGGGAAAAACCCTGCTAGGGCCAGGCCAGGCTTCTGTATCCGCGGGCCGGCGATCAGGTTGCGCTCCAACCCGCCTTCGCCCGCGAGCACGCGTAACGCGAGCGAGCGCAGCCGTTCGGCTTGGAGAAGCCGCGCCACAGGCATGGGCGGCGGCGTCCTCACAGCCCTTCGGCCTCCGCTGCATGATGGACCGAGCGCACGATCTCGCTGGCGTCGCGGGCTCGGAGCATCTCTTCACGAAACTCCTTGCGCTTGAGGACGCGTGCGATCTGGCTCAAGACCTGGAGGTGCGCGGCCGGTTGGTCCGGAGGCGACAGCACCACAAACATGGCCTGTACCGGCCTCTTATCCGGGGCGTGAAACTCGACCCCAGGATCGAAGCGCGCAAAGGCAATGTAAATGTCGTCGATGCCGTGGATCTTGCAGTGAGGGATCGCAAACCCGTCTCCGACCGCAGTCGATCCAAGATGTTCACGCTCGGAGAGAGCCTTGTTGAGGGCGGTCTGGGGCATCTCCAGTGCCAGGGCTATCCTCTCGGCCAGAATCGAGAGCGCGGCGTCGGCATCGGGCGCAGTCAGGCCGAGCATGACCCGATCGGACTGAACGAGTTGCTGGAGCTTCACGTTACAGCTCTGGGGTGATCAGCCCGAGGTTCTTGTCCTGCCTGCGGTAGAGGACGTTGACCCGGTCAGTGGCGGCGTTGAGAAACACGATAAATTCGTTGCGCGAACGCTCCAGCTGGAGCATGGCCTCCTCGATGGTCATCGGTTTCACAGTGATCGTGCTGGTCTTGACGATGCGGGGCTCGCCTGAGGAAACGGATTCGGGCGTCAGCACGTCGACGCTCCAATCGGGTGCCGACATAGCCTCCTCCGCCTGGCGCTTGCGACCCTTCAGTCGGGTCTTGGCTTTCCTCGCCTGGTTGTCGAGACGATCGATGGCCTCCTGGATCGCGGTACGCAGGTCCTTGTTCTGGGCCCTCGATCTGGTGTCGAAGTCCTTGCCGTTGACAACCACGTTGACCACATACAGGTGCCGTTCCTGCTCAAACTCGACACGGATATCGAGGATCTGATTAAAGTACTTTTCGAGGCGCGACAGCTTCTTCTCGGTCAGCTGGCGGATCTGGTCGGTGAGATCGACCTTCCGCGCGATGTACTCGATATTCATCCGCTTCTCCTTACAGCAGCTGTTCGGATCAAAAGACCCGTTTTCTTTTCTCCGATGACGGGATTCCCATCTCTTCCCTGTACTTGGCTACCGTCCGCCGTGCCAACCTCGTTCCCTCGCGCTGCAACATCTTCATGATCTTCGAGTCAGACAGCGGGCGGCCGGGATCCTCAGCCTCGATCAACTTCCTGATGTGCTCCTTGACGACCAGGGACGAGACGTTCTCGCCGCGAACCGAGTCCACCCCCGAGTGGAAGAAGAACCTCATTGGGTAGAGGCCACGCGGCGTGTGCATGTACTTGTTGCTCACCACGCGAGATACCGTCGACTCATGCATCCCGATGTCGTCTGCCACCTGGCGCAGGACCATCGGCCGAAGCGCCTCTATCCCGTGGTCCAGAAAGTCCCTCTGATAGGACACGATACTCTGCGCGACCTTATAGATCGTTCGTTGACGCTGGTCAATGCTCTTGATCAGCCACAACGCACTGCGCATCTTGTCACGCAGGTACCCTTGCACCTCCGAGCCGAGCACCTTGGTCTCGAGCATTCGCAGGTATTCGGAGTTCATCCTCAGCTTCGGCATGCCGTCGTCGTTGAGGATGATCTGGTACTCCCCTTCAACCCTCTTGACGTAAACGTCGGGCTCGATGTAGGCGTTGTCGCTCTGATGGTACTTGCGGCCCGGCTTCGGCTCCAGCCGCTGCAGGACGTCCAGCACGAGGCGGAGCTCCTCCACCTCACAGCCGAGATGCGCGGCGACCACCACCCACCGTTGGTGAAGAAGGTCGTCCCAATAGCTGGAAATCACCGCTTCTGACCGCTCGAGCAGCTCGACCTCTTCCGCATCGATCGCATTATCGCTGCGCAAAACTTCGAGCTGGATCAGAAGACACTCTTGGAGCGATCGGGCACCGATCCCAGGTGGATCGAGAGACCTCACGATCTCCAGAGCGCTTGCCACCTGCGCTGGCTGAAGCCCGGTCGCGGCCTCGATCTCTGCGTCGTCCACCTGCAGGTAGCCGTCCTCGTCCAGGTTGCCGATGATGAACTCTCCTGCAGTCAACAGCTCGGCCGGAGCATCGGTGAGATGGAGTTGCCACAGAAGGTGGTCGTAGAGCCCCGGTGAGGCGGATATCGTGTTCTCGAGCCGGTTTTCGCGCTCCTCCCCGTATGCCATTGAAGGACCCTCGCTACGAAGGTCCCCGAGGTAGTCTGCGAAGAAAGCCTCGACGTCAATCTCGCCGTAGCTCTCCTCCTCAGTCGGGAGCGCTGAGTCTCGCTCGGCAGGAGATGCCTCTTGCGTGGCGCCGGACCCCGGGGGAGGAGAAAGGTCCGCCTGTGGCGACTCGGCCTCTTCCTCGACCTCGAGGATCGGATTCTCGAGGATCTCCTGAGACAAAGTTTCCCCAAGCTCGAGACGCGACAGCTGCAACAGCTTGATCGCCTGCTGCAGAGAGGGCGTCATCACGAGGCGCTGCGAGAGCTTGAGCCGGAGCTTCTGTTCCAGGGCCATGATCTACAGTTGAAAGTCCTCCCCGAGGTAGATCCGCCTCACATTGACATCACCGGCGAGCTCGTTGGGCGCACCGGAAGCAAAAATCTTGCCGTCTTTGATTATATAGGCGCGGTCGGTGATCTTCAACGTCTCCCTGACGTTGTGATCTGTTATCAAAACACCTATTCCCAACGACTTGAGGTGACGAATAATCCGTTGCAGGTCGAGCACCGCGATCGGGTCGATACCCGCGAACGGCTCATCGAGGAGGATGAACGTTGGACGAATGGCCAACGCTCGCGCCACCTCGAGGCGGCGCCGCTCCCCTCCGGACAAGGTCTCGGCCCTCTGGTGTCGGCGATCGATGAGGCCGAAGTCCTCCAGCAGTTGCTCAACTCTCTGCTGGGCCTCGTAGCGATCCTCGCCGAGAGCCTCGAGGATTATCCAGATGTTGTCGTCGACGCGGAGGTGTCGAAACGCACTCGGCTCCTGGGGTAGGTAGCTGATGCCCATCCTGGCCCTGCGGTACATCGGCAGGCCGGTGATGTCACGATCACCCAGCATCACCGTTCCGTCCTCGGGCTCCACTAGGCCGACGATCATGTAGAAGGAGGTCGTCTTCCCGGCCCCGTTGGGCCCCAGCAGACCGACGATCTCGCCGGGCGACACGCGGAGGCTGACCCCGTCGACGACCCTCCGTCTGCGGTAGGTCTTGCGGAGTCCCTTCACTGAAAGGTCAAGCGCTTTCGGGCTCAGGGCTTTTCCTCCGGGTGATACACGGTTTCCGAGGGCGTCTTGGCGCCCCCGGAGATTGTGACCGTACCACTGGCCTGATCCCAGGTCAACGACGCTCCCGTGACCACATTCCCTTTCTGATCGACCAGATGGACCGGTTTCCCGGTCAGGGTCAGGGTGTGCTTCTTGCCATCGTAGAAGGCGTGCTGACCGGTCATCCTGCGGTTCTCGACCAGGTCCAGGATCGAAACGTCGCCAGTCCCCTCCAGCGAGCTCATGGAGTTGTCGTCCGCAAAGGTCACGCGCAGCTCGGAAGCAGCCAGAATGTGGGTCGCGTCGGAGTACCGCACGTTGCCCGTGTAGACGGCGAGCCGCGCCTGCCGCTCGTAGTGCAGCGCGCGGGCCACGACCAGGACCTCGTCGTTGGCCTTTGAACCTTCCTCGACCTGCTGAGCCGGCAGTGTGGTGCGGACGTTGCCGAACGCCTGCAGATCCTCGCTTCGCTGATTGAACACGATTTCATCAGCCAGCAGCAATCGCTGGCCCTGCCACACGCGGGCATTTCCCTTCAGGCGGAGCTCGTCACCGTCTTTATCAGCGTACAGATTGTCCGCTGCGAACCGTACGGGCGGCTGTCCTTCTCCTCCGCCCGCGAGCAACCCTGCCTCGGCCGCCACACCGTTCACGCTTCCCTCGGCGTAGGCCTTGCGACTGGCGTCGAGGAAGGTGACCCGATCCGCACTCATGCGCGACTTTCCCGACACAAGCACGGCACGCTCCCCGCCGCGTTCTTCACCGGAGAGCACCATCTTTCCCTCGTTGCTAAGGAACCGCGCGCGTGAACCCCGGCCGGTCGCGCCACCCGACGACAGGACCACGTCGTTCTCCAAGAGAAGGCTGGTGAGGCGTCCCCCTTCGAACCACAGCTTGGCATTGCTCGACTCTCCGCTGCGCAGCGGTCCTTCGAGTGGGATCTCGGTGAGGCAAGTCACCGCGTCACATTCTGCGTGCAGTATTCCCGCCTTGCCCACGGTGGCTTTGAGGAGCCACGTAGACAACGAAATGAGCGATCCTGCGGCGGGGCGAGACTCGAGACGCACCCAGGGGCCGCGGGTCGTTGCCGTAACGTGCCAGAGGTTTCCCGGATCGCGCTTGGCATCGACACGCTCCGCCCATCCAGCCATCTGATCGAGGTTTTCCGGATCTGAACCGTCAAATCGCACTCCGCCGAGCAGCTCGATTTGGCTCGGCAAGCCACCTTCTTCCGCTAGCCACAGCCGGCCCTTGGTCGCGTCCACCCGAAAGCTCTCCCCTGCCAGGCTGAGGCCTACCGGAAAGGAGACCTCCTTCGCCTCACGATCGTACGTGAGGCGGTCCGTTCGCACGGTGGGTCCACCCCGCTCCCGGATCACCACGCCACCGGCCAGGTCCACCCGGTTCTCGGACAGATCATAGGTCGCGTGCTGCGCCTCGCCGATCGCCTGCGGGGAAGAGTAGACCACTGGAGAATCAGCCACGAACCGCCGCGACGTAGCATCGAACCGGCCATGGTCGGTGTCGACGAGGCCACCATCCGGAAAGCTCAGCTGCACCGAACCAGTCAGCTTTGCATCCCGTGTCTGCGGGTTGAACCTCGCAGCATCACAGGTCAGCACTGCCCGCTGTTCTCCGGATCGGTAGAGCTGGAGCCGGACACCCTGGATGTCGTTCCATCCCGAGGAGAGTCCGAGCGTCTTATCCGCACGCAAGACGAACACCGTCTTCCCGGAAACGCTTTCCGTAAACTCGAAGCCGTGGTACACGCCGACCGCCTCATCGCCACCCTGGACGTCGCGACCGACAAGCTGTTCAGACCCCACTTCGACCACTTGTGGCCTGAGCTGGCGGGAACGATGCACAGCAAGCATCGTCACCGCGCCCACGAGCACAATGATGCCGGCCGCCGTCGTTCGTCGGATGAGTCTGCGCGTTCCCTCAGCCAAGGCTTGTTCCCGGTGCTACCTGGAGTCTGTCGTCGCAAAAGAGCACGGTCTAGCGCTCAAGGAAGCGCCCCATGGTGCGAAACTTCCGGTACCGTCGTTGCAGCAGGGCATCCGTCTTGCTCCGGCGAAGCTCCTTGAGAGCGCGGCGAACCGCCGCCGAGATCGACCGGCACATGGTAGGGGGATCCATGTGTGCGCCACCAAGTGGTTCCGGAATGACCTCGTCGATGACACCGAGTTGCTTGAGATCGGGTGCCGTGATCTTCAGCGCCGACGCCGCATCCTGTGCCCTGGCCTGGTCCTTCCAGAGTATCGCCGCGCAGCCCTCGGGCGAAATGACAGAGTAGATGGAGTGTTCGAGCATCATGATCCGGTCCCCGATCCCGAGGGCCAGCGCCCCTCCCGAACCGCCTTCACCGGTCACGACAACGACGATTGGAACCGGCAGGCGAGCCATTTCCAAGAGATTGGTGGCGATCGCCTCCGCCTGGCCCCGTTCCTCGGCATCGATACCGGGGTAGGCCCCCGGAGTATCGATGAACGTCACGACGGGACGTCCGAATCGAGCTGCCAATCGCATCACGCGCAGGGCCTTCCGGTACCCTTCGGGTCGTGGCATCCCGAAGTTCCGTCTGACCTTTTCGGAGGTCGATCGCCCCTTCTGATGGCCGATGACGGCCACCGGATCTCCCTCCAACTGGGCGAACCCGGCCACAATAGCCGGGTCGTCGGCGAAGCTCCGATCACCGTGGAGCTCGACGAAACCTGTCATCGTACCGTTGATATAGTCCAGGGTGTACGGCCGCTCCGGATGGCGAGCAACCTGACACCTCTGCCATGGTGTCAGGTCGGAGAACACGCTCTCGATCGTCTCCTCAAGCTCCCGCTTGGTCACGGCCAATGCATCGTCACGCTCGAGCGATGAGGGCTCACTCTGCAGTTTCAGCAGGCGCTCACGGACCTCCTCGATAGGCTGCAGGAACGGAAGGGTCGGCGTAGCCATGGGGCGACTCTAGCAAACAACCGGGTTGGACAGCAACGCCACCCGCGAGCTCAGCTGCCCTTCAGACTCATCCGAAATCGGAGCATCGCCTCGACAAACCCCGCCGGGCCTCGTTCTGAAATCCTCTCGACAGCACACGGGATGTCGGCCTCCGGGACGGTCGTACCCAGCAGGAACCGGTGCTCGACCTTGCACATCATCTCGAGGTCGTTCCACGCGTCTCCGACAGCGGCCGCAGGAACTGAGGCGGTCGTTGGCATGCACGCCCTGACCTCTTCGATTGCAGTGCCCTTGTCAACACCAGCGCCGAGCAGATGCCAGAGCCGGCCGCCCCGGACAAGGTTGCCTCCAAGCTCCCTCACCCGCTCCTTCAACACCGCAGCTCCCAGGCCCGGTTCGGATACAAAGGTGAACGGCTCGCTGGCCAGGCGCTGCAGCGCACGCTGCGAGGCGGCTGCGGACAGGCCGGTGATGGTCGCGACCTCGCCAGCGCGCATCTCCGATAGGCCGCGTACCGGCCAGCCCTCGGCCTGAAGGGTACGAAGAATCGCGATCAGCTCGCTCCGCGGCGCTCCCAGGAGGCTGGGATCCCGGCCGGCCCGATGAAGAACGGCCCCGCCCTCGGCTGCCGCGATCGGAGCGAGGGGCAGAATGGCTGCAAGCTGCTCGACCTCGCTCAGTGTCTTGGAGGTCACCGGAACCGTCATCACCCCCACCCCGACGAGTTCCTTCACCATGGAAACGGCCGAGGGAGACGGCAAGAACGTGTCGAAGTCGAGGAGGGTTCCATCCAGATCGGTGTACACGATGCCCCGCAGTTGGCCAGGGATCAGGAAGGTCGCCGTTCCGAGGTCCCGGTTCACGCGCCGAACTTCTTGAGTTTGCCCGCATGTGCGAGCGCGAGCGGTAGCAGGTAACGCAGATTGAGCCTACCCAGCCCGCCGCCGGCACAGCTGCGCTCGCCGAACTCGGAGACGGCGTCTCGCCTGACCGTCTGTGGAGCCCACAGCAGAGTGGGAACAGGATGCCACGAGTGCGCCGCCATAGGGACCGGTGTGGAGTGGTCCGCCGAGACCACGATCACCTCCGGACCGAGGTTCAAGAGCGCCGGAATGAGCCGGTCGACTTCTTCGATCACCTGCCGCTTACGCGAGAAGTCACCGTCCTCGCCGGCCTTGTCCGTGTACTTCACGTGACAGAAAAAGAAGTCGTGGTTCTCCCAAACCTCGCCCAGAGCCGCGGGAAAAGACTCCAGGTCCGATGGTGCGGGCGCCACCTCCATTCCCACGAGCCGAGCCAGACCTCGATACATCGGATACTGGGCAATACATACCGGTCGAAGTGCGAAACGATCCGACAAGCTCATGATGTCTGGCCTTCGGTCGAAGCCTCTGAAGAGCAAGCCGTTTGCCTTCTCCTGATTCGACAGGACCTTTCGTGCCTGCTCGACCAGACGGCCCACGACGGAAGCGGTCCGTTGTGAAGGCGCGTCCTCACCCCGGGGATCGAGCGGCAGCACTCCCGTCTCCTGTGGGTCCGTGTCCTCGACTCGCGCTCCCAGGCCGTTGCCACGCAAAACCAGCAGGCCGCGATGCTCACTGACCGGCCGCAGAAAGAGCTCCACGTCGGGCTCGCCTGGATCCAACTCACGAGCGAGCAGTTCGGTGAGCTGTTCATTCAGACGGGTCGGGATTCGCCCGGCACGACGGTCGATGACCCTCCCGTCACCGCCGAGCGTGCAGTAGTTGAATCGCGCGGCAACGTCCGACTCCCGCAACGGGAAGTCGATGCCGAGAGCTGACAGAACACCGCGTCCGACGAGGTGCCTCAAAGGGTCGTAGCCGAACAGCCCGAGATGACCGGGTCCGGAACCGGGAGTGATAGCCGGCGCAACAGGATAAAAAAGGCCGCACGCGCCCTCGGCCACAAGTTGATCCAGGTTTGGCTTCGCGGCAGCCTCAAGCGGAGTCAGTCCCTCCGCGCCCGGGACATCACCCAGCCCGTCGAAAACTAGAAACACGATCCTCGAGCCCGTCTGGTGACTCAGTGTTTGGTAGGTCGCCTCTTCTGCTTCCCAGCCCACGTTCCGCCTCCGATCCGACACATTGTAACGCCGCAAGTGACAGATCTCGGCCAGGGCATTACCTTCTCCTCAGGAGGACCAGCCCGTGACCACCAAGCTCGAGCTGGACGCATATGCCGTGATTCTCGTTCGGGCGAGCGAGGAGGTTGTCGTGTTTAGCGGTGACCTCGAGGCCTGCCAGGACTGGCTCGTCATGGAGGGTGACTCTGGGCGCGGCGGTCACTACGAAATTCGTCCCCTCGACCTGAAGTACGAGCTCCTCGAGCAGTAGGTGCCCGCCGGCCCGAGGCTAGCGGCCGTCCGCAGTCGCCTTGACCCGCACCAGGACCACGGAGACGTTGTCGTTGCCGCCGGCCTGGTTGGCAGCCACGATCAGCTGCCGGCCGACATCGGCCAGAGCATCACTCGAGATGAGGAGCTCGGCGATGCGGTCATCGGTGAGCATCGTGTTGAGACCGTCCGAGCACAGGAGAAAAACATCGTCGGCCTGCAAGTCGATTTCTTGGACGTCTACGTGGGGCTGGGTGCTGCCCCCGAGCGCCTGGGTGACGACGTTCTTCAGAGGGTGCGATCTCGCAGCCTCCTCTGAGAGGAATCCTGCCGTGACCTGTTCGTGGACCCAGGAGTGGTCGTCGGTCAGTACCTCCAACTCGCCCTCTCGCAACAGGTAGGCACGGCTATCGCCGACATGTCCGATGACCAGCCGCCGACCGCGACGCGGATGGACGGCGGCGACAACCGTGGTTCCCATCCCCTTGAGCTCCTGATTGGCCGACACGGCTTCCGTGACCCGCGCGTGCGCTTCGATGATGGCATCCACCAGGCAGTTGGCGGCGGCACTGCGGTCGGTATCCCAATGCTCCGGCCAGGTCACGTCATCGAGCTGCGTGCCGTTGCGAAGGACGCTCTGAATCGCGTTTGCGGCGATCCTTGAGGCCACCTCTCCGGCAGTGTGCCCACCCATCCCATCCGCGACGAGATAGATCCCGCTCTCGTCGTCAATGAGGTACACATCTTCGTTGAGGCGCCGCTTCATGCCGACATCGGTATCACCCCAGGCCTCGAGGACCACATCGGGAAGCGCACTCGCCAGCTTACCCATCTACCCCTTCCTCTTCAGCTTTCCAAGCAGCCCCTCCCCACCCGAGGAATCGCTCTTTCCAAGTTGGTTCATGACTTCGGCGGCCTTGCTGTTGGTTGGATCTGCCGCCAGTGTTTCCTCTGCCAGCCTCTGCGCGCGGAGCTTCATCCCGGCGGCCAAAAAACACCGTGCCACCTCGCCCCGAATCGCCATGTTGTCTGGCTCCAACGTTACGGCGCGATCGAGATGCCGAAGAGCCGCCTTCTGCTGGTTTGGAAAGTGCATCAGGGTCATGCCGAGGAAGTAGTGCCCGCGCGAGTTGCTGTCGTCGTGATGAACCGCCAGCTCCAGGTTCTCTCTGGCCTCGGCGAACTTCCCGTTCTTGTACTCCTGGGCACCTCTCGCCGCCAAGCGTCGCCCGAGCTCGCGCGGATCCTGACCCGATCTCGAAGGGATCGAACCGGCGATGTCGCGGTCATACTTCTGGCGCAGCTCGGGTCGGCTCAGGACATTGAAGGCTTCCGTAATCTCCTGGAAACGCTTTTCGGCTCTATCTCTCCTGTCGGAGGTGTAGCGATCAGGATGGTACTTCAGCGTCAGTTTCCGAAAGGCGGCCCGAATGTCCTCATCGGAAGCGTCTGGGCCGATGCCAAGAACGTCATACAGGGTGATGCGCTGACTCACCGTGGGTCATCCTCAACAGGAACGATAAGCATGATCACGAACATGTCTACCACAGCCTATTTAGCTGCGCAACACGAGTGCCGGGCGAAAGCTCCGACCGCCTCAGCTCCTTCTTACGCTAGCGTCTGCGGTCCCGCACCCGGCCGGCCTGCTGTCTGACAGGCGGTGGAACATTGCGGTCGAAACTGATCCGTTTGAGATCGCGCTCGTTGAGCCGGGGCAAGAGGCGCATTGCCACCTGCACCGGTGTCTTCGGGTTCCCCGCCAATGACACCACGACCGAGTACCGGCGAAGCCACCTCGGGTTTTCGGCGATGGTCCGGATCACCTGCTGCGTCACGCTCCGAGAGGCCGCATAGCCATCGATTTCGTTGTCGCTCAGCTTCGGTGAGGCAAGCACCGCCTTAGCCACGAGGTTGTTGCGCGAGTTGACCAGGATTGCTCGCTCCTCCCGGCTGCCCTTGAGCGCGGTCATAATCTTCTCGTAGGTGTTCATCAGCAGAATCTTGCTGAACGCGCTCTTGCCCTCACGCTCGACCTCTTCGGCCAGCTCGGCGTCGACAAGGCCAGGCACCGCGAGCCGGTCCTGGCCAGGCAGGTGTGCCCCGATCTTCTGGAGGGCATGCAGTGCCTCGTCGACACTGGGTCCGCTCTCCGGCGTTTCTGTCAGCTGAGCCGCCTTGGCAATGAACTCGTCCTCGAACTCGTGCACCCGCCGTAGGATCACGCTATCAACCTTCGGGTTTGCCCTCAGATCCTCCAAAATGTCCAGGCAGCCGAGCAACCTCACCTGGTTGGTAATGATGATGTCCTGGACGAGGTGGCCGGCATGCCGGGCGAGGATTCTCAGCGTCTGGTCGGAGGTATTCGGGTGCGCGGCGACCTTAGCCCAGATCGACTCCTCGTCACGGATCCGCACCAGAAGCTCCAGCTCAAGAGGAGGAACCGTCTCATCGGCGACCCAATGGAGCAGGACGTCTACATCCTGCTCGGCCACCGAGGCGTGGGCCAGCGTGGCCAACTCCTTGTCCGGATCGGTGGAGAGAATGAGCTGCAGCCGGAGGAGCTCTTCCCGGGAGACCGGGAGTAGTCCCTGAGCCGCGAAGAGCCGGATCTGGCGCGGGACGCGCCCGTTGATGATGCCGTCGATCAGTTCCTCGACAGTCTTGAACGCCGTGTCACTCATGCGCACTGCTGCGGTTGAGGGGGACAACCCCCTGCCGCGTCACCTCGAGATGGACGACCTCGCCTTCGGCCCCCAGCTCGCCGTAAGCCTTGCCGCCGCTCGCCACCTCCGCTGCCGCCGCGTTGCCCAAGGTCAGGAGCACCGGCTCCGGCAACGTGTAGGTGGCTGCTTGTCCGCCATCGAGCAGGCGTTGCTCACTTCTCCCCTCACGGTCACGGTACCTGAGCCAGCACTCGGAACCGGACCTCACGGTAACTGTGAACTCGACCTGCTCCCGATCGCGATGCGTGTCATCCGCCACACCGGTCGTGGGGACAAACGGTGCCTCGCTCGGCACAGGTGAGGCGGGGGCCGATGTCAGTCTGGCAGTCGGCCGCATCGGAGTGCCTGGAGCCGCGGCCATCCCGGGGCGCCGGCGTCCTCCCAGGACCGAGACCACCACGGCGACGACCACGATGGCTGCGAGGATCACTGGCAGCAGAAAGCGCCACGGAACGGGCCTTCTCGGTTCTACTTCCTCGATCTGCAGAGCGGGGTGGGCGCCCGAGGCCAGCTTGTACCTCTCCCAGGCCTCGTCGAACCAGCCGGTAAGACGTTCGGGATCAAAGCCGATCGTGCGCGCGTACTGGCCGACAAAGTTGCGTGTGAAAACCACTTCGGGCAGGTACTGG
>JAJDNH010000167.1 GCA_022340775.1 Acidobacteriota bacterium
CATGAAACATCTCGGGTCCACCCGCGTTATACTGAGTGTGTGCCGCGATGCGGCGAGAGTTCGTCGCTGTGCGGCAGGGAGCTCACGATGACGGATGAGCCGCAGACAGGCCCGAGGGACGCCGAGGAGCTGTGGATGACGGCCTACCACGAGGCCGGCCACGCGGTGGTGGCCTCGCTGCTCGGCCACATGCCGTCACACCTGGAGGTGCAGGGAGACGAGCGTCTGGCCGGGAGCTGCCACACGCTGCGCTTCCCGCCGCTGCGCGGGATTGACGGAGACGGCGAGGCGGTGCCGGACGAGATCGCGGAGCTGGTGCTCATTGCCCTGGCGGGCACGGTGGCCGAGCGCATCGCGTCGGGGCGCGGCGGCTGGGACGAGAGCAACGCCGACGTCGACCGTGCGGTGCGGCTGGCGTTCCGTCTCGCCGAGGACTGCGAAGGCGTCGTGCGCTGCCTGGAGGGCGCCCGGGACGAGGTCGAGCGGCTCCTCGAGGGCAGCTGGCCGGCGGTGGTGGCGCTCGCGCGTGTGCTCGCGAGGCGCCGCGTCCTGGGTCGGGAGGAGATCGCCGAAGCGCTGCAGGATGTCTTGCCCCGGCAGCCCTACGCGAGCGTCCTGAGCGGCGTTGTATGATTGAGGGTGGCGCACCCAACCCGCGGGAGGACGAAATGGTCAACGCGATCGTGCTGCTGACGGTTCAACGAGATCGCATCCCGGGCGTGGCGCAGGAGCTGGTCGAGGTCGACGGCGTGTCCGAGGTGTACTCGGTGGCGGGCCGCCACGACCTGGTCGCGATCCTGCGCGCCAAGGACGACGACCAGCTTGCCGACATCGTCACCGGCCACCTGCTGAAGGTGAAGGGGATCCAGAAGTCGGAGACGCTGATCGCCTTCCGGGTCTACTCCAAGCACGACCTGGATCGCCTGTTCTCGATCGGAATGGACTAGGACGCCCGGCCGGAGAGGCCCGTTCGGCTGCAATCCACGATACGGGATCACCTGTGCGTTTTTCGTTTGTCGTCCGCCTCCGACGTCCCTGCAGCGGTCAGCTGGGAGTTGCGGTTGGATGACCTCCACAATGGCAGATCCGCGGCCTGCGGCCGCACCCCTCGGGGACCGTCAGTCCGTCCTCGAGGCAAGCCTCGGTCCGTCCCGCCGGCCCCGAGGGGCCGCTCCGCTTGGATCTGCCTGCTGCTCCATTCGAGAGGGGAGTGAGCCCCCCTCCCTTTTTGATGGAAGAGGGATCGCGCAGGAGCGCCCTCTCGCACCGCGCCGCTGCGCTCGCTTCGTCGTCACGACCACGAGGTCAGTGCACTCCTTGCTCGCTGGCGGCGAGGCGCCAGGAGAACGCCCTGCGCGATCCTGCTGGCAATAGGCGTTACGTGATCGCATGTCCCGTGCGGGCGTTGCCCGCAGCCCGCTGGGCGGGTCGGCGGGGCAGGAACGAACCGGTGCGTCGGCTCACGGCTGCACCCGCCGAGGACGCCGTTGGAACCGTGCTCGGAGGCTTACCCTCGCCGGGCCTCGTGCCAAGCCTCCTGCGCCCGGTCCCCCCGCCGCCCACTGCGGGATGGCCGCTCGCCTCCTTCCGCTCCGCCCCCGCCCTGCCGCGGGACCGTCGCTGGGAACAGGTCCCGGGGTTCCCCCCACATGTCATCCTGAGGAGCGAGCCCTCGAGCGACGAAGGATCTGGGTGGGCGGGTGGGGGAGCGCTTCCCGTCTTCCGTCTCCCGTTTTCCCTCTTTCCGGGTGGGCGGGCAGGACTTCCTCACCTACTCACTTTCTCACCTGCTCACTTCCGGGTTGGGCGGGCGGCTCTAGTCCTCTTCCTCTTCCTCTTCGCTCTTGGACTCGGCGATGATCTTCTCCTGGATCTGCTTCGGCACCTCGGCGTAGTGGCTGAACTCCATATGGTAGTCGGCACGGCCGCCAGTGATCGAGCGCAGCGTTGGAGAGTAGGTCAGCAGCTCGGCGAGCGGTACCTGGGCGTGGATGACGGTGGTGCCGTCCTCGCTGTCCATGCCCTGGACGCGGCCGCGGCGGGAGTTGAGGTCGCCCATGACGTCGCCCATGAACTCCTCGGGCGTGAAGACGTCGATCCGCATCACCGGCTCGAGCATGGTCGGCTTGCACTTCGCCGCGCACTCCTTGAACGCCTTGCGGCCGGCGATCTTGAACGCCATCTCCGAGGAGTCGACCGAGTGCTCCTTGCCGTCGAGCAGGGTGACCGAGAAGTCGACCATCGGGTAGCCGGCGAGGACGCCGCGCTCGGCCGCTTCCTGGATGCCCTTGTTGACGGCCGGCCGGTACCCCTGCGAGATCGAGCCGCCGAAGATCTTGTCGATGAACTCGTAGCCCACGCCGCGCGCCACCGGGTCGAGCCTGATCTTGCACTCGGCGAACTGCCCGGCGCCGCCGGTCTGCTTCTTGTGCCGCGTCGTGACCTCGGCCGAGGCGGTCAGGGTCTCGCGGTAGGGCACCTTCGGCGGGTGCAGCAGGACGTCGACCTTAAAGCGCTTCTTCAAGCGGCCGACGGCGACCTCGACGTGCAGCTGGCCGGTGCCGGAGATCAGTAGCTCCTTGGTCTGCGGGTCGCGGCCGACCTTGATCGTCGGGTCCTCGTCGCGGATGCGGGCGAGCGCGCTGGCGAGCTTGTCCTCGTCGCCTTTGGACGCCGGCTCGAGGGCGAAGCTGATCGCGGCCTCCGGGATCTGCACCGGGGTGTGCACGATGTCTGCCTTGGGGTCGCACAGGCTGTCACCGGTGTGGGTGTCCTTGAGCTTGGGTACCGCGCAGATGTCACCGGTGGTGACCTCGGCGATGTGCTCGAGCTCCTTGCCCTGCAGGCTCGACAGGGCGCCGAGGCGCTCCTGGCCGTCCTGGGTCGCGTTCTTGACGGTGGCGTCCGAGGCCACCGCACCGGAGAACACGCGCAGCAACGTGATGCGGCCGGCGTAGGGGTCGGAGATGGTCTTGAAGGCATAGGCCGAGAATGGCTGGTCCGGGGCCGCCGCAAGCTCCTTGTCCTCGCCGCCGACCTTAGCCTTCACGGGGCGCCAGTTGGCAGGCGGGACGAGGTCGACGAGCGCGTCCATCATCGGCTGTACGCCCATGTTCTTGCCGCCGGCGAGGACGAACGCGGGGAACAGCGCCCGCGTGTGGATCGCCTTGGCGAGGGCGGTGCGCATGGTGGCCTCGTCGAGCTCGCCGGCCTCGAGGTAGGCCTCCATCAGCTCCTCGTCCTGCTCGGCGACCATCTCCATCAACGCCTCGCGGCTCGACGCGACGGCGTCGGCGAGGTCTGCTGGAACGTCGACCTCCTTGGGTGTGCCGCTCTCGTCGTGCTCCCACGTGTAGGCCTTGCCGGACAGCAGATCGACCAGACCCTTGAACGAAGCCGCCTCGCCGATCGGCATCTGCAGCGCGACCACCTCGCGCCCGAACTTCTTGTGCATGGCGGCCAGGGTACGGTCGAACGAGGCGCGATCGCGGTCCATGAGGTTGACGCCGAGGAGGACTGGCAGCTCGAAGCGGGCGGCCTCCTTCCACAGCTTCTCGGTCTGCACCTCGATGCCGGCGACCGCGGAGGCCAGCAGGAGGACGGCGTCCGCGACCCGCAGTCCCTGCACGGCGTCGGTGGTGTAGATACCGTACCCGGGAGTGTCGATCAGGTTGATCTTGGTATCGCGGTGCACAAAGTGGGCGACCGCGGTGTTGATCGTAATCTTGCGGTCCTGCTCGTCCTCGTCGAAGTCGGTGACCGTGTTGCCGTCGTCCACCTTGAGGAGCCGGGTGACGGTGCCGCTGTCGAAGAGCATGGCCGATGCCAGCGACGTCTTGCCGGTGTCTGAGTGGCCGGCGATGGCGACGTTTCGGATCGTCTCGGGGGTGAACGTGGGTTGGGTCATTCTGTCTCCTCCAGAAATCAAGAGTCGGCGGCGTCGGCGGGTTTCGCCGAGCCGAACGACGCGAGGTCGAGCCGGGCGCCGGTCAGTCGCTCGTACGCCTCGAGATAGCGGTCAAGTGTTCCGTTGACAACCTGGGCGGGAAGGGTCGGCGGCGGTGGCTCCTTGCTCCAGCCGCTCGCCTCGAGCCAGTCGCGCACGTACTGCTTGTCGTACGAGGGCTGTGAGCGACCGGGCGCGTAGGCGTCGGCCGGCCAGAAGCGGGAGGAGTCGGGCGTCAGCGCCTCGTCCATCCAGACGACCGCGCCGTCGTCGTCGAGGCCGAACTCGAACTTGGTGTCGGCGATGATGATGCCGCGCTCGCGGGCGTAGGCGGCCGCCTCGCTGTAGAGCTCGAGCGTCAGTTGCCGCAGACGGTCCGCCAGGTCGGCGCCGACGATCCCCGCCATGCGCTCGAACGAGATGTTCTCGTCATGGCCGGAGGTGGCCTTGGTGGCGGGGGTGAAGATCGCCTCCGGCAGCTGGTCCGACTCGGTCAGCCCCGACGGGAGGGGGATGCCGCACACCGTGCCGCCGGCCCGGTACTCCTTCCAGCCCGAGCCGGCCAGGTAGCCGCGGGCGACGCACTCGATGGGGATCGGGCGCAGCCGCTTGACGAGCACGGAGCGGCCGTCCAACTCGGGGCGGCTCCGGTAGGGCTCGGGGTGGCCGTCGAGGTCGGTGGCCAGCAGGTGGTTCGGAACGGTCGTCTCGAAGCGGCGGAACCAGAAGGTCGAGAGCTGGGTCAGGATGATGCCGCGGCCGGGAACGCCGGGATCGAGGACACAGTCGAACGCGCTGATGCGGTCGGTGGCGACCAGTACCAGCGCGTCGTCGGTCTCGTAGATGTCCCGTACCTTGCCACGGCTCACCAGCCGTCCGTCGGGGATCGAGGTGGTGAGCAGGGCCTCCGTCATGCCTCACGCGCCTCCGGCCGTGAGCACCGCCTGGGCCTGCCGCGACAGACGGGACTTGTAGCGGGAGGCGGTGTTGCGGTGGAGCACGCCGCGGCGCCAGGCCACGTCGATCACCGACAACGTCTGGGGCAGCAGGCCCGCGACCGTGTCGGCGTCGCCGGCGGCGATCGCCTCGCGCATCTGCCTCATCTGGTGCCGCACGCGCGTGCGCACCGAGCGGTTGCGCATCCGCCGCTCCAGCGACTGACGGTGGCGCTTGCGCGCCTGTCTCTTCGTACCCTTGATGACTGTTGCCATAACCAGTGGTCTCCTTCGGTGTCGCCCGTTAGGGCTCGTGCTGCTAGCGGATCGTGATTCCCAGCGAGCGCAGCCGCTCTCGCGCGAGGTCCGCTTCCTTGGTTCCCGGGTGCTCATAGACGACGTACTGGAGGTTCACGACTCCCTGTCCCTGATCACCCATCTTGAGATAGACAAGCCCTTTCTTGAGCTGAGCGGCAGCCGCCTTGTCGCTGTTGGGGTACTTGTCCAGGACCTCCGAGAAGGCCTTGAGCGCCTTCTCGGGCTGGTCCTGCGCATCATAGCACTCCCCGATCCAGTACTGGGCGTTGTCGGCCAGATCGGTGTCGGGGAAGCGGCGCAGGTACTCCGAGAAGCCCTGCTCCGCGAGATCGTAGTTGCCGCGCATGTAGTCCTGGTAGGCGTTGCGGTAGAGGTCCTCGGGGTTGGCGGACTGCGGGGCGGGCGTAGCGTTCGGAGCCGGCGTGGCCTCGGCGGCGGCGCCCGACTCTCCCTGTTGCGGCGGCTGGGCGCCCTCGGCCGGGGCTTGCGAGCCCTCGGGAGCGGTCGTGACCGGCGGCAGGGTCGCGGTCGGCGGCGATCCGAGACGCGCCGCCGACAGCTCCTGCGAGATGGTCTCGAGCTGGTGGGTCGTCACCTCGAGGTTGGCGCGTAGGGCCTCGATTTCCTCCTGCAGGTTGTCGACCTTGACCGCGAGGTCGGCGTTCGAGCGCATCATCTTGTTGGTCTGATCCTCGAGCCGCTTTTCCATCGGCGCCAGGTCGGCCTTGTCCAGGGTCGTCGACTGCAGGCTCTGGACCTGGCGCTGCACGTCGGTGATCTCTCTGTGCAGCAGTGCCATGTCCTCACCGGTGGTGCAGGCGGCGAGGGGTATCAGCGAAAGTGCGATCAGCCACTTGTGCACGGTGACCTCCGCCTAGCGAGCCACGATCACGAAGTGGGCGCGGCGGTTGAGTTGCCACGCGGCCTCGTTATGGCCCAATGCGAACGGGCGCTCCTCGCCGTAGCTGATGGTTTGGATCCGGTCCGGCGATACGCCCAGGAAGACCAGGTAATCGCGGGTCGCGTCGGCCCGGCGCTGACCGAGCGCGAGGTTGTACTCGCGGGTGTTACGCTCGTCGCAGTGCCCCTCGATGAGGATCTTGATGCTGGGGTGCTGGGACATCCACGCAGCGTCGGTGGCGAGGGTCTCGCGCGCCTCCGGCTTGAGGGCGTAACTGTCGGTGTCGAAGAAGACGTCCTTGAGGTAGCCGCGCCGGTTCAGCTCCTTGAGATCTTCCGGCAGCTCCTCGTGCACCGCGACCGACGGCACCGGCTCGGTGGTCGGCTGCGTGACGGACTCCTCGGGGATCGGCGTGGCGGTCGGATGGACCACCGGCTGCTGAGCGACGGTTTCGACCGGCGCCTGCGGACGACTACTGGAGCACGCCGTGGCCATCAAGCCGACCGCGGCAAGCACCAGGAACAGACGGAGAATCGGCATCGACCTCATGCGTAGCCTCCTTTGGACGGACAACTCTAGCAGCCATTCAAGTGATTGACAAGCAAGGGCGAGCAGGGGTCCGAGGGCACCCGGTGGCGTGGGTCACTGCGGCTCCTCCGGGAGGCCGCCCTGCGGCCGGTCGAGGGCGCCGCGGTGGTAGAGCTTGGCGAGGTAGTCGTAGATCACGATCGAGCCCGCCACCGCGAGGTTGAGCGAGGGGACCAGACCCCACTGCGGAATACGGACGATGAGCTCGGCCTCGTCGAGCAGCGTCTCGGGCACGCCCCCGAGCTCGGCGCCGAGCAGGAAGCAGGGGTGCTCGGGGTAGACAGCGTCGAGCAGGCTCACGGCGCGCTCGTCGAGCTCCACTGCCACCAGGCGCCGGCCCTGACGACGCACCCGCTCGAGGAGGGCCGACTCGGTGTCGACGTGAACCAGATGCGTGTAAAGCTCGGAGGTGCGGGCAGCCTCGACGTTCCAGTCGCGCGTGCCGGCCAGGATGACCTCGCTGGCGGCGGTGGCGTGCGCGGTGCGGATCAGGCTGCCGACGTTGTGCTCCTTGGAGATGTTCCAGGCCGCCACCGAGAACGGCCTCAGGCCTCGCCGGTAGAGCTGCCTACGCCGCTCGCGGCGCTCGGCACGACGTTGTTCCTCCCACTGCTCTCGCGGATCCGCCACATCACCTCCAGAGCGCAGGTTAGGACGTTCGCGCAGTGCCTGGCAAGGCCGTCGGCACGGTATACTGGCCCGGTTCCCATGGATCAGAGGCACGCTTCGGCGCTACCGTTCGACGCCCTGATCGCGGAGCTGGCCGGCTTCGCACAGGACGTTCTCGCTCCTACCGGACCGGTGCCGGCGCTGGAGCGGCTGGCCGGCAGGCTCCGGGAGCTGTTCGCTGCTGACGGCGTGGCGGTGGCGGTCTTCGGGCTCGGAGCCGGGGGCCAGGACGACCGGATCCTGGTGACCAGCGGCGTTGCGACCGCCACTGCCGAGACCGCCATCCGGCGTGTCGAGCGGGGCAGCGACCCCAGCTCGCCGATGTGGCTCGGCTGTGAGGAGCTGACGTCGGCCGGCGAGACGCCGCCATGCACCGGGGGTATCTGGGTGGTGCCGATCACGGCCGCCTCGGGGGTCGGAGGAGCCGTCCTGCTGGCGTTCTCCGGGCAGATGACGCCGGTCGATCCTGTTCTCCAGACGGCAAGCTCGGCGGCGCGAATTCTCGGCGCCGCACTGCGCCTGCGGCGCGAGGCCGCACAGCCGTCGGGGACAGAGCAGAGGTTGCTGGACCTACTCGACGGCATGCCGGACCCAGCGATCATCCTGGACGGCGGTGGCCGCCTGGTGGCGGCCTCGGAGAAGGCGCTCGGGCTGTTCGGGGCGCCCCGGGAGGAGGTCGTCGGCGCCGGATTCGACCAGGTGGTCCGCGCCGGGGAGCCGTCCGGGCTGGGGCAGGCGTTGGCCGCCCGCACGGGCGTCGGACCGGTTGATCTCTCGGTGCGGGCCGTCAACGGAGCCGCAGGCGAGCGCCACCTCCAGCTGAAGGCGAAGGAGATCGGGAAGGACCGATGGCTCGCGGTCCTGCACGACCACTCACGGTTCGCCGCCCGCGACCGTAGCCGCCGCATCATGCTCGACCACATCCCGCGGATCGCCGCTGCAACCAGCGCCCAGGAGCTGTGGGTCAGGCTGTGGGCGGCCGTTCAGGCGATGCTTCCTGCTTCCGATGCCATGCGTGTCTACCGGGGCGAGGCGGCGGTCGTGAGGCTTCTCTGGGCGTCGGACGCCGATGCGCCCAGCATCGGCTTCACGCTGCGTGGGTGGGGCCTCCAGATCTTCGACCTGATCGAGGAGATCGGGCGCAACGAGGAGATGGTGCTGCGCTTCGGGGCGACGAGGGAGGAAGGACTGGGGCGCCTTCGGCGGTACCTTGCCGGCCAGGGGAACCCGATGCTGCTGGACGATCCCGACGCGCAGCTGGAGCCGTTCTTGGGCAGCGAGGGGGTGCGTCTGGTCAGGGAGTCGCGGAAGGGCCCACCGCCCGGCCAGGAGATCCTGTGCCCGATTCTCAGCGAACAGCGCCTCGATCTCATTGCGGCGGTGCTGGGGCCGCCCGAGGCGCACCCCTTCGGATGGGACGATGCCGCCGACGTCTGGCAGCTGGTACACCTGGCGCGCGAGGTGCTGGGCCGGCTGGAGAGCCGGGTCACGATCGAGCGTCACCTCGGTGAGGTGCAGTCGGTCCGTAACCTGATGCAGGAGGTCAGCCTGGCGGCAGCCGGCGAAGAGGTGTACGAGGTGATCGCCAACGGCGCCCGCGAAGCGCTCGGCGCGCAGGGCGCGGCGGTGCTCGTCATCGACCCCGAGCATGGCGGCGGGCTGCGCGCGGAGTGGCACGCGGGGCTCGGCGAGCGGTCCCTCGAGGGCGTTCTGACCGCTGCCGTTCGCCTCTTCGATGTCTCGAAGGCGTCCGTGGACGGGCTGCTGGCATTCGAAAGCATCGGTGCAGCTGAGGTTCTGGACGAGGCCGAGGTGGATCTCGAGGGCATCGAGGCGATGACGATCGCGCCGTTGGTGAACCGTGCGCGGGTGCTCGGCGCCCTGGTCCTGACCTGGCCGTCGCCGCGCCAGCTCCGGGTCGACGAGCGTGCGTTGAACGAGTTCCACGCCGGTGAGCTGGCCCTGGCCATGGCCAACTCACGGCTGTACCGGAGGGTTGCCGACTCGCAGGCGGAGATGCGCGGGATCGTCGAGTCGGTTGACGAGGGCGTGGTCTCGCTGGATGCCGCCGGCCGGATCAGGTACCTGAGCCCGCGCGCCGCCAAGGTCTTGAGCGTCCGCCGTGCCGATCCGCGCGGGCGTCCGTTCCTCGATGTGGTGGGCCTGGCCTGTCGACCGGGGCTGGCGAGGATCCTCGACGACGTGCTGCGCGGCCGCGAGGTCGACACCGGGCCCATGAGCCTCGGTGAGCGTCTGGCGCGGGTGCGCGTGGCGCTGACGCGGCGGCACGACGCATCGCCCGCAGGCTCGGTATGGACGATCTCCGACATCACCGATGAGGAGACGCGGCGGCTCGAGCTCGAGGCGATCTTCGCGCACACCTCGGATGCGGTACTGGTGCTCAGTCCGGAGGGAGAGGTTTTGGAAGCGAACCGGGCGGGAGAACGCCTGATCGCCTCGATCACGGGCCCTTCCGGGCCGGCCAATGGCGCCGTTACCGCTGCGGGATGGTGGCCCGAGCTCGACCTGGAGAAGCTCGGCTCGCTGCCCAGTGGGGGCAGGATGAGCGTGACCGGGCGGCTGTCCCTGGCCGATGGAACGGCGCTGCCGTACGAGAGCGAGCTGTCGGTGGTCGGCGGGGGAGAGGGTGCACGGGTGGTGGCGGTGATCACCGATGCGAGCGATCGGCGCCGGTTCGCCGAGGCGGAGAATGCGTCACGCGCGAAGGCCGAGCAGCTGACCGCGGTGCGCGGGCTGGCCGCAGCTGCCGGGACTGCCCTCGAGGCGCAGCAGGATGCCGTAACCGCAATGCTCCTGCACGTGCAGCTGGCGGCGGAGTCCGAGGATCCTGAGCGCTGGCGAGAGGCCCTGGGGGTGGTAGGAAACGCGGCGATGAGGGCGCGCGGCGGCCTGGCGGAGGGCGCACAGCAGATGGTGCGGATGGAGGAGATCCTGGACGCCGACCAAGGCCCGGTCGGGAGCGGTGGCGGCGAAGGGTGGCGGGGAGTGTGGCTGGTCAGCGACCGCCCTCAGACGGGGGGTGCGGTGCGGCGTGACTTCGAGCGGCTCGGGTGGCAGGTGTCCGTGGTTCCCGAAGGCGATCTCACGAGCGATGTGCCGCCCGCGGACCCGCCGTCGCTGGTGGTGGTCGAACTGACATCAGTCACCAGTACGCAGGACGCCTATCGCCGAGTGCGTCGGATGGCGCCGCAGATACCGGTGGTCCTGGTCGTTCCGGCCGGATCGGCGGCCGCCGTCCCGACGCTGTCCGAGGAGCACGGGCTTCACGTCGTGCAGTCCCTGCCGGCCGGCGCGGAGCTCGACGAGTTGCTGGCGCGGGTCACGGGAGGGGAATGAACCCCACACGCCCGCCCAGTAACGGAGTGATGAAGTGACGGAGTGACGGAGGCCCCCGCCCGGGAGGAAAACGGGAAACGGAAGACGGGAAACGCTCTCCCGGCCGCCCGGAAGACCGCTAGACGCAAGAAGCTAGACGCGAGACGGCCCCCGCCCACCCGGGGAAACGGGAAACGGAAGACGGGAACCGCTCCCCCGCCCGCCCGGTGATTAAGTTATTACGTGATTAGGTGATTAGGTCTCCCCGTCCACCCGAAGAACGATGCTGGAGCGCGCTCCGGAGCATGGTGCGCTCGGACGGGAGTGCCGGGCGCGGCATTCCCCTGAAGCGCATGGGCCAGGTCAGCGCCAGGGGAGGGGAATGCCGACGCCGGGCAACCTCGGCCTTTGGCGATCAGAGTATTGGCCCCACGATTGGAAGAGGCGGCCCGAGTGGCTTCCGGCGGTCGGCACGGGATCGTTCACCCTTGCTCGCTGCCTCGCGACCGCCGGAGACGCGAGGCGGGCGGTCGCCCTGGACCGCACGGCCGCCGGAGCTGCAGAGGATCGCTCTGACCACCACTTCGCGTGACCCCGAGAATTCGAAATCCCGCGGATGCGGGATTTCGTGGCGGCGGGTGTGCCCGCCCGAACCCTTGCAGTGGGTGACGCGGCTGCGAGGCTCGTGGAACGCCCGCGGTCTATGGGAGACATTCACAATATGCGCCCGCACAACCACGATGTCAAATGGGCGTGAGGAGAGCCCTGACCGCCCGCCCGCAAGGTGATTAAGTTATTAAGTAATTGAGTGATTAAGTCCCTCCCGCCCACCCGGGGAAACGGGAAACCGGAAAGGCTTCCCCACCCACCCGCAGAACGTGGGCGCGGTGCGCACCAGAGCATGGTGCGCTTAGTGGGGCGTGCCATGCTTCGAGGTTTTCTGGACATTGTTCTCCGTACCAGCGCCTTGGGAGAAAACCCCGAGCCGGCACCCCTGCAGGAAAGCGAGCCCATGGCCGTGGCCAAGGGGGTCGCGGCCCGGCACTCAGCATGCTGGAGGATTCATCGCAACGGCACTTGATCGCCGTCGGTGTTCGAAGGGGAGCTGAGTGCCGGGCGGAGAGGGGGAAGGCTGGCCATACGGCCATCTCGCTTTCCAAAGGTGCACCGGCGCCAAAGGCGACGAGTCACCCGCGGGAAGTGCGATCGGCCTTGTGGCCACAAGAGCGATGGAGGCCCCTCGTTGCCTGCCCGGAGCGGGCCTCGAAATCGATTCAGGGGCTGAGACCGTTGCCCGCTCCGAGGCAGGTGGCGACGGGCGTCTGCACAGCAGACGTCCGGGCGCCGGGGCCACAGAGAAGGTCGCGTTCCCTCCGCCCTTGGCGATCAGAGCATCGGCTTCACGATTGAAAGACACGGCTTGAAGGCCAGGAACACTTGGGCCTCGGAAGGGATGATCGGCGGGCGGTTGCTACTTCCTGCCTTCGTCGTTGTGCCCGAGCGCGTCGGGGGTGAAGGGAGCGGGGAGAAGGTCGGCGACCGTGGTCACGGTCGTCGCGCCTGCGGTGCCGGCCAGGACCACGGTCAGGTTGCCAAACTCCGCCAGCACCTGACGGCAGGCGCCGCAGGGCGGGGCCGGCGGGTCGGCGTCGGTGACCACGGCAACCGCGGTGAGGTCGCGGGCGCCTGCTGCCACCGCGGCAGCCACCGCGTTCCGTTCCGCACAGATGGAGAGCCCGTACGAGGCGTTTTCGACGTTGCAGCCGACGAAGACCCTGCCGTCGGCGGCCAGCACGGCGGCGCCGACGGCAAACCCTGAGTAGGGCGCCCATGCCTTCTCACGCACCCGGCGTGCGGCCTCGATCAGCCCTGCAGCGGTGGCGTCGTCAATCGGCATCAACACCGAATATAACCCGGATCATCCGCTCACGATCTACTGCGACCGACGGTCCAGCTACCGGCGCGGGCGGGAGCGGGACGAGCTGTGGCCCGAGCTCGAGCGCGAGGAGCTTCTGCTGGAGCTGGAGCGTGACGGTGAGGGGCGCGACACCCGCGGGACCGACCGTGAGACGGTGGGCCGACTCACCGAGGACCGTGACGGGATCGTGGAGCGAGGCACCGAGGGCCTCACGTACGACCGCGTCGACGGCCTGTAGGTGCGGACCACCGGTGCCCGCGAGGTCGGCAACCGGGGCACGATGACCGGTCTGCTCGGGCTGCCCTGAGAGTAGCGTGGCACGGCCCGAGATGGTGCCGGCCGCGCCGACGGTACCGTGCCGCGGGAGGTCGGAGGCACGACCGTGCCGCGCGAAGCCCCGGGTGCGACGGACGGACGCACGAGAGAGCCGCGCTGTGGCGAGGCGTTCACGGGAGACCGCGGGACCACGCGGCCGCGGGGAACGATGTCGGCCCTTCCAGGCGTCCCGGAGGGCGTCTGGCCGGTGTCCCACCGCACCTGTGGGCGATACAGATTCGATGTCTCACGGCGCGCCGGAGGCGGCGCGTTCGTGGTGCTGCCGCGGGTTGCCGCCGGCGGCATCGGCGACACCTCACGTGCGCGAGCCATGTCCTGGCGGACGAGGTCGGCCGCGGTGGTGGGCCGTGCAAGCTGCCGCGCCTGCACCGGGGCCAGGCTGGTGCTGCGCTCGAGGATTGGCGTCAGGTCGGCTCGAGAACCTCGGTCGACGCGGCGGAGGGCCTCCTCCAGCCCCACGGCCGGCCGCAGCATCACCGGCGACGGGGTGACGAGGGCTCCCGAGGTCACGATGCCGCGTACCGGGCTGTCGGCCGGAGGCAGGACGTCACGCGCCGGCCGCACCAGCCGGCTCAGGTGCGGGCTGGCGAAGTCTTCGCTGCGGACGACGTTCCAGCCACGTGGGTCGACCTTGCCGGGCCGGACCTGGCCGCGGAGGTCGAGGGCGAAACGGGATGCCGGGACCGGCGCCCGGAGGTCGGCACCGGAGGCTCCGTGTCCTGGCCGTCCCCTGGGCGGACGCCCGTGTCCCGGGCTACCGCCGCGGTCCTGGTGGTGGTGGCCGTAGTGACGCCAGTACCAGTGAGAGTAGTAGCCGCGCGGGCACCACCCGATGTGACCCGGCCACCACATCCAGTCGACCCAGGCCGGGCCCCACAGTGAGTTCCACGTCCACACCCAACCGAACGAGGCGTCGAGATACCACGACCCGTAGTGGTACGGGAGCCAGCCCCAGGGCTCGTAGGAGAGCCAGTTCCAGCCGACCGGCGTCCAGTACCAGCGGCCGGCGGTGTAGGGGCTCCAGGTGGGGGAGACGGCGGGCTGCCAGGCCCACTCCTGCGAGTTGTCGATGTAGACCCAGCTTCCGTAGCTGTCCAGGAGGGCGCCCTGGCTCGCGTAGCGGGCGTCGAGATGGGTACCGGTGTCGCCGGGGATCGGCTGCTGCCGCTGCTCCACCCAACGCGCGAACGCATCGTCGGTGGTGAGCGTGAACTCCTGACGCATCACCTGCCCGGCCGCCAGCTCGGCGGCGCTGCCGGCGCGCAGCAGCTCACCACCCTCGGGCGTCGCCATCTCGGCCAGCCCGCTCCACACCTCGACCCGCAGGCCGCCGTCGCGCAGGGCGGTCAGGCGGTACAGTCCGGACCGGTTCAGATGGACCGTGGCCGACTGGGCATCAACACGCGTCGCCTGGGTAACCGATGCGTTCTCGGGGATGGAGAGCACCATGTCGCCGGCCGCCAGGTAGAGGCTCGTGCGCTCGGCGTTGGAGCCACGACTCAGGGCAATCGCGTCGAAGGACACCGAGGTGTACTCGTCGAGCCACAGCGTGGACCCATCCGCGAGCTGGACCTCGACCCGCGCCTGGCGGGCGGTGTCGATCCGGTCGCCAGGGATGAGCGGCATGTTGATGACCGCCTCGAGGTTGTCCTGCTGCGTCGCCGGCTGGATCGTGGCGTACCGCTCCATGTAGGAGATGTAGCTCAGGGAGGTCAGGTCGTCCTCGGTAGAGGCCACCGCAACACTGGCGACCGCCGCCATCAGAACCGCTGCGATCAGTGCCCGTTTCATTTTTCCGTCCCTCCCACCCCAGAGTAACGCAAGCCTCGTGCCAGCAAGTAGAGGCCCGGCCGGAGAGACCTGTTCTACTGCAATCCGCGATACGGGATCACCTGCGCGTTTTTCGCTTGTCGCACGCCTCCGACCTAGCTGCAGGTGGAGGCCCGGCCCGAGAGGCCCGTTCCGATGGCTTATCGCAAGTCGCTGCAGATCGCGAGTGGATGGTCCCCGCCACGGCAGATCCGCGGCCTGCGGCCGCACCCCTCAGGGACAGTCAGCCCGTCCTCGAGGAGGACCTCGACCCGGTCTTCCTATCCCGAGGGGCCGCTTCGCTCGGATCTGCCTTCCGTTTCGTCCGAGAGGGGAGTGAGCCCCCCACCCTTTTGAGAGAAGAGGGATCGCGCAGGAGCGCCCTCTCGCACCCCGCCGCTGCACTCGCTTCGTCCCCGCGACCACAAGGTCAGCGGCTCCTTGCTCGCTGGCGGCGAGGCACGAGGAGAACGCCCTGCGCGATCCTGCTTGCAGAGGCGTGGCGCGATCGCATATCCCGTGTGGGCGTTGCCCGCAGCCCGCTGTGCGGGCCGGCGGGGCGTGAACGGACCGGCGCCTCGGCTCGCGGCTGCACCCACCGCAGTCGCCGGTGGAACTGTGCTCGGAGGCTTACCCTCGCCGGGCCTCGGGCCAAGCCTCGTGCGCTCGGTCCCCCCGCCGCCCGCGGCGGGATGGCCGTTCGCCTCCTTCCGCTCCGCCCCCGCCCCCCCGCGGGACGGTCCCTGGGGAAAACCGCCCGCCCACCCTGGGGAGCGCCGAGCACGGGACGCGAGACGTAAGACGCAAGATGCGCCCCATTCACCCCGGGGAAACGGAAGACGAAAGACGGAAGACGTCCCCCACCCACGTGGAGAACCTAGACGCAGGGCGCTCCGGAGCAGGGTGCGCTCAAACGGGCGTACCGTCCTTGATGTTTCTCTGAAGTGCGTTCACGAGCCGGAGGTGTCGGCGAGAAACGTCAAGGGGGGGCAGCCCAGCAGGAAAGCGAGCCCATGGCCGTGGCCGAGGGGGTCAGAGAGGGTTGGGGCTGGCCATACGGCCATCTTGCTTTCCAAGGGTTCACCAGCGCCGAAGGCGACGAGTAACCTCGGCCCTTGGCGACGGGAGTACTGGCTACAGGATTGAGTGAGGCGGCCCGAGTGGCTTCCGGCGGTCGCCGTGAAGGCGTTGATTCCTTCTCGCGGCCGTGCGACCGGCGGAAACGCGAGGCGTGCGGTCACCCCCGTGACCGCACGGCCGCCGGAGT
>JAJDNH010000176.1 GCA_022340775.1 Acidobacteriota bacterium
GGTCAGCCGCACGGCCTCGCCGCCCGTTGCATCGACCCGCCACAGATCGCCCTCGGCGACGAAGACAACCGTGTCTTGATGAATCGCCGGTTGACGATAGTAGCCCTCCGGCCCGGGAGGCTGGGAACCTTGCGCCCCGAGGCAAACGGCGGCACTCGCGATGAGCGCGAGAGAGAACGTAGCGACGACGTTCGAGCGGTAGGATCGGCGCATTGGGACCTCCAGATACGGGTGTCTACTAACAAAACGGCCGGCCGATTGTCGCGCACCGGGCGAGCCTGGGCAACCTCAGTTCCCTTGGCGCTCACTCCTTGACATACATAGAAGTACAATGTATAATACCTCTATGTACCAAGCTCGCCGGTCTTCGATCGCTGGACGCACCCGCCCATGAACATCGGCAAGGACCTCGTTGCGGCTTCGGCCACCCCGATGATCTTGGCCATTCTCAGGGAAGGCGAGAGCTACGGCTACGCCATCATCAAGCGCGTGGCCGAGCTGTCGGGCGGAGAGCTCCAGTGGACCGACGGCATGCTGTACCCCGTGCTCCACCGCCTTGAACGCAACGGCCTTGTGAAGGCAGGCTGGGGGCGGTCGGAGTCCGGGCGGCGGCGCAAGTACTACCGGCTCACGGACCGGGGTGTGGAAGAGCTGGCGAGCCAACGGCAACAGTGGCAGGTGGTGGACTCCACACTGCGGCGGACGTTGTTTCGCTCGTTCGAACTCGTACCCCAGGGAGGCTGAGCAGTGACGGAGGGAGCCGATTACGCTGAGGCAGGGGCGCACACCTCGTTGGAGGAAGGTATCGGCGAGTGGCGCTCTTACGTCCGACGACGGCAGGCGATCCACGCTGTGGATGTCGACGAGCTCGAGGACCACCTTCGTAGTCAGGTGAGCGCGCTCCTCGAGGCGGGGCTCACCGAGGACGAAGCCTTCCTCATCGCCGTGAAGCGGATCGGCGAGCTCGATGAGCTCTCCCGCGAGTTCGCCCGAGAGCACTCGGAGCGGCTCTGGAAACGACTTGTCGTAGCGCCTGATGAGGGCGAGGAGAGCAGGGGCATTGGCAGGGAAACACTGGTGGCAGTGGCCCTCGCGTGTGCCGCGGCCGCGGCCATCAAGGCCCCGGAGCTGCTCGGATTGGGGATGGACTGGAACGAGGAGTTCTACGCCCGCAACCTCAGCCTCTTCGTACTGCCGTTCCTGGCCGTCTTCTTTGCCTGGAAACGATGCCTTGCTCCGGTACAGCGGCTGTGGCTGACGGTGCCGTTCCTGGTGGCGGCAGTCGCGATCAACCTCATGCCGTTCGCATCCGGAGCACACACCGAGGCCCTGGCGGCTCTACACTTGCCGATAGCGCTCTGGCTCGCCGTGGGCTACGCCTACGACGCCGGCCGCTGGCGCGATCACGATCAGCGCATGAACTACGTGCGCTTCTCCGGCGAGTGGTTCATCTACTACGCCCTCATCGCCCTCGGCGGCGGCGTGCTGATGGGGCTCACAGCGTTCGTCTTCGACGCCATTGGTATGAACGCGGGAGAGTTCGTTGGGTCTTGGATCCTGCCCTGCGGCGCCCTCGGCGCCGTGATCATCGCGGCATGGCTGGTCGAGGCCAAGCAGAGCGTGATCGAGAACATGGCCCCGGTGCTGACCCTCCTCTTCACGCCGCTCTTCACCCTCGTGCTGCTGGCTTTCCTTGGAGCCGCGGCGCTGACCGGAAGCGGCGTCGCCGGGGAGCGCGGGGTGCTCATCGGCTTCGACCTGCTGCTGGTGGTGGTCGTGGGCCTGATCCTCTACGCCATCTCCGCCCGGGACCCGGAGAAAGTGCCGGGACTCTTCGACGCCCTCCAGCTCGTCCTCGTCATATGCGCCCTGCTCGTCGACGCCATCGCGCTGTGGGCCATCGCCACCCGGATCTCGGAGTTCGGCTTCAGCCCCAACAAGGTCGCAGCCCTGGGTGAGAACCTCATCCTGCTGGTGAACCTCGGCTGGTCCGCCGTGCTCTACGTACGGTTCTTCACCCGGCGGGTGGCGTTCGCGAGGCTCGAGCGATGGCAGACGGGGTACCTCCCCGTTTACGCGCTGTGGGCGTGGGTGGTGGTCCTCGTCTTCCCGTTGGTGTTCGGTTTCCGATAAGCGGAAGGGAGACCGCAAACGCGACAGCGCCGGAAGGACCCCTCAGCTGCCGCAGGACCTTGTCGCCTACTACGCTCGTCTTCTTCTCTGGCCCCAAGAGGCTGCGGTGATCCCTCACTCATGCTCGGTCCGAAGAGTCCGTCAGCCGGGCACAAGCCGGCCGACCTCCCTCACGCGACGCGCCGCGCAACGTCGGACGGTGACTGCTTGAAAAAACTGCGAAAACGTCTGGAAAAATGCGAAGGGCTGGAGAACCCGAGGCGGTAGGCGACGCCGGTGACGTTGAGCTCGCCGGTCTGCAAGAGACGGCGCGCCTCCCGCATCTTGGCGGCCAGGATCAGCTCGCGCGGCGAGCAATCCAGAGCCAGGGACAGACCGCGCTCAAGGGAACGCAGGGACACGTGGAGGCTCTCTGCCAGGTCTGACGGGGACAGAGGTTCTTCGATTCGGCCATAGATACGAACCACCGCCTGGTCTGCCAGTGGCAAGCCCTGGATGTGGCCGCCCTCGAGCAGCTCGCGGACGTGGGTCGTCCTGCCTGCGAGCACATCCGCGGTGATCACGCTCCACGAGGAATCGGGGTTGGGAGTGGGCCGGAAACCGAGGTCTTCGCTTTCAACTTCCCTCGGCCCATCAGCCGATGTGAGCTCGGACAGCCTCTCGAGCCGATCGAGGAGAGCCCGCATTCCCGCTACATGTCGCCGGTGGAGCACGACGGCCGCGAGTAGGCCCGCCAGTGCGCCGGCCAATACGGGAAGAAAGAATGTCGCTGCCAGCATTCTGCATTCAGCCTACCACGCCGGCGAACCGCGGAACTGTGTCATGATAAGGACATCAACTCGATGCCTCAAAGCCTCTTCCCGTCTTAGGGTGGACCGCCTGAGGAGAAGTGTCATGACCCTCGAAGGAACGAAAGTCAGGAACACTACCCTGTTACGAAGACTGGGCAGGGGCGGCATGGGGGAGGTCTACGAGGGCCGTGATGAAAAGCTCCAGCGTCTGGTTGCAGTCAAGGTCCTCCGCGCCGAACGACGTCTCGACCCACTTGCCAAGCGCAGGTTCTTGCGCGAGGCCCGCATCCTTTCGCGGGTGGAGCATCCCAACATCTGCCGTGTCCTCGACTTCGTCGAGGGGCAGAACACCGACTTCATCGTCCTGGAGCTGGTGCCGGGGACGACCCTCGACCAGGCGATCGAGCAGGGGCTGACGACGGACGAGAAACGGAGCATCGCCGACCAGATCGCCAGTGCGCTGGCCGCCGCTCACGCACTGGGAATCGTCCATCGTGACCTCAAGCCGTCGAACATCATGGTGGCGCCGGACGGAACCGTGAAGATCCTCGACTTCGGGTTGGCGAGAACGGTCGACGAATCGTCCTCGGGCTCGTTCTCCTCGGTGGACGCAGCTGAAGGCGATCCCGCTTCGCAGAAGTCTCTGACGGTAACGGGAGGAGTCCTCGGTACCCCCGCCTACATGAGTCCCGAGCAGGCGCGGGGAGAACCGGTGAGTGCTGCCAGCGACATGTATTCCTTCGGGCTGATTCTGCAGAAGCTGTTTACCGAGCTGGAGCCGTATGCAGAGGGAATCGGCCACGAAGAGCTCCTGAACAAAGCTATGTGGGGGGATACGGTTCCGGCAACGGGGCTGCAACGGGGCCTGAGCCGCCTGGTCGCCGACCTCGAGCAGCTCGATCCGTCGGCCAGACCGACCGCCGATTCGTGCGTCGACCGTCTCCGATGGGTCTGGAACACATCGAAAAGACGCATCAAGCGAGCTGCCTGGGTCGCATTGGGCGCAACGCTCGTTCTCGCCACGGTCGTCTCCGTCCTCGGCTTCGTGCGTGCCCGGCGTGCCCAACTCCGGGCGGAAAGCTCGGAGGCTGCCGCGCAACGGGCCGAGGCCCAGGCGGTGGCGGTCAACAAGTTCCTCGCCGACATGCTGGCGGCGGCGGACCCCCGACGCATGGGGCGCGACGTCAAGGTGATCGACATCCTGGACCAGGCCGCCGAGGGCGCGGGGACAGCGTTCGGCGATGAGCCGCTGACCGAAGCGGCCATCCGCAACACCCTGGGCGCCACATACCTTTCCCTCGGCGCTCTCGATAAGGCGCAGGAGCACCTCGAACGGGCGAGCCTGATCCGATCCAGCCTGCTCGGCCCGGATTCACTGCCTGCCCTCCAGACCCGGACCGACCTGGCCAAGCTCCTGATGGCCCAAGGAAAGCTCGACGATGCTGAGAAGCTCCTGGCCAAGATCACGGCTGCCTGCCAGCGCCTGTGGAGAGATGAGAACCAGGTTTGCCCGAACAGCGCCACCCAGTACGGCAAAGCTCTCCTGTACCAGCGAAAGTTCGGCGAGGCTCTCACCGTTCTCGAGCGGGTCCGTTCAGCCTTGCCGGCTGGGGCCGAAACCGCGGGCCGTCTGGATGCGGACCTCGTGCTCGCCTCAGTCCTCCGCGAGGTTGACCGGGACGAAGAAGCAGAGGCCCTGATACGCGAGGCCATCTCGACCTCGACCAGGGTGCTGGGAAAGGTCCATCCGACGACCTTGAGGGCTTTGCAGGACCTCGCCATTCTCGAGGACAGGCGTGGCAACCCCGAGCAGGCTGAGGAGCATTTCCGACAGATCCTATCCGATTGCTCCACGGTCTTCGGCCCCGATCATCCCTCGACCCTGAGGACAACCCTCAATGTAGCGATCTCGTTGACACGGCTCGGAAGGATGAAAAAGGCGGAGGAGATCCTCGTGCCCCTCGTGGCAGTGTGCCGCGAGAAGCTCGGCCCGGTTCATATGACCACGCTCGAGAGCCTGCGCTGCCTGGGGTGGACGATCTCGGAACAGGAAAACCGGAGATCCGAGGCGGAGCCCATCTACCGCCGGCGATACGACGACACCAGGCGTCTTCTCGGCCCCGAGCACAGAGTCACCCTCGAGGCCGAGAGCGCCCTGGCGAGCTACTACCTCTTCGTCGGCCGGCACCACGACGCCGAGGTTCTGTACCGGGACGCTCTCGCCAAGCGCCGCCGGGTCTTTGGGGAGGACCACCCGGCCACCCAGCGCAGCAAGCGTGATCTGGCCAAGGTGCTCCGCGCCACGGGCCGAGAAACCGAGGCCAGGTCGCTCAGCTAGCCGCCGGAGCCCTCACGTTCGGAGAAGGCTCCCAGCAGCCTCAAGTAAACCACGACGCAAACGTGTCTGACGATGTCGCGTCCGTGCCGGGGCCTGTCGCGGGAGTGAAAGCGCAAGGAAGGGGCCGGGCCCCATAGTGGGATACGTCGGGCTCCAGAACTATCCGCCCGGCAGAAGGAGGTCATCATGTCGCGTCGATTCACCCTGATTACAGCTTTGCTCGTGGCGGTCGCCGTAGGCCTGGGAACAGGGCCGGCGTTCTGCCAGGTCGCGGTCGATCCGGTCGGAGACAACGCATTTGTACCCGAGGCTCTGCCGCAAGAACCGGATGGGTTCGGCATCGGCTTCCAGTCTTATGTCATTCCGGCAGCCGATTTCGTTCCCCAGACGACCCTGGAGTACACGTACTCGGGAGCGGGCTACATCTCCAGGAGCGCCGGGCCGGGTACGACGTGGTGGGCGCCGATCACTCTGCCAGCCGGGTCGAACGTCCAGATGATGGTGGCCCTCGTTTACGACACCGACGGGCCTTCCGATATCACCGCTCAGTGGGGAGCCTACACGCTGCACCAGTCGAGCTCGCCGGGACCGGGCTTCACCGAGTTCAGCAACGCCTCGAGCTCGGGCACCGGCGGCTACACGTACATCTGGTTCGCGGGACCGACCATGATCCGTTACTACTACGATCTCAACTCCGATGGGACGAACGACTGGGTGGCCTACCGCGTTTCGATCACCTTGCCGGCGACGGGCACCGCCATGCGTTTCGCCGGCGTGGTGGTGAGCTGGAACCGGACGATCTCTGCGGCGCCGGCCTCGGCGACCTTCGTTGACGTGCCGGTGGGCGCCTTCGGCTTCAGGCACATCGAAGCGCTGGTTGCTTCCGGCATCACCGGCGGCTGTGACGCCACCCACTTCTGTCCCAACTCGTCGGTCACGAGGGCACAGATGGCCGTCTTCCTTGCCAAGGCTCTCGGCCTGCATTACGAGGACTGATCCCGCTGTTCAGAAGCGAGACGGCGCGTCCCCGGGACGCGCCGTTTCTTCTCACAGCAGCATCGGACTCGAAGAGGAGTGGAGAGCTCGATTCCGGCCCCCCGAATACCAACACACAACGCCGCCCATCCGGGCGGCCTACTTGTGCCTTGGTCTGAGCGCACAGCAAACCCGCACGCCCGGATCACAAGTAGGCCCCGGCGGTCAGCCGCCGGGGCCTACTTGACTCACATTCAGCTGGGAT
Source organism: Acidobacteriota bacterium (assembly GCA_022340775.1). GTDB lineage: Bacteria > Acidobacteriota > Thermoanaerobaculia > Thermoanaerobaculales > Sulfomarinibacteraceae > JAJDNH01. The sequence goes on from JAJDNH010000176.1 coordinate 6,503, forward strand.
CAGGCAAGATCGAAGCGATCGAGGTTCATGACCTTGTCCCAGGCAGCCACGAAGTCACTCACGAACTTCTCCTTCGAGTCGTCACTCGCGTACACCTCGGCAACGGCTCTCAGCTGAGAGTTCGAGCCGAAGACCAGGTCGACGCGGGTACCGGTCCACTTCGGCTTCCCGGTCGCGCGGTCGCGTCCCTCGAAGGTGCCGTCCGCAGCTTCCTTCCACTCCGTGCCCATGTCGAGGAGGTTTACGAAGAAGTCGTTGGTCAGGGCTCCCGGCCTGTCGGTGAAGACCCCGTGCTTGGACTGGCGGTGGTTGGCATTGAGCGCACGCAGCCCGCCGACCAGAACCGTCATCTCGGGAGCGGTCAGTGTCAGCAGCTGCGCCCGGTCCACCAGCAGGTGCTCCACGATGGGATCCTGGCCGTGGGCGAAGTAGTTCCGGAACCCGTCCGTTTTCGGCTCGAGCACAGCGAAGGAGTCAACGTCGGTCTGCTCCTGCGACGCATCCGTGCGCCCCGGGGCGAAGGGAACCGTCACGTTGAAGCCTGCGCTCTTCGCAGCCTGCTCCACAGCGGCACAGCCACCGAGAACGATCAGGTCGGCGAGCGACACCTTCTTGCCGCCGGACTGTGCTTTGTTGAACTCCTTCTGAATACCCTCGAGAGCCTTGAGCACCTTCGCCAGCTGGGCCGGCTGGTTGGCCTCCCAGTCCTTCTGCGGCGCGAGGCGGATACGCGCCCCGTTCGCACCGCCGCGCTTGTCCGATCCGCGGAACGTCGATGCCGACGCCCATGCAGTCGAGACCAGCTCCGGGATCGACAGCCCTGATGCCAGGATCTTGGTCTTCAGCGCGGCGATGTCCTTGGCGTCGACCAGCTCGTGGTCGACCGCTGGGACGGGGTCCTGCCAGATCAGCTGCGCCTTCGGAACCTCCGGGCCGAGGTAGCGCGAAACCGGTCCCATGTCGCGGTGGGTCAGCTTGAACCAGGCCTTCGCGAAGGCCTCCGCGAACTCCTCAGGGTTCTCGTGGAAGTGTTTCGCGATCGGCCCGAAAACCGGGTCCATCCGCATCGACATGTCGGCGGTGGTCATGATCGGCGGATGCTTCTTCGACGGGTCGAACGGGTCCGGCACCATGTCCTTCTCGGGAACGTCCTTCGCCTGCCACTGCCAGGCACCCGCAGGGCTCTTCACCAGCTCCCACTCGTAGCCGAAAAGGGTGTCGAGGTAGCTCATGTCCCACTTCGTCGGGGTCCGGTTCCATGCGCCTTCGATACCGCTGGTGAACGAATCGCCGGCCTTGCCGCTACCGAAGGTGCTCTTCCAGCCGAGACCCTGCTCCTCGAGGCCCGCCCCCTCGGGCTCGCGACCGACGTACGGTTCCTGCGGCGAAGCACCATGGCACTTGCCGAACGTGTGACCGCCGGCGGTGAGCGCCACGGTCTCGTAGTCGTTCATCGCCATGCGCTTGAAGGTCTCGCGGACGTCGCGCCCCGAGGCGACCGGGTCCGGGTTGCCGTTCGGCCCCTCCGGGTTGACGTAAATCAGGCCCATCTGAACGGCGCCGTATGGGTTCGCCAGCTCCCGGTCGCCGCTGTAGCGCTCGTCACCGAGCCACTCGGTCTCGGTGCCCCAGTCGATGTCCCCCTCCGGCTCCCAGACGTCCTCGCGCCCGCCGCCGAAGCCGAACGTCTTGAACCCCATCGACTCCAGGGCGCAGTTGCCGGTGAGGACGATCAGGTCGGCCCAGGAGATCTTGCGGCCGTACTTCTTCTTGATCGGCCACAGCAACCGCCGGGCCTTGTCGAGGTTGGCGTTGTCGGGCCAGGAGTTGATGGGTAGGTCGCTCGAAGGCAACACGCCTGCCCGAACCG
>JAJDNH010000180.1 GCA_022340775.1 Acidobacteriota bacterium
TGCCTATCACTCGACATGCCGTGTGTAGCGAACCCTCATCACGAGGAGCCGGATGCGGTAGTCCCGCACGTCCGGTTCTGTGGGGAGTCGAGGGCTGCTGAGTGAGTCTAACTCGCTCAGCACCCTTGGCTTACCCGACACATGAATCCGTTTGATTCAGGCTCAGATAACACATCGGGCGAACTATGGTTCTTGGGAGGTGGTGTACCAATGAAACTGACGCGCTGTGTGGGATGCGCCATCATCCTGACGATCTCCCTCGCCTTTCTTGCTTGCACGGCAGGTGGCGACGAACGACACGCCACTGAGCGGGCACTGGGCGTGACGGTCGAGGAGTTCCCGACGGGTCAAGGTCCAGCAGGGTTTGACGACTTGCCAGACGATACTCCGCAGGCGGCGTTTGCGGTCGAAGAACGGCAGGTGTCCGGCCCAAGCCCCAGGGAAGACTACGAAAAGCGCCCAATCGTCAGGGCCCAGGCCCCCGATGGCTCGGTGTATGAGGCTTACTGCGGCTACGCGGGTGACGAGGAACTGGCGCCGGCGGGACCCGCCGGCTCAGGCAATCGTCGCCAATCCTACGGAACACACCATGGAGCCACCTACTATCCGGAAAGCGTATTCATAGGTAAACGACAGAACGGACGAATCAACGCCACCCTCGTGTTCCCGGATGTTGGCTCGCACACGACCGCACCTCACTCCCTGGCCGTTGACAGCCGAGGGGAGTGCCATTTGGCCGTAGCTGACGTCAATATCTATCAGGATAACCGGCTAGAGCTCTACTGGGTTGTAGGCGACCCCGTGACAGGGAAATGGACCAAGGCTTGGCTGCTGGAGCGACGTGGCTTCACCAGTTGGGCTTACCCGGGGAGCGTTGCATGGGGTGACTCGGTCCACTTGCTCTGGACCTGGGTCAACGCCAGTGACCAAGAGGCGCTGGCCCAGTGCGGGCTCTTCCACGTCAAGTGGTCGCCCCGCGGCTTCAGTCGCAAGGTACGAGTTGCGGCTGGCGGGATAGACTCATGGGACCTGGCCTTAGCGCCCGAGTCCGGACTGCTTCTTGTGGTTTTCAGCACGGACGAGGGCGTCTTTGGTGCTACCTGGAAGCTGGACAGCGCCTGGACCAAGCCCGCTAAGATCCTGCCCGAACCGTCATGGGCCCTCTCACTGGAAGCGAGCAACGAGGCCTTCATACTGCGAACCGGCTCCGAGCACATGAAGGAGTGGCTGGTCAAATCCCTTTGATCAGTGCCGGGGCCGACGCTTCTGGCACTCTCGCGGAAGTTGCCGGGCACATGAATCCAGTGTTTCTGGATCGGTGCCAGGGCGAGGAGTTCACACGGAATGGGCTTGACGGGGAATGAACTCGTCAGAATCGTCTGACCCGGCACCGATGTTATTTGGGCGCGGCGCGACCCTTTGCACGTCGGGGGGTGCTGCGCCCCGTTCGCCCCGGATACCAGATCGGCGAGGTCCAGGCCTGCTCCTGGATGATCTCGTCGATATGGTTGGCGGCAGGATCGGTGCAGGCCGACAGCTGTTCGGCGACCGACGGAGCGAGCGCATTGCATTGGCGCCGGCTCCAGCGGCAGGTGGGCACCTCGACCACCCGAACGTGGTACGCCGCCGGGACGTCGGGATCGAAGTCGACGTCGACCCAGGTCCCGCACAGGCGAGTGTATCCGGTCCCCGAGCGTTCACAGGTTTCCAGATCGACGGTAGCTGTGGTTTCGGCGTCGCCGGCGATGGTGTGGACTTCCTCGTAGGCGAGGCCGGTTGCAGGGTCGACCCAGGTCTTGAGGACCTGAATCTGCGCCAAAGGGGTCTCGTCGGCGACGGCCGTGGCGATCACCTCGGGCCGCAGGCTCGGATCCCAGGGCCGCGGCGCGAGCTCGCCACCCATGGGCGCGCCGATTTCGTCTGCGATCTCGACGAGGTCCGGGCGATCGCACAGGCCCTCGAGACTGTCCCAGGAGGCGAAGGTCCGGACGACGATCTTCGGTCCGCTGGTAGCGTAGACCTCACGCCGCTTGATGGCGTCGAAGAGAGCGTCCGGCGTGTTCTCCGACGCCCACACGGCGGTCAGCCCGCCAGGGTTGAACCCTGCCCAATCTTGCGGCGTGGTCCGCAGCCGCTCGACGGGCCGGTCGTCCATCTTCGCAACGTGGCCTTGAAAGTCAGCCTCGTCGACGCGGCCCGGCGTCGATCCATGGGTGTCGGTGGCGCCGACGAAACCGAACTGGAACGGATTGACTCCGAGCCGGAGCCACTCCTCGAGCCCGGACCCGAGGGCGGTGTAGACATAGTCCTCCTCGTACGCACCCCTCACGCCGGGCCCGTAGAGCTCCAATCGGCACAGGGGGTCCGGTTGCGCGAGAATACCGGCGTTGGGTAGGCACACCGACGATCCCTTGTGCTGGAAGACCTCGACTACCGGCTCGAGACGCTGCTGCAACCGGGCCGCGGCCACCTGGTCCTCAAGAGTGGTGATGCCGGGGATGTCGGTCGTGAACATGGTGCCCAGGGCGAGGTTGGAGTTGTGAGGAATGGCGATGACATCACAGCCATGAACGCTCTCCAAGCAGACGTCGGCCAGCGCCTCGCGCATCTGGTGGGGAAACGGCGCCTCGAAGTGTGACACCGGCAGGCTCGGGACGGCCGTGGACCGGAATATCACGGTTCGGTGCTGATTGGTGCCGCCGTTGGAGCCGGTCCACTCGTAGCCGGGAAAGGCCGAGAAGGTGCACCGGTTCTCCGGCGTGTTCGCATGGTCGACCGCCGTGACAAGTCGGGCCCAGGCGTCGGCGGCCCACTCGCGGCAGCGGGACCCGTCGGCGCCGCACACTTCGATGTTCCGCTCAGGGTTCTCCAGCTGGTTCTGGGGTGTGAAATCCGAACGGTCGCCGCCGCGGTAGCGCTTGCAGGGCGCGCTTTCGTAGGCCGGTGACCCGATGGTCGTGCACAGCTGGAGCTCGCCCAACCACTCGGAGTGGTCGGAGATGACCGAGAAGTCGAGCCCTGAATCGATGGCGTACTGGAGGGCGCCGTCGGGTGTGATCCGATTGCCCCACATCCACGCGTCGAGCGACAGAGAGGTGTGCACGTGCAGATCGCCGAAGTAGACGTTCCGGAGGGGATTGGCATCTGGGCAGCTCGGCTCCTGGGCACCGACGAACGGTCCCGCACCGACGAAGAGTGCGCACATGGTGAAGATGGCAAAGGTCCGATTCACGAATCCCCCAGTAGAACCAGCTCGTTGGACGGCGACCGGGCGGGATCGTTGACATGCCAAATGGATCGCGGATCCGGGTCTCCGTTTGATGAGTGCCGACGGGGAGGCAGGGTCGATACTTCCGGCACTTTCGGTGGATGGACCGCATTGAGCCCCCAACGATCACTTGGAACGCGGCGCGACCCTTGCCACGCATGATTGATCGAGACCCCATCGCTGGCGAGCATCAAGGCCACATCATGAGGCTCGCTCCGAGGCTGCTGCTGGCGACAGTTCTTGCTCTGTCTGTGGCGGCCACCGGCGCGGAGGCTTCGAACCTGGACGTCCAGCGGCGGGTCGAGGCTGACGTGTCGTCCGGCAGACCCGTCGTTGTCCACGTTGTCGTGGCCCTCTGCGACAACGTGAATCAGGGGATCGTGCCGGTTCCTGGGAAACTCGGTGATGGGCAGACCCCTTCAACCAACCTGTACTGGGGGGCGGCCTTCGGGTTCCGCTCATACCTGCTCCGTCGCGGGGGCTACGAGCTGATCGACGAGCACAAGCCTGCTCATTCGCCGGTGCTCGAGAGGGTCGTCCTTCACACGCGTGTCAACCGAAACGGCAAGCTCCGGGACGTGTTCGTGGTTGCCGAAGCATGGGATGGGCGGGAGATGAGAGCCGCGATCAACCGGTTCCTGACTCTGGCTGCGGGAGCTGCCCCCCATTCGGAGAAAGTGACCCTGCAGGCCAAGCAGATCGAACTCGCGTCCGGTGGCTCCGCCGCCCTCGTGATGTTCATTGGTCACAACGGTCTCATGGATTTCCGGCTCCGGGCCGAACCCCATCGGCGGCCGGGGGCTCCGCCCCGAAGTGCGGTCGTTCTGGCCTGCAGCAGCAAGCTCTACTTCGAGGATCGGCTCCGGCGGATCGGCTGCAACCCCCTCATCCTGACGGCGGGTCTCATGGCGCCTGAGGCGTACACGGCCGACGCGATCATCACAGCCTTTGCCGGCGGCGGATCACCGGGTGAGGTCAGAGACGCCGCGGCAGCTGCCTACAACCGCTACCAACAATGCGGCCTGGCGGCCGCCAAACGCCTCTTCTCCACGTGCCGATGAGAGACGTGTGGATAGGATGGGTGCTCGTGCCGATACTCTTGGCACTCTCGAGGGATGAATCTGCCCACGCAGCCGAGCGACGGCCGCTACTGGCCGTCCACCTCGAAGTTGTGGGCGACGATCGAAGCCAGGCGAGGCCGCAGGAAGTCGTCCACGTAGGCTCGGTGGTCCGGGTGCGCCGCGTACGGCGGGATGTCGTCGGCCGAGGCGAAGCGCAGCACGAGGGCGACGTGCCAGCTCGCTCGGGTGGGCTCGTCCGCGGCGAGCCCGACGTGGCAGGCGAGCACCCCGGGCAGCGTCGGCAGCACCTCTCGGGAACGCTCGGCCACCTCGGCGAGCGCGGCCTCGGTCGCGAACTGATCGGTCATCTGCAGCAGGACGATCCGTTCAATCATGGTCGCTACTGTAGCCCAGCCGTCTCCCGGCAGCGACGGCGACCGGTGCCCGGTATCGCTTGATGCCTTTGCGACCCCTCATGTGACAATGCGATCCGTGGCGCCCTTGTTGTCGCCGAACGTCGCTCAAAGGAGAGTTGCGTGAAGGTATGCGTTCTTGGTTTGTGCTTGCTCACCGCCTGCGCGTATGTGCATGCCCAGGCTAAGGTCTGGCAACCTTCGGCTGGACACACACAGGTACCGATATGGCCGGGGAAGATCCCGGATCTGGAACCGGTTCCGGGGCCGGAGTATCTGGCGGTGAAGCACTACCCGGTGGCGGGCCGGCCTTGGCTCAAGGTGGGCAACGTTTCGCGGCCGACGATGACGGTCTATTCGGCCAAGGGGACGAATACGGGCGCGGCGGTTGTCGTGTTTCCGGGCGGCGGCTTTGGGATCCTTGCCATCGATTTGGAAGGCACCGAGGCTTGCCGGTGGCTGACGTCCAACGGAATCACCTGCGTGCTGCTGAAATATCGCGTCCCCAGCGCACCATATGACTGGCACTGCGATTGCTACCGCCATGGGACGTCTGCGGTCTCCGTGCCCGCCTTGGAGGACGCACAGCGAACGATCAGGCTGGTACGGGATCACGCGAAGGAATGGCAGGTCAATCCACACAAGGTCGGCGTGCTCGGGTTTTCAGCGGGCGGCTATCTGGTGGCGGAAACGAGCGCGGACTTCAATCACCAGTACTACAAGCCCGTTGACAAAGCCGATGACCTCAGTGACCGCCCCGACTTCGCAATCGCCGTTTACCCGGGACATGTGGCGACCCAAGAATACGCGGCGTCGCACTACGGGATTCCGGTTGGTTCGCTGAATCCCCACCTCCACTTCACGAAACAGACGCCGCCCACGTTCATCCTGCAGGCGGAGAACGCCAAGATGGACAAAGTGCGCCAGTCTCTCGTCTACTACACTGCTTTGGCGAAAGTCGGTGTACCGGCAGAGCTGCACATCTATGCGGAAGGCGGGCATGCCTTTGGATTGAGGCCGACGCACCTGCCGATCACACATTGGCCGAAGCTGGTCGATACATGGCTGCACACGATCGGTGTCGTCGAATAGGTGCCAGCCCCAAGAAAGGTGTCAGTCACACCGCCCTGTCAA
>JAJDNH010000189.1 GCA_022340775.1 Acidobacteriota bacterium
CCAGACGCGGATCGAGCAGATACAGGAGATTCTCAAGGAGGTGGAGGGTAGCAAGCAGACCAAGGAGGATCCGCTGTCCGGCCGCTGGCACCTCGTCATCGAGCCGGGTGGGCAGGAGGGTGACCTCGAGCTGAGCCTCAACGGGACCCTGGTCAGCGGCATCTATCACCTGTCGGGAGACTGGTACGGTTCTTTCCGTGGAACGTTTGTGGCCGGCAAGGTTCGCCTGGAGCGGGTCGACTCTCAGCTCGGTTTCGCAGCGGTGTTCTACGGTCGGTACTCGGGCGGTGATACCCCGCGTCTGGAGGGTACCTGGGAGGGAACACACCTCGCAGCCGGTCAGCCTGCAGGGGGGAGCTGGGTTGCCACTCGGCTGCCAGAACCGGAGGAAACAGGGTATCCTGAGTCTCCAAGTCCGTAGGGGGGACCCACGGGCGAACGTGATGAGGAGGCTCGCAAGCGATGCTGAAGAGTCCGGTGTTCACTCTGGTCGTCGGATTGATGGTGGGTTTGGCCCTCGGGTACGTGCTGGCGGAGAGGGAGTCGATCCCGCCGCCCGCCGAGCGCCCGACGGTCTCGCAAAGCAACCTTCCGCCGGGACACCCCCCGGTCGACGAGTCCGGGACGCAGAACCCTGCCACGGATGACTCGGAGCTCGCCAGAGACTCGGCGTCACTGAGAGCGATGCTGCAGAAGAACCCGAACGACGCCAAGGTGCTGGCCTCCCTGGGAAACCTCTACTACGACAACAAGCGGTGGCCGGAGGCCAAGGACTGGTACCAGAGGGCCCTCAAGGTGGCGCCGAACGACGCCGACGTGATGACCGACATGGCGGTGGTCGAGCGCAACCTCGGCTCTCATGAGCAGGCCCTGAAGACGCTCGACCGTGTCCTACAGATTGATCCGAACCACTGGCAAGCTCTCTACAACAAGGCCATCATCCTGAACTTCGACCTCCACCAGCACCAGAAAGCGGCAGCCGTAGTGGATCAACTTGAGAAGATGCGGGCGAACAACCCGGCGATTCCGGACCTGTCTTCGCTGAAGGCCGATATCGCTGGGAAAGGGTAGGATGGTCGGGCGACGGTTGGGCTGGCCCGCGGGGGATCCGACCGAGCGTGGATGCCAGGAATGCGGCGATTTCTGATCTTCATCGTTCTCCTTTACGTTGTCTGGCGTATTCTCAACCTCGTCGGACGGCGGATGCAACGGAACTCTCAGGGGGCGGACGCCTTCAGTCGCTTCGGGCGCCGCGAGCCAGGCCGCACCGCGAGTCAACGCCCGCAAGGTGAGAAGCTGATCGCCTGCCAACGGTGTGGAACGCTGCTTCCCGCCAGCCGCGCCTTGCCTGGACCCGGTGGCGCCGTCTACTGCTCCGACGAATGCCGCGACCGCGATGCTGCTGAGGTTGGGCATGGAAGCGCGGACGGCACGGGCGCCGGGGCGTAAGGCCCGCCTCGCGCTGGTAGCCGCCGGAGCCCGCCTGGCGGCGGCAGGCCTCCTGCTCGCGGGCGAAGGCAACCTGTCGGTCCGGACCGGTGACACGGTGCTGATCACGCCGGCGGGGGCCGACAAGGGGCACCTTGCAGCCGCGGACCTGGTGAGCTTCAACGTCAGCGAAAGCAGTGGCGCGGCTCTTGCGTCGACGGAGGTCAGGCTCCACAGCGCGCTTTATCACCGCCATCCATGGGTGAAAGCGGTGGTACACGCCCATCCCCCTCGCGTGCTCGCCCTGGCGGCTGGCAACCGCCTTCCCGACTGCCGGCTGACGGTTGAGGGTGAACGCGATTTAGGGACCGTAGTCCTGGTCGGCGTGTTCCCGCCGGGATCGCAGCAGCTGGCTGATGCCGTTACCCGCGCCGTCGACCATGCTCCGGCATGTGTGCTGGACCGGCACGGGGCGGTGACGGTCGGTGAAACCTTGGAGTCGGCGCTGCGGCGGATGCTGCTGCTGGAGCGGATGGCGGAGATCGAGGGGCGGGGGATCGATGGCTGATCCGGCGGACCAGGACCGTCTGCCTGCGGCGCCCCTGGCCGATAGGATGAGGCCGAAGTCCCTGGACCGGGTCGTCGGACAACAGAAGCTGACCGGCGCTGACGGCGTGCTGCGAGGGTTTGTGGCGGCGCGCGAGCTGCCGTCGATGGTGCTGTGGGGGCCGCCGGGCTCGGGGAAGACGACCCTGGCGCGTCTGCTCGCAGCGGCGATCGGTGCCGAGATGGTCAGCTTCTCGGCGGTGCTGTCCGGTGTCAAGGAGGCAAGGGCGGTGATGGCGGAGGCTCGGCGGCGAAGGCAGGCGGAGCGGCGCCGCACGGTGCTGTTCGTCGACGAGATCCACCGCTTCAACCGCGCTCAGCAGGACGCCTTCCTTCCCTACGTGGAGACGGGGGACATTATCCTCCTCGGTGCCACGACCGAGAACCCCTCGTTCGAGCTCAATCGCGCGCTGCTGTCGCGGCTCAAGGTCTACGTGCTGGATCCCCTGGCGGACGAGGAGGTGGAGCTGCTGCTCAAACGGGCTCTCGAGGATAAGGAGAACGGGCTCGGTAGCATCGAGATCGAGGTCGACGGCGAGGTGCTGCCGCTGATAGCGCGTCTGTCGGCTGGGGACGCGCGGCAGGCGCTGAACCACTTGGAGATGGCCTGTCAGATCGCCGCATCCGAGCAACAACCCCGGATCGATCGTGAGACGGTCGAGCAGGTGGCCCAGCGGACGCTTGCCATCTATGACAAGGGACGCGAGGAGCACTACAACCTCATTTCTGCCCTCCACAAGGCCATTCGCAACTCAGACCTGGACGCGTCCCTGTACTGGCTGGTACGCATGCTCGAAGGTGGTGCCGATCCTCGCTTCATTGCCCGCAGGCTTTTGCGCGTCGCCTCCGAGGACGTTGGCATGGCCGATCCGCGAGCCCTCCAGCAGGCGGCGGCCGCTGCCCACGCCGTCGAGCACATCGGCATGCCCGAGTGCGAGCTGGCGCTGGCGCAGGCCGCGGCCTATCTCGCGCTGGCGCCCAAGTCGAACGCCCTGTACACCGCCTACGGAAGGGTCAAGGCCGAGGTGGCGAGAAGACCGGGCCTTCCTGTGCCGCTCCAGATTCGCAACGCCCCCACGCGGCTCATGAAAGAGCAGGGCTATGGTGCGGGCTACAGGTACGCGCACGACGAGCCCGGCCACGTGGCCGACATGGACTGCTTGCCTCCGGAGCTGGTCGGGGAGGTCTTCTACCGGCCGACCGAGGAGGGCTGGGAGGCCCGCATCCGCGAGCGTCTGAAGGAGCTCCGAGAGCGGAGGCGCCGCCGCTAGCAGCTCGCCCGGCTCTACTCCATTGGCGGGTTGAACGATGGAATTCCGGTCAGGTACTCCCCGAGCACCAGGGTGTGGACATCGTGGGTCCCCTCATAGGTGTAGACGGACTCGATGTTCATGAGGTGCCGCATGATCGGGTACTCGTTGACGATGCCGTTGGCGCCGTGGATCTCCCGAGCGAGGCGGGCACACTCACGGGCGACCCAGACGTTGTTGCGCTTGGCCAGCGAGACCGCCTGGTGGGTCAACGTTCCTGCGTCCTTCATGCGGCCGAGCTGTACCACCAGCAGCTGCCCCTTGACGATCTCGTTGTACATCCAGACCAGCTTCTGCTGTTGGATCTGGTGGCTTCCGATCGGTCGCTCACGGAACTGAGTGCGAGCGGTCGCGTAGTCGAGAGCCGCGGAGAAGGTGGCGATGGCCGATCCGATCGCTCCCCAGGCAATGCCGTACCGGGCCTGGGTCAGGCACATCAGCGGGTTCTTGAGACCGGTCGTTTTCGGCAGCATCGCGTCGGCCGGTATCCGGCAGTCCTCGAACACCAGCTGTGAGGTCACCGATGCGCGCAACGAGTACTTGCCCTTGTGTTCGATGCGCGAGAAACCGGGCGTGTCACGCTCGACGAGGAAGCCGCGAACCCCATCAGCGGTCTTTGCCCAGACCACCGCGACGTCTGAGATCGAGCCGTTCGTGATCCACGCCTTCTCACCGTTGAGCACCCAGCTGTCTCCGTCGCGCACGGCCCGTGTCCTCATGCCGCCCGGGTTGGACCCGAAGTCCGGCTCAGTGAGGCCGTAGCAGCCAACCGCCTCGCCGCGTGCCAACGCCGGGATCCACCGGTCCTTCTGCTCCTCAGACCCCCAAGTCAGAATCGGATACATCACCAGCGAGGACTGCACCGAGACGAATGACCGCATCCCCGAGTCTCCGCGCTCCAGCTCCTGGTTGATGAGACCGTAGGCGACACTCGACAGACCGGGAAGCCCGTACTCGGAGTAGCTGCTCCCGAGAAAGCCCAGCTCGCCCATCTCGGGCACGAGC
>JAJDNH010000244.1 GCA_022340775.1 Acidobacteriota bacterium
ACGGTATCAACGGCCGCAACGTCGCGCGAGCCCTCGGCCTGCTCGAGGTCCCCTTCGTGGTGGTGGACCTCAACCCCCACACCATCGAGGAGGTCGAGGCCGCCGGTGGACATGTCCTCGAAGGAGACGCTCGGTCCCCGACGGTGCTCGAGGCCGCCGGCATGGCACGAGCTCGCGGCCTCGTGGCCGCCATCGCCGACGCCGCCTCCACCCGTGGGGTGATCGCTGCGGCTCGAGCCCTCAACCCCCGGGCGACTCTCCTCGCCCGGACCCGCTACCTGCGTGAGGTGGAGCCCCTGATGGAGCTCGGCGCCGACCAGGTGGTGCCGGAGGAGTTCGAGACCTCGCTGGAGCTCACGGGCCGGGTGCTCGAGCTGTACGGTGCACCGCCCCGGGTGGTGGAGCGCGAGAAGGTGGCCCTGCGGGCGGAGGGCTACGGTCTCCTTCGCGGCGGCGCGCCGCCGGCCCGTCATCCGACCCTCGACGCGTTGTGCCGGGTGCCCGACGTCGCCGGCGTGACCGTGCCGGAGGACTCGCCGGTGGTCGGCCGGAGCCTGGCCGAGCTCGACCTGCGCCGGCGCACCGGCGCCACGGTGCTGGCCGTGGCGCGACACGACGAGATTGTCACCAACCCTCCTCCGGGTTTCCAGCCTGCGCCCGGGGACCTGCTGGTCGCCCTGGCGAGTGCGGAGGCGTTCGAAGCGCTGCAACGGATGCTCGAGGAGTGATGGGTGCCACCCTCGGCATTTCCGACACGGGCGCGCTCTCCGGGGTCGGCGGGGAAGGTCTCTCGTCTTGAGGAGCCGCTAGAATCCCGAGCGGGCGCCACGCGCCCGGGAAGGTGGGCTGACATGGTTGAGACGACTCCCGAGGTGATCCTGGGGCTCGGCAGGGCGTTCATGGAGTCGCGTGTGCTGCTGACGGCGGTGGAGCTCGACATCTTCACGCCCCTGGCGCATCGGGCGATGACCGCGGAGGAGCTCGCGGGCGCACTCGGCGCCGACCTGCGGGGCACGACGACGCTGCTCGACGCGGTGACCGCGATCGGCTTGCTGGAGAAGGAGGACGGCAGGTACCGCTGCGCCTCGGACGCAGCCGAGCTGCTGTCGCGTGACTCGGCCCGCTCGGTGGTGCCGATGCTGAGGCACTCCGTCGCGCTGTGGCGGCGCTGGTCCGAGCTCACGGAGGTGGTCCGCCGGGGCACGCCGGCCCCGCGGCCTGCGGAGCCCGAGCAGCGGGAGGAGGACAGGGCGGCGTTCATCGGTGCGATGCACACGGTCGCCTCCAGGATGGCGGCGGAGGTGGTGGCTGCGATCGGTGCCGGCAACGCGACCCGCCTGCTCGACATCGGCGGCGCCTCGGGCACTTACACCCAAGCGTTCCTCGAGGCGAGCCCTGCGCTGGAGGCGACGCTGTTCGACCTGCCGCCGGTGATCGAGATGGCGCGCCGGCGCCTGAGCACGACCGGCGTGATCGAGCGCGTCCACTTCGTGACTGGTGACTTCTATCAGGACGAGCTGCCGCCCGGGCATGACCTGGCCCTGCTGTCGGCGATCATCCACCAGAACAGCGCCGAGCAGAACGTGGAGCTGTACCGGAAGGTCTTTCGTGCTCTGGAGCCGGGCGGCCGGCTGGTGATCCGCGACCACGTGATGAACGATGACCACACGCGGCCCCGGCGGGGCGCCATCTTCGCGATCAACATGCTGGTCGGTACGGCGGGCGGCGGGACGTACTCCTTCACGGAGATCCAGGCCGTCCTCTAGGCCGCGGGGTTCGAGGCCGTCCGCCTGCTGCAGGCCGACGAGCCGATGAGCGGTTTGGTGGAGGGGTTCCGGAGAAGGTAGACGGGAGAGGGGAAACGGGAAACGGCACCAGTCAGAGCGGCGTCCGTTAGGTTTGGGCGTCGCCGGCGTGGTTCTCTCCGCTGGGACCGTGCGAGTGGGCCTTCCGCTCGGCCTCTCGCGCGCGGCCCAGGAGGGGCAGCAGCTCGTCAAGCGTTCTCTCGAGCCAGGCGAGCCGCTCGCCCGGCGTCATGCGCAGGCCGGCCTCGAGCTGGCGTCGGCGGACCTCGTCGTAGGTCCAGCCGAAGGCCGCGGAGTGTCGCTCCTGCTCAGCCATCGTCTTCCACCTGTTGGAGAGCCTCAAGCGCCGACACGTCGGCGAGGTCCTGTGGCCGCCCCGACGAGCGCTTGAGGGCCATCAAATCGTCTCGGCCCACCAACGGTGCATGGGTCGTGGTGAGGGGAACGTCCAGTCGCCGCTGCCACGCCTGATCAAAGTCGAACGGCTCATCGACGAGAAGATCAAGCTCGAAGCCTGCCAGGTCGGGATGCCACAGAGAGAAGACCTGGGGGTTCTTCTCCTCGATCCACGATCTGCGCGTCGCCGGATCCGCGAACGCCCATAAGGGAACCGGAGGACGGGGCTGGTAACCGGCGCGTTCGAGGGCGTCAAGCGCCCGGGTGAGGTTCTCCGTGCTCAGCTCGACGACAAGGTCCAGGTCGGCGGCGGTCCGCAGGTGCCCGTGGAGGACCACGGCCACGCCGCCAACGACCAGGTACCGCACGCCGGCGTCGTTCAGTGCGCGCAAAATCGGTTCGAACCTCGGTGCGATCGGAAACATTCTACGCGGCGCCCGAGCGGTGGTGCCGCTCAGTCACTCTCCGAGGCGGCTGGAGATGTCCTTCGCGTAGCCGAAGATGCCGGGGCTTCCTCCCGTGTGGAGGAAGAGAGGGACGTCGTCGTCACGGAACTTCTTCTGCTTGATCAGGTCGATCAGTCCCGCCATCGTCTTACCGGTGTAGACGGGATCGAGCACGATCCCTTCCGAACGTGCCACCAGCCTCATGGCTTCGACGCCCTCGTCGGTCGGGTAACCGTAGCCTGGGCCTATGTACTCGTCGAGCACCATGACGTCGTCGGCCGGGGCGGTGGCTCCCGCCCCCGCGAGCTTGGTGACGGAGGTGGCGAGATCGGCGACCGTGCCGGCCATCTCGTCCTTCGGTAGCCAAACACTGATGCCGATGACCCGGACCCCGGTTCCCAGGAAGCCGGCAACCAGTCCGGCCTGCGTGCCGCCGGTTCCTGCGGCAACGACCACCACCACGTCCTCACGCTTCACGGAGCCCAGCTGTTCGAGAATTTCCTGTGCGCACTGGTAGTAGCCGAACGCCCCCATGGGTACCGAGCCGCCCATCGGTATGGCGTAGACCTGCTCGCCTCGTGCCATCAGCTCGGCCTGGACAAAGATGAAAGCCGCGTCCGCCTCCTCCAGCGATCCGGTCCGGTGCAGCGTGGCGCCGAACAGGGAGTCGAGGAGTGGGTTGCCGGAGTGGTGGTAGGCCTCGTCATCCGTGCCGATGGGGTTGTGCACCACGGCCTCGCAGGGGAGCCCGACGCGAGCGGCGCAGGCGGCGGTCAGCCGCACGTGGTTGGACTGCACCGCGCCGCGTGTGACGACCGTCGTCGCCCCGGACGCCTTGGCTTCGGCCAGGAGGTACTCGAGCTTGCGGACCTTGTTGCCGCCGCCACCGATCCCCATGCGGTCGTCGCGTTTGATGAGCAGCCGGCGCACACCCAGGACCTGCGCGAGCCTGTCCATCGGCTCGAGGGGTGTCGGCCAGTCGGCGAGGGTGAGGCGGCGCGGGACGGGCGGTATTGGCACTGCTAGTAGGATCTCACATCTGGGGACCCCCGGCCACCTCCCGAGTGATTAGGTGACTAGGTCATGAGGTGACTAGGTTTTCCCCCGCCCACCCCAAGACGCAAGACGCTAGACGTGCCCCCACCCGCCCAGAAGAAGGGAAACGGAAGACGGGAAACGCTCCACCCGACCACCCGGGAGGGGGACCCTCCCGCCCACCCAGATTCTTCGTCGCCTGCGGCTCCTCAGAATGACACCGGGAAGGCGCCGAGCCATCGAGGTTGCAGAATCGGCGGCGGCTCGCAGGTCATCGCGGTCTAGGCCTGGTCGAAACCTAGGTCCTGCTGGTTTACGAGGTGAAGGTGGAGCCTGTCATCGAGTGCCGAGGCGAGAGCTTCCAGCTGAGCACGTTGGCTTTCGTCGTGAACACCGACCACGGCAAGTCTGAAGCGGTTGAAGCAGTAAGCGTCCCGAGCCTGCCGGCCGCGTTCGAGGATCTTCGGGATCTCGGCTGCGGGGTCAGCGAGCCTCTGGAATAGGACTACGGCTACCAGGAGCCTGCCTCCCACCAGCATCTCCAGACCGCCTTCGACGTCATGTGTGTCATAGAGCGTCGGCAGGCCGATTCGCACGTCGTCGAAGACGCTCTCGGGGCACCCGCAGTTCAAAACGTCCCTCACGAAAGCCCTGACCCTCGATGTCGAAACGAAGACGTCTTGAAGCATCGCGACCCCCCGCCACATATCACGATCTCACATCCGGAGGTCCCCTCCCACCCACCCGGTGAGTAAGTGATTAAGTTATGAGGTGATTAGGTTTCCACCGCCCGGCCAACAGAGGGGAAATGGAAGACGGGAAACGGGAAACGCCCCACCCGCCCAGGAGGCAAGACGTAAGACCCGAGACGCAAGACGGGACCCCGACCGCCCAGCCGGTGGCGATGAGAGCTCTGCTCAAGGCACTAGGCGGAACCTCACCGTGAGGACGTACCGGATCTCGACCGGCCTGCCATCCAGGGTCGCGGGTTTGAAGCGCCATTCTTTCAACGCATCGAGAACCGAGTAGACAAAGGGCATGTACGAGGTCCGGCGCTCGAGGGTCGGGCAGTAGGGAACCCCATTCTTGTCG
>JAJDNH010000200.1 GCA_022340775.1 Acidobacteriota bacterium
ACAGGTCTCATTCTCTCTGACCCGCTTCGGCTCGATCACCGGACAGATCACCGACGCTGCCTCCGGAGTGTCGATCTCAGACGCCGAGGTGAGGTTGTACGATTCTGACGGGGCACCCGTAGACGGAGGCTCGGACTACTCGGACTCTCATGGCGAATACGAAATCCAGGGCCTGCTGAGCGGCACCTACTTCCTCGTGGTCAGCGACAACGCCTACCATGACGAGCTCTACGACAACCTCCCCTGTGAGGGCGGCTGCGATGTCACCACTGGTACGCCGATCGCGATCACGATCGGCAGCGACCCGGTCGTGATCGACATTGCGCTGGATCGAATGGGAAGCATCTCCGGCCGCGTGACCGACGCGTTCACCGGCAAGGGTCTACACGACAAGCATGTTGCTCTATACGATTCACAGGGCAACTGGGTTCATACGGCCTACTCAAACTTCGTCAACGGGTTCTACTCGTTCGTTGGCCTGGCCGAGGGCACCTACTTCCTGACGACAAAGGACATAGGCGGATACCTGGACGAGCTCTTTGACGACATCCCTTGCGAGGACGGTTGTGATGTGACCACGGGAACGCCAGTCATCGTCACCGACGGCGCCGACACTTCGGACATCGACTTCGCACTCGAGCCCATTCCGAGATTCGCAGACGTACCTGTCGGGTACTGGGCCAGGTACTGGATTCGCACCCTGTCTGACACCGGAATCACCGCCGGCTGTGCCACCAACCCTCTCCGCTACTGCCCGGAAGACCCCGTTGCGCGGAACCAGATGGCCGTGTTCCTGCTCAAGTCGAAGCTCTCACCCGACTACACGCCGCCGCCGGCACTCGGCATGTTCAACGATGTTCCGATCGGGGACCCGTTCGCGCCCTGGATCGAGGAGCTGGCCGCACGGGGGATCACGGCCGGCTGCAGCGCCGACCCGCCGCTGTTCTGTCCCAATGCTCCACTCACTCGCAACCAGATGGCCAAGTTCCTCCTGAAGACGCTGGAAGGACCGGTGTACTCACCACCACCCGCGGTCGGGGTCTTCGACGACGTGCCGGTGGATGATCCGTTCGCGCCCTGGATCGAGGATCTCGCTGCGCGGGGAATCACCGCCGGCTGCAGTGCCGACCCGCCGCTGTTCTGCCCGAACAGCCCCGTGAGCCGAGCGGAGATGGCGGTGTTCCTGGTCAAGACGTTCAACCTGCAA
Organism: Acidobacteriota bacterium; assembly: GCA_022340775.1. Taxonomy (GTDB): domain Bacteria; phylum Acidobacteriota; class Thermoanaerobaculia; order Thermoanaerobaculales; family Sulfomarinibacteraceae; genus JAJDNH01. The sequence continues at coordinate 1,208 of JAJDNH010000200.1, forward strand.
GTTGGAGGGTACTGACTCGGAGCTCCGCGGTCCCGAAATCCCGGAGGGGCCTGAGCCGTTACCAGCGCCGAGGCATCGCGCGCGGCCGCTGCAGCGGCGGCCGGCATGCCGAAACGCTGCGGAGGCATCATGGCCCAAACCCCAGGTCAGGAGGGCCGCCGGCCCAACCACCTGATCGACGAGAAGAGCCCCTACCTGCTCCAGCACGCCCACAACCCGGTGGACTGGTACCCGTGGGGAGAAGAGGCGTTCGCCAAGGCGAGGGGCGAGGACAAGCCGGTCTTCCTCTCCATCGGCTACGCCACCTGCCACTGGTGTCACGTGATGGAGCACGAGTCGTTCGAGGACGCCGAGGTCGCAGCGCTCATGAACGAGACGTTCGTGCCGATCAAGGTCGACCGCGAGGAGCGCCCGGACATCGACCAGGTCTACATGACCGTGTGCCAGATGCTGACGGGCTCAGGGGGATGGCCGCTGACCGTTCTCATGACCGCGGACAAGAAGCCGTTCTTCGCCGGCACCTACTTCCCAAAGCATGGCCGCTTCGGCCGGCCCGGCATGGTGGACCTGGTTCCCCGGGTGGGACAGCTGTGGAAGACCAACAGGGGTGAGCTCCTGCAGTCAGCCGGTGAGATCGTCAGTCACCTCGAGCGCGCCTCCTCCCCTGCCGGGCCCGGGAAAGTCACTCTGGATCTTCTCGACGAGGCCGGCCGGCAGCTTGCCGCCCGTTTCGACCCCGACCACGGCGGTTTTGGCACCGCGCCCAAGTTCCCGACGCCACACAACCTGACCTTCCTGCTGCGTCAGTGGCGCCGCCGCGACGATCAGCACGCCCTGGAGATGGTCGAGGAAACCCTGAGCCAGATGCGCCGGGGCGGCATCTACGACCAGGTCGGGTTCGGCTTCCACCGCTACTCGACCGACCAGAGGTGGCACGTCCCCCACTTCGAGAAGATGCTGTACGACCAGGCGCTGCTCACGATGGCCTACCTGGAGACGTACAAGGCGACCGGAAAACAAACGTATGCCAACACCGCGCGAGAGATCCTGGCCTACGTCGAGCGCGACATGACCTCTCCCGAGGGCGCGTTCTTCTCCGCCGAGGACGCCGACAGCGAGGGCGAGGAGGGGAAGTTCTACCTGTGGACCGAAGCCGAGCTGCGCGAGCTCCTGCTGCCGGCCGAGGCGAGTGCCGCGATCACAGCCTGGAATGTCACGTCCAGCGGCAACTACGCCGACGAGGCCACTGGCCGGCTCAGCGGCGCCAACATCCTCCACCTCGGCAGCGCCCTCGGCGAGGTTGCCGGCAGCCTCGACCTCGAGGAAGGCGCCTCGACCGAGGTGCTGGAGTCGGCGCGCCTCAAGCTGCTCGCCGCACGGTCAAAGAGGATCCGGCCGCTGTGCGACGACAAGATTCTCGCCGACTGGAACGGCCTCATGATCGCGGCGTTCGCCCGTGCCGCCCGGACACTCGGCGAACCCCGGTTCGCCGCCGCGGCAGAGCGCGCGGCGCGTTTCATCCTCGAGCGGATGCGAGACGATTGCGGCGGGGTCCTGCACCGCCACCGCGGCGGCGAGGCCTCGGGCGTGGGCTTTCTCGACGACTTCTCCTTCTTCAGCCGGGGCCTCATCGAACTCTACGAGAGCACCTTCGACCCGAGCTGGCTCGAGCTCGCCCTGTCCGTCACCGACCTCGCCATCGAGAGGTTCTCCGCACCCGACGGCGGCTTCTACATGACCGCCGAAGATGCCGAGCCGCTACCGGTGCGCCCCCGCGACACCCATGACGGTGCGGCTCCCGCCGGCGCCTCCGTGATGTTCGAGAACCTGCTGCTGCTGTCGCGCCTGACCGGGCGCGAGAACTACTCGGCGCGGGCCGACGCCTTTCTGCAATCTGCGGCCGGCGACCTTCGGCGCGGCCCCTCCGCACACACCGCCCTGCTCGGCGCCCTCAGCACGCTTCACGCACCGTCATTCGAGATCGTGATCATCGGCGACCCCGCCGACAAGGACACCCGCGACCTTTTGGCAGCCATTCACCGTACCTTCCTGCCCGGATCGGTCGTGCTGGTCATCCCCCCGGGAGCGAGCGGCGAGGCCATACGCCGCCTCGCCCCGTACACGACATCCCTCGCACAGATCGACGGCAAGGCAACGGCATACGTCTGCAGAGACTACACCTGCGCGCTGCCGACCACCGACGTGGCGCAGCTGGAAGCCATGTTGGAGGTGAGAAGGTAAGAAGGTGAGGAAGTGAGGAGGTCCCGCCCGCCCATCCAGTGACGGAGTGACGGAGGCCCTGACCCGTCCCGGAAGGGAAACGGAAGACGGGAAACGGGGAACGCTCCCCCGGCCACCCGGTGATTAAGTGATTAAGTGATGAGGTGATTAGGTTCCCCCGCCCACCCGCAGAACGTAGCTGTAGCGCGCTCCAGAGCATGTGACGTTCAAACGGGCGTGCCGGGCTCGGCATCTCCCCTGGAGCGCGACGAGCGGCCGACGGAGACGCAAGACGGGCGGTCGCTTCGGACCGCGCAGCCGCCGCGGTGTCGAAGAGCCCTCCCGATGTCCACCGCTCCGAGGCAGGTGACGACGGGCGCCTGCGGAGCAGGCGTCCGGGCGCCGGATCTACAACTCACTCTCTTCCTTCAGCTCGCGGCGCATGAGCTGACGGAGGGCCTCGCCCGGCTCGATCCGACCGGCAAGGATGCGTGCCACCGCGTCGGAGATGGGCAGCTCGACGCCGATTCCGGAAGCCAGCCGGGTGGCGGCCGGGGCCGTCTTGACACCCTCCGCCACCTCGCGCATCGACGCGAGAATGTCCTTCAAGGTCTCTCCCTGCCCCAACCGCCGGCCGAGGGAGCGGTTGCGCGACAGGGCGCCGGTACAGGTGAGGACCAGGTCCCCCATCCCGGCAAGGCCCCGAAACGTCGACGCGTCGGCGCCGAGCGCGACGCCGAGACGCGTGATCTCGTGGAGGCCGCGGGTCATCAGGGCGGCCTGCGTGTTGGCGCCGAGGCCGAGGCCGTCCACGATCCCGGCGGCGATCGCGATCACGTTCTTAAGCGCACCGGCAAGCTCGACCCCCACCAGATCGCGACTGGCATAGCAGCGGAGATGGCCATCCGAGAACTCCCGCTGCAGGAGCACCGCAACCGACAGCTCTGGACAGGCCAGAACCGCCAACGAGGGGACGCCGAGGATCACCTCCCGCGCGAAGGTCGGTCCGGAGAGCGCACAGAAACGGCTGCCCGGCAGGTTGAGAACCTCCCAGGCGAGCTCGTCCATTCGGCGCAGGCTGTGTGTTTCGATCCCCTTCGAAGCGGAGATCACGACCACGTCGCCTCGCAGAACGCCCGTGAGTCGGTCCATGATGCGGCGCGAGAACTGAGTCGGAACCGCCCAGATCCAGGTGCTCGAGTGACGGGCCACGGCCTCCAGGTCGTGACTCGCCCGAAGCGCCCCTGAAAGCTCCAGGTCGGACAAGAACAGCGGGTTGCGGTGCTCGCCGTTGATCCCCTCGGCGACCTCCGGCTCGCGTGCCCAGGCCAGCACCTCATGACCCCTGCGGGCGAAGTGATGCGCCAACGCCGTGCCCCAGGAACCGGTGCCGAAGACGCTGATCTTCATTCTCCACCTCCGTCTCGATCCCAGGGGTGTCGCTCGCCGATTTTCGGCTCCGTACCGGCGGCCAGGCGGGCGATGTTCGTATGATGCCGAATGACGATGACGGCGGCGATGATCGTGGCGGCCACCACCAGGCCGAACGGTGCTCGCTCGACGAACACGACCAGCATCGGAAAGACGGCGACAGCAATCACCGAGGCCAGCGAGACAGTACGCCGCACGGCCAGCACCACCAACCACACCGCGGCCGCAATCAGAACCGAGTACGGCGCCAGCGTCGCGAAAGCGCCACACGCCGTCGCCACGCCCTTACCGCCTCGAAAACGCAGCCACACCGGGAAGCAGTGCCCCAGAACCGCCGCCGTCGCCGCGGCTCCGAGCCACCGGCTGGCCGGGTCGAGGGCGCTCATGGCCAGCACCGGCACCAGGCCCTTGGCGACGTCGATCACCGCCACCATCGCACCGGCTGTCCAGCCGGCCGCCCGCACCGCGTTGGTGGCGCCGACGTTGCCCGAGCCTGTACGGCGGACATCCCTGCCGGTCAGCAGTATGACAACGAGGTACGCGGACGGCACCGAGCCGGCCAGGTACGCCAGTCCAACCACCACGAGCTCAGTCGTCACGCTGCCCCCCACCGGCGAGTTGAAGCCGCCGCAGAGGAGTGTACACCGCGCCACCGGGCTGCAGCCGGCTCGAAAACAGCACCAGCTCGCTACAGACAAACGGCTCGAAGGCCAACTTCCCGCCCCAGTCGAGGAACTGCTCGACCGCCGATGGCGGCCACGGATCACGCAACCGAGCCACCGTGAGGTGGGGGCTCCAGCTCCTTCTCTCGGCCTCCCATCCCCGGCCCGAAGCGGCCTCCTCGACCACCGCTACGACCCGCTCGGCGCCTTCGGCCCGGCCGCCGACCCACGCCACGCGCGGACGGCGCGGTGAAGGAAAGAAGCCGCTGCCGCCGAGGGAGACCCGAACCGTTGGCGCAGCGTCCAGGCGCCCCACCAGCTCTGCAACCAGCTCTTCGAGGTCGTCCGGCGGGCTCTCGCCCAGGAACTTGACCGTCAGGTGGATACCTTCAGGCCGAACCCAACGCGCTCGCGGCAGGGCAGGCCGCAGCTCCCTCAGCTCGCCAGTCAACACCTCATGCACCTGCCGGGGCATCTCGAACGCGAGAAACGCCCTGATCCTCTCGGCCTGTTCTCCGGGGGTCGGCTCTCCGCCCCTCATGCCGAGCCTCCGAGAAGCGCCCTGCGGAGAAGGTCCAGCGCGATATTGGCGCTCAGCCGCCTGATCAGGCCGCGCCCTCCCGGGAGAA
>JAJDNH010000206.1 GCA_022340775.1 Acidobacteriota bacterium
GGCCGTTGGAGCTCATGAGCAGGCCGTGGAGAGCGGCTGGCGGTCCACACGGTGTGGATGGGTTGCTCGGAGGCCATTGCACGTGTAGTATACGTGTAAGGAGAGCCGAGATGCAGAAGAAGCTCACCATCACCGTGGACGAACAGGTCTATCAGGGGTTGCACAGGGTCATCGGCCGGCGCCGTATCAGCCGCTTCATCGAGTCCCTCGTCCGCCCTCACGTTATTCGGGAGGACCTGTCCGCGGCGTACCGAGCCATGGCACAGGACGAGGAGCGGGAAGCCGAGGCCTTGGAATGGGCGGAGTCGACCGTGACGGACGTGGGCGATGAGACGCGGTGAGGTGTGGTGGGTGAGCTTCGAGCCTTCGCTCGGCGGTGAGATCAGGAAGCGGCGCCCGGCGGTCATCGTCAGCAACGACGCTGCAAACCAGTACCTGAATCGGGTCCAGGTGGTTCCGCTCACCAGCAATGTCTCCAGGCTTTATCCGAGCGAAGCTTACGTGAGCCTCGGGGGAGAGCGGAGAAAGGCGATGGCCGACCAGCTGACCACCGTCAGCAAGAACCGGCTGAGCGATCGCCTGGGGGCTTTGGACGACTCGGATCTGAGGGAGGTCGAACGGGCCATCAGGGTTCAGCTGGCTCTGCAGCCGTGAGAAACGGGCGCCGCGTCAACGTAGATGTGCCAGTTCGGTGGCCGGACTGAAATACCGAAGCAACTGGCCCTGCGCGGCCGGCAGACCAGGCTAGCTACGTCCGCATGAGCGGCCGTTCTAGCTCATGAAGGCCGGCTGCAGCTCATGAGTGGCCGTTGCAGCTCATGAGTGCCGTGCGGCGGCATTCTCTGGACGCTTGTGGGGATCCTCTTCCGTTGCCTCGGCGGCCGCGCGGTCCAGAGCGACCGCACGTCTCGCGTTTCCGGCGGTCGCAAGGCCACGAGAAGGGATCGGCGGCACCGTAGCGACCGCCGGAGAATGCTCGGGCCGCCTCGTTCAATCTTGGAGCCGTTCTCTGAACGCCAAGGACCGTGGGAGCCCGGCGTCGGCATTCCCCTCCGAGGGCGGCCGGCTCGTCCTCGCGCTTCAGGGGAATGCCGCGCCCGGCACGCCCGTTTGAGCACACCCTTCTCCGTACCCCTCGCGCCCACGACCTGCAACCGCCCCGGAGAACCTCCCCCGCAACGCCGACCACCTGCTCCCTCCCGTTCGGGCGTTTCCCTTTTCCCGTTTTCCGTTTCCCTTCCGGGTGGGCGGGAGGGTCTACCCGCTGTCCGCATGCACGGCCGGCCTAGCTCAAGGCCGGCTGCAGCTCATGAGTAACTCCTGGCCGTGCCCATTGCACCAGGCACAGGTGGAGATGATTGGAATCTGAGTCCTTGCAGATCAGGTAGGGTCACCTGGGAGCATTGGGATGTCGGCCTCAGACGACGTTGCCTCCGTTCACGGGAAAGCGGGCGCCTCTACTACACGGGGTACCCAGAGCATTGACATTTGTACCACTGAAGGGTACGATTGTACCCGAATTGAGTACGAAGGCAATCACTGAAGGGCCGGCTACGGCTCTGTTCCCGAAGACCAGACGAGCGGTCCTCGCCCTGCTCTACTCACATCCGGACGAGGTGTACTACCTGCGGAGGATCGTCGACGTGACCGGCCTCGCGATGGGCCAGGTGCAGCGCGAGCTCAGTCTCCTCTGCGAGGCAGGGATCATCTCGCGGCAGGAGAGCGATCGGCACGTCTACTTCGGCGCCGACAAACGATGCCCGATCTACGAGGAGCTGCGGGGCATCGTGGCGAAGACCATGGGCGCGGCTTCCGTGATCCGGGAGGCGCTCGGTCCGTTAAGCTCGAGGATCGCTGTCGCTTTCGTCTACGGGTCGGTGGCACGTCGGGACGAGACCAGCGCCAGCGACATCGACCTCATGGTGACCGGCGAGGCCACGTTCGGCGAGGTTGCGGAGGCCGTCCGCAGCATGGAAGCGAGGCTCTGTCGTGAGGTCAACGTCACCGTGTACCCGGCCGACGAGCTCAGGGCCAAGGCTCTGCAAGGCCATCACTTCATCAAACAGGTTCTGCAGCAGGAGAAGCTCTTCGTGATCGGGGGCGAGCGTGAGCTTGCAGCTCTACTCGAGTAACCACTGGATCCGCCCGCACGAGACCTCCGCCGAGGAGGTCGGAAGGCTCCTCGCAATCGCAGACCGCGACATCGAGCAGAGCATGACGCCCGGGCTCGGCCCCGAGTGGAGGTTCGACATCGCGTACAACGCAGCCCTGCAGCTGGCGACAGCCGCTCTCGCAGCTAGCGGCTATCGCGCCGAACGTCAGAACAAGCACCTGCGCACGATCGAGTGTCTGGCGTTCACCGTGGGCGCCGATGAGTCGACGGTCACGTGTCTGGACCGCTGCCGCCGAAAACGGCACGCCGCGGTCTACGACCAGATCGGCCTCGTATCCGACCACGAGGCCGATGAGATGGTCGCCGCTGCCAAGAGGTTGCGCGAGGACGTGGTCGCGTGGCTTCGAAAGGCGCATGCAGATCTCGTTGAGTAGCACGATGGGGCAGCGGGTGGACGATGCCACCAAGAAAGTGCCTGGCACATGAATCCGAACGAGCTCCTGCCCGTCAGGTATCCCCAGTGTGGAATCGACCTCACGGCGCCCGAAGGCGGGGCCTCGATGCTTCTGTGCGAGGAGACAAGAAAAAGGCGGATGACCGGGTACGGAAACCACGGTCATCCGCCTGGTTGACGGTTACTCGTTAGAGCAGCTTCACCACGCGGTCGGTGAGACCCGACTCACCGAGCACGATGTTGAGCTGCGACTTCTCGGCCACCTTCTCCAGCACCTCCAGCTCACGCAGGCGCATGAGCGTCGGGTTGGAGTCGAGGATGCGGGCGGTGTTGGCCTGGGACCGCATGGCCGCCGTCTCCTCGCGTCTGGTGATGAGCGCTGCCTCGGCTGCCTTCTGAGCCTCGGTCACCCGGTTGAACAGGTCCTTCATGTCACCCGGCAGGATGACGTCCCTGATGCCGAGCTGGTCGACCTTGACCCCGAAGGCCTCGGCCCGCTGGCGCAGCACCCCGGTGAGATCGGCAGCGACCGCCTCACGGTCGGCCAGCAGCGTGTCGAGCTCGCGGGTGCCGATCACCTCTCGCAGGGCGAGCTGGGCCTGCCGGTAGAGGGCCTGGCCCGGGTCCTCCACCTCGCTGACCGCCTGCCGCGGATCGGTGATGCGGTAGGTCACCACTGCGTTGAGCCGCAAGGTCACCTTGTCCTTGGTGATCAGCTCCTGTCCGGTCACGTCCACCACCTGCTCACGCAGGTCGAGGTGCAAGACCTTGAGCCGGGCCATCCCCCGCCAGAACGCATACGAGCCGGGCGCGAGGACCTCCCGCAGCTGACCGTTGATGAACACCAGGCCGGTGTGGCCGTTGTCGACCACCTCGGGCTGCAGGAAGCGCTCGCTGCCGGCAGCCTCCAGCACCAGGTCCAGCTCGGGGTGCTCGAACCGCACGCCGCGGGCGTCGATCACCTCGGTCCTCACTTCGTGGAAGACCGTCCACAACACCGACAGGCCGGGCGGACAGATGCAGGCAAAGCGGCCGTTCACCCACACCAGGGCCCGCTCGTGCTGCCGCAGGTCGAGCACGTTCGCCTCGTCACCGAGGGCCCCGGAGCGAACGATCACCTCGAGATCCTCGTGCCGCAGCCAGGGCTGACGCACCGACACCACGTCACAGCGCACCCGCCACAGCGGGTCGGGGACGTAGTACCGTCCCGGACGCAGAATCCGCGCGAACTCGCGGTCCTTGAACAGCAAGCCCCTCTCGTACTGCCGGATCTTGATCATGCGTACTCTCACCATCTTCCACCTCCTCTCGGCAGCCCGCCTGATGATCCAGGCAAGCCGCAATGCTCAGCGCCGGAAGCGGGCGAATCAGCGGGCCACAACCTGGAAGACTCCGGGGAACGAGTCGTGCTCAACACGCCACAGCGCAGGTCACGGAGCGATGCTTGAGCTGCCGCCGACTCCGACCGTCAGCCTCCTGCCGGCGCTCCCCATCCCACACGCCCGCCGCCAGGAGCCGTCAAACCGTTTTGGCAACAGCGGTATCCACACGCTGCAGGGTGCCGTTGCTGCTGCCGGGCGCCCCGCCCGCAAGCGATGGCGACCAGCCGGCGGGTGGCCGGCCCGCCCCCCGGAGCTTGGTAGATCCAGTCCGCGTCAACTGCGGTTGGTGTCTGGAGCAGGAATTGAACCTGCGACATCCGAGGTCTCGGCTCGGTGCTCTAACCAATTGAGCTATCCAGGCGTCTGATCCTCCGGTTTCGAAGCCACTTCGCGGCATGCAGTGGGACCACGGGTCCCGTGCACCGCTGGCCCGGCGCGATCAGCCTTGGTGTTCCTCTGCTTGCATCTCCTTTCACTCTCTCGTCATGGCAGACAAAAAAATCCGGGGGTCGCCCCCCGGATCGGTACCAACGAGTTCGTTGCGTGCCGTTACGGGGCGCTCATGCTTTCACCAGGCGCGGAGTCGCCGAAGCTGGCAATGTGTAGGCACATACCGGCCGGGCAGCTCGCGAAGTTCCATGTGTCTCTTGCTCCTGAGTACCGCAACGTCGTGCTCCCTTCAAAAACGAGGGCGTACCGTACTGGCAGGTGAGCTCCTTGTCAACCCCCCTGAGACACTGAGCAGGCGCCAACTCTCATTTCTGACACCCCGTGATGTAGCCGCGCCGGCCTACCCTTCGCTTCGCAGGATCGAGCGAAGTGCGGGAAGATGGCAGGTGGTATAGCGTACGAGACACACAAGACCTGAACGCCGGACGCGATAGCCGTGAGGGTATCCCAGAGCCTCTGAGCGGGTATCCCGAACGCGAGCTTCGCCCGAGGTCTACTGCATATGTCGAACAAGCGGAGTATGTTGCGACTTCTCGTCGACCTGGCATCACGATTGCGAAACAGGAGAGCGGAGGTGAGACTCGGCTCATCTCTGTGAAACATGCATGGCGGCTCGAGCGCCCGGATGGAAACCACCGGATCCCCAAGCCGGGATCATCGGGCCGACCGTCGACGAGAGGTCGGGAACACAGAAAGGAGTAGACATGAAGAAAGTAGTACTCGAGCAGTTGTTGGCCGACAAACCCCAGGAAACCAAGCTGAAGGTCGGAAACGCCTTCCAGTCGGTCGATGGCAACTTCGAGTTCGCCGCCTCCGTATCCATGGAGATCACCCAGCAGCGGATGGACGAGGCAAGCGATCGCGGGTTCATCGTCTGGTGCAACAAGGACGCCAAATCCGCCATCATCTACGGAGCGGGCGATGTGTACCAGGACAAGTTCGTGGACTGCATGGCCTGGCTGAAGACGATCGGGGTCAAAGGAGAGACGGTCATCGTTCACCTCGAGGGCACTGATGGAGAGAAGCTCATCAACATTGAAAACTGATGAGCGATCCCCCGCTCCGGTGCTTCCCTGCCAGGTCGGACGATTCGGGCGACTCTCGTCGGTATGAGGACCTCGCGTTCTCACCTCGTCCCACTGGCGCCAGTCATCCAGATTCTCTCGTCTTGAGGAACCCGAGCGACGCCTCGCACGCCAGTCGCCGTGCTACCGGGAGGCTTATCGAGGTTCCACGCGCCGCTTGTGAACCGACCGCTCGGGCCGGAAAGCACCGTGACAGACGAGTCGTGAGCCGGGGCGCCGCGGCCGACAGGCCCGAGACGTCGAGCGACGCTAAATCTCCGGAGTGGGTACGCCGCTCCAGGCCGTGGTCGGCGGCACTCGTTCGGCGTGCAGGATCTTGCCGGTCGTCGTGTCGATGTCGATGAACCCAATGGGGATTCGCGTCGTGTCAAGAGCGAACAGGCCCTTTCCGGACAAGTGCTTGCTCGAAGGGCTCTTGACCTGTACGAAGATGACGCGCCTGTAGCTGCAGTGCTCGCAGTCCGGCTGGTCGCTGATTCCGAGGGGACAATGGTGCCTCCTCGCCACGGCCGGGTCGACGTTCATCGCCCTTGCCATGCGGGCGGAGGGCGAACGCCGCAGGTGCTCGAAGGGATGGAGCACCCAGTCCACAATGAGCCCGACCGTGTGGTGCTGCTTGTACAGGTGATGCGTGCTTCCTGTGTCTGCGATCATGCCCTGCATGATGTAGTCCGGTGGCATCTCGTAGCCCAGGTAATCGCCACTCTTGCTCAAGAAACCGATGCCTCCCCGGCTGACGGCGCGAAGGATCGCCGTCTCCTTGGTGCCGTCCTCCGGCATGATGGAGACGAGGGTTACGTTGTCGCGGGACCGAAGAGGCAGCGCGCTCAGCGTGACGGCCCGGCACACGAAACCGGCGCCGAGGACGACCAGGACGACGGAGGCGAGGGCGAAGATGCGTCGGAGGCTGAAGGGCCTGGTCGATCGGTGGGGAGGCGGTTGGTGGATGCCCAGCGAGGGAAGAAACATGCCCGTGGCAAACCGATACTCACGGTAGGAGTCACCGTATCGGGCGACCATGCGCCTTTCCTCGTCCCGAGCCAGAAAGTAGTAGAGGATGAGCATGATGGAGAGGGTCGCCAAGACGATGAACCGCGGCCACAGGATCGCCATGCCGATACCCCAGATGGCAAGCGAGGTGTACTGGGGGTGGCGGACATAGCGGTAGACTCCGCGATGCGCTATGCCCGGCTTGAACAGCTTGCCCAGGTAGATCTGCAGCGCACACACGATGAAGGTGGCGCAACCGAGCACGAACAGCACGGAGCCCACAACCCGAATGATCTTGAGCGGCAGCGTCGGCGGCAGCACCATGTGAGGCAGGAAGAAGTGCGTGAGCCAGCGCGTCGCTGAGTATGCATCCAGCCAGTGGAAGATCGGATTGAAGACGGAATAGAAGAAGAACGCAAAGGGGCTGATCATGATCATCACTTCAAAGGCCATGACGAAGAAGACGAGAATGCTGCCTCGTGCGACGATGTTCGCGCCCCTGTCTCCCAGGTCTCTTATCTTCACGTGTGTGTTCCCCCTGCTTCCCGTGCCGAGCCCGATCAGGCTCGCAGGCTACCACGAAACCGCTGCAGCTGACGCCGTTCCGACATCGCAACAGGTGCCTTGACGGGGGTCCACGCACGAGCCAGCTCTCGACCGCTCACCTTCGGGCGCGGCTGAGAGGCAGAACGAAGGATGTGGCGCCGTCTGCGCCAGATCGGTGTGCCACTCTGGCCCCGGTATCAAAGGACAGGCCGTTCGTCGACAAGGCATCTCGTTTGCATGGAGGAACGCAAGCGAGGCGGGAGGGTGCTCATGATCCACAGGGTGGTTCTTATTGCGGGCTGCATGATGGGTGCGATCGGCACGGTTTCGCCTCCCCCGGCTGTGACCCTGAATCGCATTGAGGCGGCGATGCGAGGCCTGGACTCGGCCGGATTCCGCGGTAGCTACGTCGTCACGACGCGGTCTGTAGTCTCCAAGCCCAGCGGGTCGAAGCGCGAAGAAACCGTGACCGTCGTGACCGTCACCGATCGAAGAGGGTCCGAGCCGGAGAAAGCCCTGGTCCGCGCTGAGCGCAATGGCAAGGATGTGACCGTCGCGATGCGGGAGAAGCTGGCCAAGAAATGGCAGAAGGAATCGCGCAATCCGACCAGCGGGAGCTCCGCGGACAGAAGCTCTGGGAACGAGGAGGATGGGCATTCGACATCTCTCACCCTACCCGGCGCGGCCGAGCTCGCCGCCTATCGATTCACGCCGGTGACCAACACCGACAGCGTGGTCGTCGTAAAGCTGCAGGCTGAGGACGACACCAGCAACAGTGCGGGCAGCGGTCGAATGGCGTGGAATCCAACGACCCTCGATCCTCTATGGTTGGAGTTCACGCCACACAAGAACCCCCGGTTCATCAAGGCGATCAGCCTGCGGGTGGAGTTCGCACGCGCCGGTAGGTTCGTCTACCCGGAACGGATGGTAACGGACGGGCGCGGTGGCATGCTCTTCATCAAACGCACCTTCCACGTGGAGACCAAGATCGATGGCCTGAAACCAGCAGAGGGCTCCTCGTAGATCCCCCACAAGTACTTCCATTGGTGCCGGGCTTTAGGAAGTTGGGAAGTTAGAGATCTTCGGTGACTGGCTTGGAGTAGCCAGGTAGTTGGTCTGGCTGGGCCCACAGACCGGGCGACCCACGCCCGTATGAACGGCCGTTCCAGCTCATGAAGGCTGGCTGCAGCTCATGAGTGGCCGTTGCAGCTCATGAGTGGCCGTTGTAGCTCATGAGTGCCGTGCGGCGGCATTCTCTGGACGCTTGTGGGGATCCTCTTCCGTTGCCTCGGCGGCCGTCCGGTCGCAGGAGCGCCCGGCCGTCTCGCGTCTCCGGCGGTCGCACGGCCACGAGAAGGGATCGCCGGCTTCGCGGCGACCGCCGGAGAGCGCTCGAGCCGCCTCCTTCAATCGTGGGACCGTACTCTGCACGCCAAGGGCCGAGGTTACGCGTCGCCTTCGGCGCCGGTGACCCTTTGGAAAGCGAGATGGCCGTAAGGCCAGCCACCCCCCTCTCCGAACCGGCGGGGGCGGGGGGGGATAGTGGTGGGAGGGGGCCGCCGGTATGGGTGGGCGGAGGGGTGGAGCACCCCCCTGGCCACGGCCATGAGCTCACTTTCCTGCAGGGTTGACCCCCCTTGAGGTT
>JAJDNH010000209.1 GCA_022340775.1 Acidobacteriota bacterium
CGGTTCCGGATCATCTCGAAGGCCCCTGATTTCGCCGTGATCATCCGTAGGGAGTAAGATCACTCGGAGAACGTCGTACCAATTCTCCATCGGGTTTGCGGGGCTTGGACGCATGACCACAGGGTGAACGGGGCGGCGGACGAATTCCATACCCCGTTGCGGCAGATACTACCAGTCAGCCGATTGCTCGTACCCCAGATCGACGAGCAAGTCACCGGCGAGCTCCTTGACGACATCTTTCCCCGCGGTTGAGGTGATGTAGTTCTTCCAATCGCCCACGATGCCCTTGCGGAAGAGAGGCTTGAACTCGTGCGCTCGCTGGAGATGCTCGGCGAGAGGGATGCGGTGGGGGATGTAGTGCGACCGGACGAGAGTCTCGTCCGTGATGTCGAGCTCCAGGAAAGCCAGAACCCGGCGGAGGACGTTGGAAAAGTCCGCCTTCATCTCCTCGTACGTGATTCTGAGATACGCAACACCATCATCGCGAAGCTGATTTTCGGCCCGAGCCACTTTGGCGCAGTTGGTCAAGGTCGCGCGGAGCACGGAGCCTTCTCGCAGGTAGTCCGGGTCCCCGATGTCGTCGAAGCGGCCGATCTTCCCCAGCTGACGCTGGTGAAACAGCTCATTGGAGATATAGCAGTCACGGGGATCCCGGTAAAGGAAAACCGTCTTTGTCTCGCGGAAGAGATGACGGTACTTCAAGAACGAGTGGATGTTCGAGGGCGCCTTGTCGATCAAGAGGCCGACCTTGGGATGATCGCCTCGCTCGATCTCATAGAGAAGGACCAGCTTCTCGTCGGCCGAGAGGTCGGTACGCTCGTGAATCTCGAGAAACCGGGAATCTTGGACCGTTTCCTGATTCCACTGTCGTTCCAGCGGGAAGTCGAGAAAATACAGGAAGTCGAACTCGCGTGAGAAGGAGACGTACGGTCGTACGGTGAGGCCGTGGGCCAGCCAGCTGCTACCGCACTTGGCCGGGTTGAGGATGAGAACGAAGTCCTTCAGTACGTCAGTCAAGGATGCCTCCGCGCCAAGGGTGCGTCAGGCCGATCGGGGAGCGGCGCCCGGCTTTGTGCCAACAGGAGCGGTGAAGGTGGCTTGGTAGCCTTGCAGAACATTGTCAATCTCCCCACTCGCTGTGACGCGGCCACGCACGAGGAGCACGCCGCGCGAGCACAGATTGGCAATCGTTTCCAGGCTGTGTGACACCAGGAGAACGGTGGCTCCACTGCTGCGAAACTCCTCGATCCGCTGCTTACACTTCTCTTTGAACTCGACATCGCCGACCGACATGATCTCGTCCATGAGGAGCACGTCGGGCTTGACGTCCGTGGCGACCGAGAACCCGAGACGGGCGCGCATGCCGGTGGAGTAGGTGCGAACGGGGGCATCGATGAAGTCCCCGAGTCCGGCAAACTCGACGATCCGGTCGAACCTCGTCTGCATGTCTCGGTACGAAAAGCCCAGGGTCGCCCCACTGAGGAAGACGTTCTCGCGCCCGGTCAGCTCATCGTTGAAGCCCGCCCCAAGTCCGAGAAGCGGAGCGACCAGGCCCCGTACCAGAACCCGTCCCTCGCTCGGCCGCAGCACCCGACCGACCACCTTGAGGAGCGTTGTCTTCCCAGCTCCATTGCGTCCGACGATCCCGAACACTTCACCGGTGTGGACCTCGAATGAGATGTCCCGGAGCGCCCAGAAGTCGGAGAACGCGAGGCTGCGCTTGAGACGCCGGATAGCGTACTCCTTGATTGATCGCACCTTCTCGTGGGGTACGCTGTACTTCAGCGAGACGTTGGTGAGGCTGACGCCCGGCCGGGACGGTGAGATGGTCATCATCTCACGCCCTCAGCGCAAACTGGTGCGACTGCCGCGAGAACACCCACCAGCCCACCAACGTGATGCCGAGCGCCCAAGTCGAGCACACCAGCACGGAGTGCATCGGTGGCAGCTGGCCGAGGTAGATCGGGTCCCGCCAGCACCGAACCAGGTGGTACATCGGGTTGAGCTTGACCAGCCAGATGTACTTGTCGGGCAGGATCTTCTCCGGGTACATGACGGGCGTCAGGTAGAACCAGATACGAAGAACGACTCCATACATGTCCACGACGTCGGCGAAGAACACGGCCAGGCTCGACACGAGAAGCCCGAGCCCGAGCGAAAACAGCGCCAGGAGGAGGACCGCGCAGGGCACAAACAGTAACGCCCAGGTGAACGGTTGCTTGAGAGCAATCATGATGAGCAGCAGCGGCGCGAGCGACAGCACCAGGTTCACGAGACCGGTACCAATGGCTGACAGCGGGAAGACCGAGGCTGGAAGGTACACTTTGTTGAGGAGAGAGCTCCCCCACACCAGCGACGTCATCGACTGCGTTGTGCTTTGCTGGAAGAAGGTCCAAAAGAGTAGTCCGCTCAGCACATAGACGGGGTAGTGCGGGACTGAGTACCTGAACAGCGCGGAGAACGCCAACGTCATGACCGTCATCATCAGGAGTGGGTTCAGCAGCGTCCAAGCGACACCCAGAAAAGAACGTTTGTAACGGGTCTTGATGTTGGTCGTCACGAGAAGACGCAGCAAGTCACGGTAGCGGAGGGTCTCGTCGATAGTGTCCCTCATGAACCCGCGGCTGACGTCGGAATCGTACACCGGCAGCTCGCGTTCGACGCCTCCGGCGCCGCCCGCGTGCACTTTCTCGCCCGCCCCTGAGGCGGCGCCTGGGAACGCAACCGCGCCTTTGATCCGCCACTTATCCCGATAGCGACGCCGGTTCTCCTCGAAGATGCGGGAATACTCCTGCGGGTCGAGGGCGCCAAAGCTCGCCTGTTGCCAGTGGTAGACAAAGGCGTCGCGCCGGAACCGGAGGTCGTAGCCGGCCCGGCGAACCCGCCGGCTGAAGTCGTCATCCTCGAACATCCCGACCTCGAACCGCTCGTCGAGCTCTCCGACCTTCTCCCAGACCTCACGTCGGAGGGCGGCGCAGTACAGGGCGAGCATCGGGATCGACTGCTCCTCGCCATCGTGCCGCCAGGTGTGGTCGGCCGCCCACTCGTGAAGGTGCTCCGGGTTGTTGAGAGGCACATCGACTCGTGCCTCGTTGGCTACTCCGTTGCTGGAGGGCCCAACGAGCCCGACCGCAGGGTCGGCGAGCAGCGCCGCTACCATGGTCCCGAGCCAGCCACGTGTCACGACGGTGTCGTTGTTGAGGAAGCAGAGGATGTCTCCCGTGGATGCGCGCACGGCCTGGTTGCAGGCGCTGGCGAACCCACGGTTGTCCTTGTTCAGGACGACGGTGAGGTTGTCGCGCTTACCGCGCTCTTCCTCCAGCCAATCACGGGTGCCGTCGGTCGAGGCATTGTCGACGATGATGATCTCGTAGCTTGGGTACTCGGTCAGCCACTCGATGCTGGCCAGGCAAAGGCGCGTGTAGGCGAGGTTGTTGTAGGTCACGATTGCGATCGAGACGCGTGGGTAAAGACCGCCGAGCGCGCCCTCCAGGGCGTCTACTCGGGCGTCCCAGGTGTTGGCGCGCGCAAACTCCCTGCGACGCTCCACGACCGCTTCCGAGGCCGGGGTGCGGAGCGCTTCCTCGATCGCGGCCAGAAACTCGTCGCTACCCTCGGCGAGGCGGAGGAGGGGACCGTGAGCCTCGAGCTCGGGCAGCGGGGTGGCCACGACGTCGAGCCCCAGGGACATCATTTCGTACAGCTTGACCGGATCCGTGGCCTCCGTCAGCGGCGTGCGTCGAAACGGGATGATGCCGACGTCGAATGCAGCTGCGAGAGACGGGATCTCGGCATACGGACGTTCCCCCAACAGGTGGACGTTCTCGAGCTGCTCGAGACGCGAGGTATCTGCCCCGTAGGTCGAGCCGACCAGGACGAACGACCAGCCGGGACGGGCCAGTGCGAGGTCCTCGACGAGGCGCACGTCGAACCACTCCGCGATGGCGCCAAAGTAGCCGATGATTGGCCGGGGAGTGCGCGAAAGCACCGGGGACGGCGAGGCATCGGCCCAGTGCTCCCACTCGCAAGCGTTGGGGAGGTGCACGACACGAGCCGGGTGGACATCGTCGAACCGCCCGAGCGCTCCCGAGGTGACCGTTACCAGATCGGCGTCGGCGAGAAGCCACTTCTCTTCCTGGTCCGTCTCGCGGTGGCCGGTCGGAAAGGCGCTGTGGAGGTCCATCCGGTCATAGACGATCGGCCAGCCGTAAGCTCGGTGCAGGACGTGCGCCAGCGGCCGCCAGAAAGGCGAGTGACAGAGGATGACAGCCTCGCGGAGATGCTCTCTTCGCCTCAGCTCGTTGAACGCGTGAGCCATCAGCCGGACATCGTCCCGCGCCAGCCGTTCCGAAGAGGGGTCGACGACTCTGGTGCTGGGGAGCCTGAAGGTCCTCACTCCGTCGGCCACGGGGTCGGGGTCGATGGTGGCGGAAGCGGCACCTGCGTCGAGAGTGAGGCTGCCGTAGTAGACGTTCCAGCCCCGTGAGGCGAGTCGGGTCAAAATCTGCTGCGGCCGCTGGTGGCGAAATGTCCACTCGATCAGCGGCAAGCAGATGATCGCCGGTCGCGCCCGGCGCTCGGCCGGCGGGGGCGACAGCTTCGTGGCGTCCGGTGTTTCCTGCTGCCGGGCCGGACGGCGGGCCACGAGGCCGAGGCGCCGCAGAAGGCGTACGACCTCCAGCCGGGCCCGGTAGGGGAGGAGCCTGGTTGCGGCTTGGCGGACGGCGTGCACCGGGTGGGAAGCGCGCTGACGCCAGACATCGAGGATCAGCTGCAGGCGTTTGAAGCGTTGCGCCGAGCGCCACTGTCGAGAGGCGTAGATGCGTCGCAGCTCGGCCTCGGCGAGGTGAGCCCTCCGTTCGAGCTCCAACTGCCTCTCATCCGAGGGTTCCTCGTCCGGCCGAGCGGCGCCGGGCACCGCCGGGTCAGGCTCGCGATTGCCTTTCATAGCGCGTAGATTCTACAGCATTGGGGCTCTTCAAAGCCCTTGCGGTCCGGATCGTTGCCTTCTGTACCCCTGAGCTCAGCCGGGTAGTTGTTGCTGGAGGGGGGCTTTCCCCGCGGTGAACTGCGAATGGCCCGGGAGCTCTTCAGACCCCTCAAAGCGCTCGACTATGCCGTAGGGAGCTCCGTGGCGGAACGATGAAGCCCGGGACCGGGGCTGCTCCCCGGAGCGCTTCCCACGGCGAACTGGGCCAGGTATCGTGGGCGCCATGGCAAGAAAGATGCCCTGGCTCCCTTGGGCTGTAGCGGTTCTGGCGCTGGCCGGATTATGGGGGCCGGTGTTCATCTCCGTGGTGCACGATCTCCCCTTCGGCTACCACTCATGGAAGGAAGGGGACTGCCTGGCACTCGCGCAGCGGTATCTTGAGGACGACAACTGGAACATACTCACTCCTCGGGCTCAG
>JAJDNH010000213.1 GCA_022340775.1 Acidobacteriota bacterium
CGCCGTTCCTGTTCTTCCACTACTGCCACTGCAGCCGCTGCAGGAAGAGCCACGGCGCGCCGCACTCGTGCAACATCCTGGTCAAGCGCGCGCAGTTCGCCTGGCTGTCCGGCGAGGAGCACGTCCGGCGCTGGGAGCTGCCGACCGCAGAGTACTTCTGTACCGGGTTCTGCAACGTTTGCGGATCGCCGATGCCGTGGGTGAGCCGGAACGGCAAGGGCGTCCTGGTGCCGGCGGGCAGCCTCGACGACGACCCTGGCCTCAAGCCCGAGCGGAACGTGCAATGGGCGTCGCGAGCCCCTTGGTACGTCGCTGTCGGCGACCTGCCGACGTTCGACGAAAACCCACGTTGACCGACGCCGAAGCGACCGGCCGGCGATGACGACGTTGCTCGAGTGTGGTCCGCTGTCGGCGAAGGACGGAGAAGGGCGGACGCTGTTCCATGGCGCCAGGCTGACCCTGGATGAGGGCCGGCTGGCACTCCTGGAGGGCCCGTCGGGCTCGGGCAAGAGCACGCTGCTGCGGCAGGTTGCGGCGCTGCTGGAGGCTCCTGGAGCGTCACGGCGGCTCGAAGGGGAGGAGTACGGCCCGGGCCGGCTTGCGCGCTGGCGGGCGCGGGTGACCCTGGCGGCACAGGACGCACCCGTGCTGCCCGGTACCGTCGCCTGGAACCTCGAGTTCCCTTTCGCCTTCCGCCACGCCCGGCGCAACGAGTGCGACCCGGCCGCCCAACGCGCCGCCCTCGACGGAGTGGGGCTCGAACGCCTGCCGCTCGACCGCGACGTCGCCACCCTCTCGGGGGGCGAGCGGCACCGTCTCGCGTTGGCCCGTGCCCTGCTGTGGGACCCGCCGGTGCTGCTGGCCGACGAGCCGCTGGCCGGGCTCGATCCCGATCGGGCGGCGTTGTGCTTCGAGCGCCTGGCCGAGCACGCCCACCGCGCCGGCAGGGCCGTGCTGTGCGTGCTGCACGAGGGTGTGATGGGTTTCTCCGGCGACCGCCGTCTGCGCCTGGTGGACAGCCGTCTCGAGGAGGCGTGATGGGGCCGCTGATTCACCTCCAGCCGCTCGACCTGGTTGTTTCGACGATGCTGGTCGTTGCGGCCGGCGTGATCTCTGTCCTGCTGCGGCTGGGGATCGGCCGCCGGCTGGCGGTGGCCGCGGTCCGCACCGTCATTCAGCTCGGCCTCATCGGCCTGGTGTTGGAGAAGATCTTCGCCCTGCGCCAGGCCGCGCCGGTGGTGCTGCTGGTGCTGCTGATGATCTTCTTCGCCGGCCGCGAGGCGGTGAAGCGGACCGGGCGTCGCTATCCGTCGGTGTACCTCGACGCCTGGCTGGCGATGGCGGTGTCGTGCCTGGCGGTCGGCGGGGTGGTGACCCAGGTCGTGGTAGGCGTGCACCCCTGGTTCGACCCGCAGTACGTGATCCCGCTGCTCGGCATGATCCTGGGCAACTCGCTGACCGGCGTTGCCCTCGGCCTCGACCGCTTCCTCGAGCACCTGGCGGTGCGGCGGGCCGAGGTCGAGCTGCGGCTGGCGTTCGGCGCCACCCGCGCCGAGGCGCTGACGCCCCCGCTGCGCGACGCGATGCGAACCGGGATGATCCCGATCCTGAACTCGATGGCGGCGGCCGGCATCGTCTCGCTTCCCGGCATGATGACCGGCCAGATCCTCGCCGGCTCGCCGCCGCTGCAGGCAGTCGCCTACCAGGTGGTGGTGATGTTCATGATCGCGGCAGCCGTTGCCATTGGCGCGATGCTGGTGGTGCTGGCGGCGGGGCGGCGACTGATGGACGCCGACGGCGTGCTCCGCCTCGAGGGGCTTCAGGCGCGCTGAGGAGAGAACGTGCCCTGACAGGGATCACGGCAGGAGCGGACTGACCCTCACCGGCTCTGGTAGCCGGGTCGTGACGCCGACCGGCGGTGCCGTGACCGGCACCAGGCGCCCGGACTTGTCGGGCGCCAGAAAGCGCAGGTCGGGGGCGTCGAGCGAGCGGTTGAAGTGGAGGCGCAGGGTTCGTGGGCCGGTGGCTTCGGCCTCGTTCACCTCGAGTGTGAACAGCGGCGTGGTGAACACTTGTCCCACCGCCGGCATTCGCGGCCCGCTGCGGTAGACGGACTCGAACACGTTGGTCAGGAATGGGTCACCGGTCGTGCGGATCTTGCAGGTGCGGTCGTCCTCGCGCGTCCACTCGAGGCCGCGTCGCCCCATCTGCAGGATCGAGAAGCGAACGTCGCGGCGGCCGGTCTCGCCCAGCCAGGTGCTGGTGAGCACGAACGGCAGCATCGGGTCGGTGGCCTGGAGCACAACCGCGTCGACCCGACGGCCGGTCGTCCCCCCGACACTCGTAGCCAGGACCCGCGCCCGCAGCTGGCGGGAGATCGTGGTCAGCGTCAGCGACTGGCCCAACGCGTTGAGACCCGACAAAACCCCCGTCACGAGCACGAGTGTCCACGCCGTTGCCCTCTCGAGCCGCCGAGCTCTGGCATGGCCGGCGTCACCGGCCAGCATGCCCCGGATGAAGAGAGCGATCAGCGCGGCACTGCCGAACGCCGCCTGCATGAGGAGCCGGTCGGACGGCGGCGCGCTGCCCTCGACGGCAAGCGATACCAGGAGCCACCCGGCGAGAAATGGCGCCGCAGGATGCGCCCGCGTGTGGCGCCACACGAACAAGCCGACCGGCCAGGCGATCAGTGCGCCGGCCAGCGCGAGCCAGACGGCCGTGCCCGGCAGCAGCAGGCGCAGGTCGATCGAGACCGGAGCCAGGAGACGCAGCAGGCCCGCCGAGCCCAGTACCGCCAGGTTGGCCAGGTAGCGCAGCGGCTCCCGCCACGGGGTGGCGTAGAACCAGCTCCTCGTGCCGAAGCCGGCGACCGCCAGGACCGCCAGGTAGGTGGCGGCCATCGCAAGGGAGATTCCTGCAGCAGTCAGGGCTCGCCGCCCCCTGCCGCCGTCACCGGCCGACCGACCTTCGAGTAGCAGCCACAGGGCCACCAGGACGAAGGCCGTGACCCCGGACTCCTTACAACCCAGTGCGACAACGCAGAGAGCCAGTGCCGTCGGGATGCGCCAGCGCGAGCGTAGGCGCACAACGCAGAGCACGGCGGCCATGGTGGCAGCGGTGGCCAGGACCGTGTTCCGGTTGGAGATCCAACCGACGGGCATCTCCGCGCCGTTGGTACAGGCGTAGAGAGCGACCGCGATCAGGGCCGTCCGGCGCTCCAGTCCGAGAGCCCGAAGCAGTGCTAAGGCCAGGATCAGGACGACCGCGTACCAGGCCAGCGAGGTCAGGTGGTAGCCCCATGCCGCCCGTCCGTAGACCGAGTGGTCGAGCCAGATCGAGGCGCTGGTCAGTGGGCGGACGAACCGGACCTGCCAGTCCGGCGAGGTCCACCAGATCGGCGCCCAGGCTTTGCCCGAAGCTCTCCAATTTGCCGCGATGCCGAAGTCGTAGAGGTTCCACGCCCGTAGCGGCGCGCTGGCGGGAGTGAGCCTGTCGAGCACGGCCTGCTGGATGTAGTCGTCGCCGAAGAACCCGCTCCACATCGAGGGGGTCTGCAGCGCCACGCCGAGCAGCACGATGGCAGTGGCGATCAGCACAAACCGGCGCCGGTCCACGGCTCGGGCACCTCCTTGGGGAGTGCCTGCATTCTACCGGCGACCAGTGGGCGTCGGCCACCGTTCGGCATGGGGCCGTCTTCACACGGTTCGCCATCCTGGGATAGGATGGGCAGCAAGCAAGATCAGAAGCGGGCAGGTGAAACGGCGGTGGCTCGAGGTTGCTCGAGCGGTGTCACGTGCCGGTTTTCCTGGTGGGCGAAGGGACCAGGATCTCTGCTCGGGAGATCGGTGGCTGTCAGGGGGAGGGGAGCATGGACGTTTCCACGGACGCTTGGGAGACGAGCGACCCGAGGCCAGCGCTGGACTGGGCGGTGCTGGCGTTGCTCGCCGGCGCCAAGGCACTGCTTCACGTGCCGGGCCTGTGGCGCTACGGCTACTTCCGGGATGAGCTGTACTTCCTGGACTGCGGTCGCCACCTCGCCTTCGGCTACGTCGACCACGCGCCCCTGGTGGCGCTCTACGCCAAGGTGGCTCTGCTCCTCGGTGGCACGCTGCCGGCGCTGCGCGTGCTTCCGCTCCTGGCCGGGGTCGGAACCGTGGTCCTGACCATCCTGATCGCTCGGGAGCTCGGCGGGGGGCGCTTCGCCCAGGCCCTCGCCGGTCTCTCGATCCTCGTCGCCCCGGTGCATCTCATGCTGGCCAGCATCCTGTCGATGAACGCCTTCGAGCCGCTGTACTGGATGGGTGCGATCCTGGTGATGATCCGCATCATCCGCTCGGGCGAGTCCCGCCTGTGGCTCGCCTTCGGCCTGCTCGTCGGCCTGGGGCTCGAGAACAAGCACTCGACCTTGTTCTTCGGCTTCGCCGTGGCCGCCGCGGTGGTGCTCACGCCGCTGCGCCGCGAGCTGGCCAAGCCACGGATCTGGCTCGGTGCGGCCGTCGCGCTCGCGCTCTTCCTCCCCAACCTGCTATGGCAGTGGCAGCATCACTTTCCCACCCTCGAGGACCTGCGCAACGTGCGCGCCAGCGGCAAGAACGTCGAGCTCGGTCCGCTCGCCTTCATGGCCCAGCAGGTGCTGATGATGCAACCGGTCACGGCGCCGGTCTGGATTGCCGGCCTGTGGTCGTTGCTGCTCGGTCAGGGCCGCCGCTTTCGGGCCCTGGGTTGGGTCTACCTCGTCCTCCTGGTCGTGATGATGGCGCTGCACGGCAAGGACTACTACCTGGCGCCGGCGTACCCGATGCTGCTGGCGGCCGGCGGCGTTGCCTTCGCACGCGCGTTCACCGGGATCTCTCGGCCGTTCCGCAGGGCGGCGGCACGGGCGACGGCGGTGGCGGTCCTCGTGGCGGCGGGCGCGGTCACGGCGCCCCTGGCTCTGCCGCTGCTCGAGCCGGGGGCCTACGTGGGATACCAAAAGGCCCTCGGGATCAACCCGCAGAAGACAGAGGTTGCGCACGTGGGCCCGTTGCCGCAGCTGTGGGGCGACCAGTTCGGCTGGCCGGAGCTGGTCGCCGACGTCGCCGGGGTGTACCGGTCGCTGAGCCCTGAGGAGCGTGCCCGGGCGGCAATCTATGCGAGCAACTACGGCGAGGCCGGGGCCATCAACCTGTTCGGGCCCGCCCTGGGCCTGCCGGCACCAACCTGTGCCCACCAGACGCACTCCCTCTGGGGACCGCCGAAAGGCGACCCGGACGTGATCATCTGGCTGCAGTGGCGGCGCGAGTGGTTGGAAGGGCTCTGCGGTTCCATCGAGAAGGGCGGCGAGCACCGCCATCCCTGGGGGATGGCCGAGGAGAACCGCCCAATCTGGGTGTGCCGGGATCCAGTTCAATCTCTGCGCGATCTGTGG
Source organism: Acidobacteriota bacterium (assembly GCA_022340775.1). Taxonomy (GTDB): domain Bacteria; phylum Acidobacteriota; class Thermoanaerobaculia; order Thermoanaerobaculales; family Sulfomarinibacteraceae; genus JAJDNH01. Next base: position 5,408 of record JAJDNH010000213.1, read on the forward strand.
CCGCGGCTGACGCACTGGAACTGAGGCAAACGCTGACGAGGCCGGTCGCCGATGTCCGACGACAAGTGTCGTCGAGATCGCACGATGCCCGCGTCCTTTCTACGTCGAGTTGCCAAGGCTAAGGGGTGAGCACTATACTACCAAGGGATGCACCGAAACAGGACAGGTCCAACTCTGCGAGCACAAGTCTCATATTGACATTGGATGAAACGCGTCCATGAAGGGGGATGACATGAACGATCGTGAGCGCGTGCGCCAGCGATTTCAACAGGTCCTCATATGCGCTCTGACCGCGTGCCTCGCGGCAGGCGTCGCTCTCGCCGAGCAACCGTCGTGGCACATGCTGAGCGGAAAGACCTTCGTGATCCGCGCGCACGTCATGGGAGCGCCGGCGGATTTGGACACCTCGGGGATCTGGAGCCTGGATCTGTCAGACGGCACCTATACACGCCTGCGGCCCTTCTACTACAACGCGACAAGGTACAACACGCCGGATTTTCTTGGCGCCGACGGCAGGGGCTCGTACCTGGCGACAATGGAGGACCGGCTGGTGTTCGAGGGCTGGCCGTCGACGATCGAGCTCGACGCGGCAACCATGAGGCTCCTGCGCCGCTACGCCGCGCTCGATCCGTCGCTCGGGGCGTACGGGTGGGCGGTGCAGGGCCCGGTTGTCGATGCCGATCGGGCCGCCCGCACCGGTCTGCCGGAGGGTCTCTACGGAGTCGCCAACTGCGTCTACTCGCTCCTGGGTACCGGTGGCTGGCTGCCCCCAAGACAGTGCGACCCGCTGGTGCTCCCCGGGATCAGCGGGACGGTGGCGGACCTCGGGGACGTCTGGCCGATGCTGCTCCGGGGGCCCGTCGGCGCTCGGCGGGGCGATTTCAGCCTCCTGCGGACGGTCAATGCCGGAGGCCTGACACCGATTGTCTCGATCGACACGACCCGAGACGGCCTCTGGATCGGAGGCGCCTCCAGCTTCACGTTCCACCCAATTACCGATCGCACCGTCGGAGCGGGGACAACCTCGATGGATCTCTCGGGGCCGCCGATCAACAACCCCAACGCGTGGCTTGAGAACGCGTTCTACCAGTCCCAGAAGGACCTCTTCTTGGTGGACTGGAGGGACAACAACCAGGACCACCACTCGGTCCTGTCGTACGCCGACGGCTCGTTCTCGCTGGTCAGCGACGACCAACCAGTTGTAGGTAGCCTGGCCTACGCTGCGCTCGGGCAGGACCCACCAACCGAGAAGGTGCAGACGATCCCGATCGTGGCCCACACCTCGGGCAAGAACGGGACCTTCTGGACCTCGGACCTCTACCTCTACAACCCGTCCTCGACGCCGATGACGGTCATGATCCGCCGGGTGGTTGCTCCCGACGTCGCCAAGACGGTGGACATCCTTGCCCACGGGAGCCTGGCCATCCCGGATGTGCTGGTCTGGGCCGGCGGCGGCCCGGCCGGGGACGGCGCCAAGCACGACGCGCTGGTCATCACGTCGCCCTACCGCTGGGGCGAGAACCTGGTCGCGGCGGCCCGGGTCTGGACTCCCGACTCCGATCCGCAGTTGCGTGCGGGGGGTGGCACCGAGGGCCAGGCGGTGCCGGCGGTTCCGGACATCCTCGGCTACACCAACCACCTGCCGTGGCTCGCGGGATCTTTCGGTACCCTGGATGACAGCACCGGCTACATCCTGGCCAACCAACATCCCTTCATCCAACCGTCGCAACTCGTATTGGACAACCGCGTTCCGGGCCGCTACCGCTTCAACCTCGGCGTGGTCAATGACGGCGACGCGCCGGTGACAGTGACCCTGACCTCGGTAGCGCGGGTGGACCTCGAGGACGGAGGGACCGATACCACCCGCTCCATACAGGTTCTGGCCCACAGCGTCAGGATCACGGATATCGAAAGCCTGTTTCCGGCTGCGATCGCCGACGGGTACCCGCCGGTCTTCGGAGTGTCGGGCGACCCGGCCTCACTGTGGCTTTCGATGGTCGACAACATCACCGGCGACGCGACGTTCGTTCCGTTCACGCTGCTCAGCCGGGCGGGGGACGCGTTCACACGCTACGCCGTCCCGGCGGTGGCCCACCTTCCCGGCCGAAATGGCACCTCCTGGACGACCGATCTGTACGGTGCGTTTTGGGACAACGCCTCGGACATCCAGCCGGTGGCTCGCATGTGGCTTCACACGAGCGACCCGACCCGCAACTGCGGCGGCTCGTCAGCCGAGTTGACCAAGGACGACCTGTGGGGCATTCCGCCGACTAATGCGGATTCTCCGCCGCCGGATATCGGTATTGGCAGTGTCTACCCCGACGTGGTGCACTCGTTCGAGGCGTGCGCCTCGGACAACGACGTACGGGGGGCGCTCGAGATCGAGGAGGGCTCGTGGATGAGCGGGTACTCGCGCACCTACACGACCCGCACCGACGGCGGCACCTACGGCGGCATGCTGCCGCTGTACCCCCCGCATGGGTGGCCGGTGCAGCACTTCACGGGGCTGGTGGTGAGCCCGGCGTTCCGGATCAACGTCGGCCTGTACAACGGCGACGCCGATCACGCCATCACGCACCGGCTGACGCTCTACGACGCCTACGGCGTCAAGGTGGCGGAGACGGAGCTGACGCTGCAGCCGTGGCAGAACCTGGTCGAGCCGCTGGAGACGGTGCTCGGCCTGCCCAAAGGCTCGCTCGCCGACGGCACCTATGGTCTGACGATCTTGCCGCTCGACGATGAGGCCAACGGCGTCGAGGGGCGGTCGTGGGCGTTCGTGTCGCTGGTCGACAACGTCACCGGCGACTCCACGAACTGGTGGTGATAGAGGCCGGGTCATTCACTCGCGATCTACTGCGACCGGCGATACGCCAGCCAGGGCCGTGCTCTTCCTGCCGCAGTGGTTCATTCCTGGCTGGGTCTTTCATCAGCGGGCGAGGACGACGCGGTAGCGGGCCTGGTTGCGGCGGGTGCGGTCGAGGGCCTCGTTGGCCTGGTCCATGGGCATGACCTCGACTTGGGCCTGCACACCGTGCTCGGCGGCGAAAGCCAGCATGTCGCGGATGACGCTCGGGTGCCCGATCGCGCTGCCGGTGACCACGCGTTGGCCGACGATGAGAGAGAAGACGGGGACCTCGAGCGGTTCTCCCGCCGCGCCGAGCTGGCAGAAGATTCCCTTGGGGCTCAGTGCGGCCATCCAAGTCGACATGTCGAGAACGGCGTGGGCGGTGTTCAAAACGAGGTCGAACGAGCCCGGAACCGGGTCCCCAGTCAGGAACTCGTGGGCACCGTGCTTCCGCGCCTCTGCCTCTTTCTCCGGCGAGCGGCTGACGGCGGTTACTTGGTAGCCCATGGCGCGCGCGAACTGCAGCGCCAAGTGACCGAGGCCGCCGATGCCGATGACGGCGACCCGGGAGCTCTTGCGGAAGTAGCGCTGGAGGGGAGAGTAGACGGTGATTCCGCCGCACAGCAGCGGCGCCGCCTCGGCCGAGCCGAGGCCGTCAGGGATCGCGAACACGAAACGCTCGTCGACCCGGATACGGTCCGCAAAGCCGCCGAAGTTGCCCTGGCAGGTGGCCTGGTTCTCGGAGCACAGGACCTCTTCGCCGGCCGCGCAGTAGCTGCAGTCGCCGCAGCTGTTGCACTGCCAGCCGACACCGACCCGGGTACCGGCCGGGAACGCCTTGCCGGCCACCACCGTGCCGACGATCTCGTGGCCGGGAACGAGCGGAAAGTAGTCCCCCCACTCGCCGTCCACAAGGTGAACGTCGGAGTGACAGATGCCACAGTGGCTGATGGCGATCTCGACGTCGTGCTCGCCGAGCGGCTCGGGCTCGTAACTATACGGTTCGAGAGCGGCCTTCGGGGCGTGGGCCGCAAGTGCGCTGAAGCTCATCGTTCACCTCCACGGCCGAGTGCGGCCGGTCCTTCGGAAGACAGAACACCGTCCGAGAACAGCAGCTTCCCGGAACCGAACGCCTATACTTGACGGCCGATGAAGACGGAGTCAGAAGATCTCAACGGGATCCCGGGCTCGGAGCACGGTCCGTGTCCATACGGCGACCGGGCGGAGCTGAATGCTCCCGAAGCTGTTCGGGAGCGGCGCCGGACGCGCCGCTTCTTCAACCTCGTCTCGCCGGCGTTCATCCTGATTGACCGCCGCCTCCTTCCCGAGTACAGGAACGCTCTCGCAGAGCTCGCGCTGAATCCTGCCCTCACCGTGCTCGATCTGGGGACGGGAACCGGTACGCTGGCGGGCGCCTTTGCCGAGAGGGGTCACACGGTGGCTGGCATGGACTTCGCCAGGGGTCTCCTCCGGCGCGCCCGCAGGCGCTTACCAGAGGCGCATCTGCTGGAGATGGACCTGGCCGAGCTGCCGCGCCTGTCCGACGGCGCCTACGACGTCGTGACCATGGCCTACCTGCTCCACGGCCTGCCGCCAGAGCTTCGGCGCTTCACGCTGTGTGAGGCGGGGCGGATCGCCCGGCGATTCGTGCTCGTCTTCGACTACGCGGCGCCGGTTCCCTGGTACGTCCGCGCCGTCGAATGGATCGAGGGGCCCCACTACCCGAGCTTCGCCGCGCGCACGACGGGGGATCACGGCGCCGAGGCCGGCCTGGAGATCCGTCGGGCGGGGATGACGTCGGCGTTCGGGGGGTACTGGCTAGCGGAACCCGTCCACCAGGACGCTCGGGGCGCGGGTAGACGAGAGGGAGGCGACGAGCCTCCCGCCCTCCCCGAGGGGAGTGGCTCCTGAAGATGACCTGAGCGCGATCATCGGTACCGCGCTCGTCTGTGCTCCGTGATGACACTGGTTGCCTCCTCAGGTCGGACTCCCTCGGCTTGATCTCACTATTGGACAACTGGTACCCTGAGGCAGGCCCAAGTCTCTCGTAACAGGGTAATGTCTTGCAACATTGTCGCATTATGTGTCGCCATGACGCTCACCGGTTGTGGTTCTGTGCCTCGCGGGCAGTGAGCCGTTCAAACCGCCTCCACGGCCTTCGCCGGGGGCTGAGAGGACGACCGAACCAAGAGCAGTTGGGGGAATCATGCTGAACCGGATACCAGAGCTCGAAGTTCTCGCCGGCGACGTCCGGCTGGCGCGCGCACTCCAGTCGGGCAAGCCTCACCGTGTCTACCGGGCGCTTTGGTGGGGCCGCTTGACTGGTCGGTTCAAACAGCAACGACGGCTGGTGGACAGTCTGCTGGCCAACCGGCGGTTGTTCCTCGAACCCATCAAGAAAGCTCCCACCATGTTCACCTTCAACGGAATGGGCACAAGAGTGTACGGGTCTGAGAGTCGTGACCCGTCCGACGGCACGGTCATCGGGACCCTCTTCATCACTCTTC
>JAJDNH010000214.1 GCA_022340775.1 Acidobacteriota bacterium
CGAGCAGTACCTGCGCGACGCCAAGATCGCCTGCATCTACGAGGGCACCAACGGCATCCAGGCGCTCGACTTCGTTGCCCGCAAGCTGCCGCTCAACAAGGGCAAGACCGTGCGCGAGCTGCTCGGCATGGCCGAGAAGACCTTCCGCTCTCTGCAGAAGGACCCACAGCTGATGGAGCCGGCGTGGATGCTGGCGGCGGCTCTGAAGCAGATGGAGACGATCTCCAAGGAGCTCATGAAGCGGCCGGACGGCATCCTGATCACGCTGCTCGACGCGGTGCCGTTGCTGGAGATGGTGGGGACCATCCTCGGCGCTCACTACCTGCTCGACCAGGCCGTCATCGCACGCACCAAGCTGCAGGCGATCCTGGCCGACAAGGGCGTCGACGCGGACGACGAGGAGGCGTACAAGAAACTACTCGGCGACGACGCGGAAGCCGCCTTCTACCACAACAAGGTGCAGACGGCGATCCACTTCGCCTACCGCGCCCTGCCGCTGGTGACGGCACATGCCGCAGCGATCCGCTCGGGCGAGCTGGCGCCGATTCATGCGGTGATGTAGGAGCGCGAGACGTTAGACGCTAGACGCGAGACGACCCCCACCCGCCCGGAGAGGCAGGTGGGGGTCGTTATCTCAATTGGTGCACATTCCCCCGCCCGGGACGGGGAAGGAAAACGGGAAACGGAAGACGCCAGAAGGGAAAGCGAGACGGCCACCGCCCACCCGGCGGGCGGGACGCCGTTGTCTTTTCTGGGTAGGCGCGTCCTTCAGGGCGCGCCCCCAGGATGCTCCGGCGGGTCGCTGTCTCACCGGGTTCACCCCGTGGTGCGGGGGCGGGCGCTGAAGCACCCGCCTACAGAACCCCGTGTCGGTCGCCTCCCAGATGTCATCCTGATGAGCGAGCTTCGCGAGCGAAGAAGGATCTGGATGGGTGGGGCCGCGTGGGTGCACGGACTGGGACCCTCTGTCCGCACGACCTGGGGAGCGTTCTCTGGGGCTCCGGCGGTCGCACGGCCACGAGAACAGATGAGCATCCCCGTGGCGACCGCCGGAGCCTGCTCGGGCCGCCTCCTCCAATCGTGGGGCCGTTCTCTGAACGCCGAGGGCCGAGGTTACCCCCCTTTGACGTTTCTCGCCAACGCGTGCGCCTTGTGAGTGCGCTTCAGAGAAACGTCAAGGACGGTACGCCCGTTTGAGCGCAGCCTGCTCTGATTCGCGCTTCGCCCGCTTTCTCTGCGTCTCCCGTTTCCCGTTTCCCGTCTACCGCTTCCCCGGGGCGGGAGGGGGACTCCGTCACTCCGTCACTCCGTCACTCCGTCGCTGGGTGGGAGGTCGGGTCGATCCCCTTCAGGCGGGCGAGCACGATCAGCGAGATGCCGCAGGCGAGCAGCATGAACAGCGAGCCGGTGCGGTAGGGCCAGGCCACGCCGATCATCCCGTACACCATCTCGGCCCAGAAGGGCCCACCGATGCGGCCGAGGCTCGACATCGACTGGTAGACACCCATGACCCCGCCGACTTCGTCGGCGGCGACCAGCTTCGAGGTCAGTGAGGACAGCGCCGGCGAAGCGATCCCCTGCCCCATCGCGAGCACCGCGAGTGAGACCATTACCAGCCCGAGGCTGCCGAGGTACGGCAGAAAGCCGAGACCGAGGAATCCCAGGAAGGTCCCCGCCGTGACCAGCTTCGCCTCTCCGAAACGCTTGGTGAGCCGCCCCGCGAGCCCGCCCTGGACGAGGGCGGCGAGCACGCCGGCGTAGACGAACAGGAAGCTGATCTGGCTCTTGGTGAGCGCGAACTTGAACTGAACGAACTGCGCGAAGGTGGTCTCGAAGTTGGAGAAGGCGAAGATGATGAACAGCACCATGATCAGGCACAGCCCGAGGAAGGGATGGGCCATGGCACGGGCCAGGCTGCGCAGGTCGAGGCGACGTCGCGCCGCTTTGACGCCGGCCTCCGGATCGAGGGTCTCCGGCAGGACCGCCAGCACCAGGCCGGCGGCGATCAACGAGGTCACGGCGGCGGCGACGCCGGGCAACCAGTGAGCGATGCTGACCAGCAGGCCGCCGATCGCAGGCCCGAGGATGAAGCCGAGCCCGAACGCCGCGCCGATCGCGCCCATACCCTTGGCGCGGTCCTCCGGGGTCGTGATGTCGGCGATCACCGCCTGCGCGGTGGAGATGTTGGCGCCGGAGATGCCGTCCACGATCCGCGACGCGAACAGCATTCCCATCGAGCCCGCGAAGCCGAAGAGGACGTAGCCGACGGCCGAGCCGATGAGAGAGATCAGGAGGATGGGACGCCGGCCGAAGCGGTCGGAAAGGCGCCCGAGCACCGGCGCGAAGACGAACTGCATGAGCGAGAACGACGCCATCAGGAGCCCGAACGCGAGCGGCGAGGGTCCAAACTGCTCGGCGTACAGCGGCAGGATCGGGATGATGATTCCGAAGCCGATGAGGTCGATGAAAACGATCAGGAAAAGCGTCCCGATCTTGGCGCGGTGCTCTCTCACGGGCTCACCTCCGAAGCCGGGCCCGTCTCAGCTTGTACGTGTACGGCAAGGCCCGCCCGAACAACCGCAGGCGCCCTTGGGAGAATTCCGTTCTACTCGGCTGCTGTGGTCGCCTCGGAAGCGGTGATGTCGACGAACACGCGCAGGGTCGCCAGCCGCTGGCCGCCGGAGAAGACCGGCGAGTCGACCTCGATCTGGCCGGGCTGCGGCGCCTCGGCGGCGGTCACCGTCTCGTTGACGGCCAGCGCACGCTTGGTCGCCGGGTCGTCCAGCGTGCGCCCGCGGTACCGCAGGTCGGTGGCGGACAGGACCTTCCCGTCCTGGCCAAGGACGATGATCCCGGTCAGCCGATGCCCCTGTACGACGGTGCCCAGCTCGGCGTCGATCGCTGCGTACTCCTGGCGCGCGATGTCGCCTGCCAGCGTCACGGCCAGCGCCCCGGCAGCGTCCTCGGCGAGATCCTGCGCCACCGCGAGGTAGCGGGTCCGCGCCTGGGTAAGCTGGCTGTTCGTCTCCGCGGTGAGCCGTTCCATCTCCAGGGTGTGGCGGTGCTGAAGCCACAGGTAACCACCACCCGCAACGATCAGCACCAGAACCAGAAGAACTGCGAGAAACCGGCGCATGGGAACCTCCTGAGAAAGAATAGCAGGATCGGGGGAACACTGTACTGAGGTTGTGAGAGGACATCCTGTGTCACTCCGGCGGCCGCGCGGTCACAGGGTGACCGCCCGCTTCGCGTTTCCGGCGGTCGCGAGGCAGCAAGTGGGGATGATCGACTCCGGGGCGACCGCCGGAAGCCACTCGGGCCGCCTCTTCCAATCGTGAGGCGGCTCCTCTCATCGCCAAAGGCCGAGATTACGCGTCGCCTCCGGCGCCGGTGACCCTTTGGAAAACGAGATGGCTGTATGGCCAGCCCCCACCCTCTTCGACCCCCTTGGCCACGGCCATGAGCTCGCTTTCCTGCAGGGGTGCCCCCCTTGAGGCTTCTCGTCAGCGCCAACCCCTCGTGAACGCCCTTCAGACAAACCTCAAGGACCGCACGTCCGTTTGAACGCACCGTTCTTTGGAGCGCGCTTCAGCCGCATTCTCCGGGTGGGTGGGGGAACCTAATCACTTAATCACCCAATCACTTAACGACCGGGTGGGTGGGGGCCTCCGTCACTCCGTCACTGGGCGGGTTGGAGGGGTATCTACGGCTTCGCTCCGGTCTCGATCCAGCTCTTGATCAGCTCCAGCTCGTCGGCCGGCAGCTTCTTGGATCCGAACAGGGTGCGCGGCATTCCCTTGCCCTTGGGAGCGGTGTGCATCAGCTTCAGCCACAGGTACGAACCGTCCGGGTCGCCGGGCTTGACCAGCGGCATGTCGGTCACCTGGACGCTCATACGGGTGGTGAGGTCCTTGTAGCCGGATGCCTTGTCGAGGACCAGCCCCGCCTTGTGCTTCTCCGCGCTGTGGCAGCCGAGACAGCGCTTGGCGATCACGGGCTCGACGTTCTTGGCGTACGACGGGTCCGCCGGCGCCGAGGTCGACGATGCGGCGCAAGCGGCGACAAACGGCAGAATCAGTGCACTTGCGATGAGTAGGCGTTTCAAGTTCCGTTCCTCCTTGGCTGCAAACACCGGCCCTGAGCGGGCCATTCCCCGCCTACCAGCTCAGCGGACAACCAACGGCACGGTAGCCGGGTCGTCCGAACCATCGACGAGAAACAGGGTGGCGGCCACCCGCCCCGTACCCTGCGTGACCGTGACCTCGACCTGGCCCTCGGCCAGCGTCGTCAGGCCGCCGACCTCGTGCGCCAGGTCGTTGACCTGCAGGTTCCCGTAGGGCTGCAGCTGGTAGGTGCGCTCGCCGAGCATCGTCCCATCGCGGTCGAGCAGCCGGATGCGAACCCCGGCCGCCTCGCCCCACACCTCGTTGAGCGCCAGGTTGGAACGCGCGCCGCTACCGGCGATGACGCCACCGGTGAGCAGCCGTAGGCCGTCGCTGGTCGAGATCGCTGCGTCCTGCGCGACCGGCGGGCAGCCCTGCCCGTAAGAGCCGCCGCCGGCAGCAGCCGTGAACGTGCGGGTCGCGACGATCAGGTCGGCCGAGACCACCTCCAGAGATCCTGCACCGGAGAGGCCGAACAGCGATAACACCACGTCGCTATAGGTGCGGCAGGCGCCGGCGGGGACCGTCACCTCGGCCTCGGCGTAGCCGGTCAAGCCGTCTGCTTCGCGTACGGTGAAGTACAGCTTGGTCGTGATGGGAGCCGCCGTCGGGTTGGCAAGCGTCAGGTCGGTGGTCCAGTAGGACACCCCCTTGCCCTTCAGATGTGCCACCTGTGGGACGACCTGGCCGCCGCTGTGTGGGGGACGTGCCGCGCCCTCCGGCGCAACCGTGATCGTGCCCGAGCCGGTGCAGGTTGCTGTCCCCGCGCTCACCGTGAGCGACCACTGGTACGATCCCGCCGCGGCGTAGGTGTGGCTCGGGCTCTGCTGCGCGCTCTGCCCGCCGTCGCCGAACGCCCATGCAAAGGACGGCGTCTCGCCGCAGCCGGTGGCCGTCGCCGAGGCCGAGAACACCGCCGGCGAGCCGGCGGTCGCGCTCGTCGGCGGCGTCGCCTGGCAGGTCAGCGTGCACTGTGAGCCGGCTGCGTACTCGTAGGCCCCGAGGTCCGGCGTCGCGTCCCGCGGCACCCCGTCCAGATCGTCCACCGGCGCGCCGGTCGCGGTCCCGGCGTCGATCGCCGGGCTGCCGCTTTGCAGGTGGTAGTTGCCGTCACTGCCCCACGCCGGCGCCACGAAGAGGGGGTCGGCCGACGCGTTGCCGGCGCCGAGGCCCGAGATGGTCGCCGCCGTGTAGTCGGTGTTGCCGTGGGTCAGGATCGTGGTGTTCAAAGGTAGGTAGAAGAGGTTGTGGTCGGCGGCCAGCGAGACGGTGTCGCGGAGCCAGATCGGGCAGTCCTGGCCTGTGGCGCGGAAGATCGAGTTCCTGATTGTCAGGCCGATGCTGGTGGCATCGTCGTACTGGACGTACACCAGGTAGTTCTGCCCCAGTGCGTCATCGACGGTCACGTTGACGAGCTCGAACGAGGCGCCGCTTTCGGTGGTGTCGATGACGATCGCTGCCCATGGCGCCGGCGTCGCGTCGCCGTCGCCGCGCCCGTAGATCAGCGTGCTCTCGACCCGGCTGCCGCCGCCCCACAGCTTGACCCCGTCGCAGCTGTTGTTGGCAACCACGCAGCGCCGGATGGTGGTGTTCGAGGCCTTGGAGTCGAGGCCGTCGCCGTAGTTGTGCTCGGCGGTCGTGTCCTCGATCACGATGGGACCGGCTGAGGTCTCGCATCCGAAACCGTCGGGCCGGTCGTAGGGGCGGGCCGAGCCGTCCCCGCCCTGGTAGTAGTG
>JAJDNH010000229.1 GCA_022340775.1 Acidobacteriota bacterium
GACCTCACGGGCGGCCACGGCCCCGGCACAAAGAACCTGCCCGGCTACCCTCTCCCGGTCCCGGCGGCGAGCCCGAAGGCAGCCGACGGGGCGCTCCAAGTCACCACCAGGGTGCCGCTCGGCGGCACCCTGGTGTCAACCGCCTCGCTGTATGGCGAGTGGCGCGCCGAAGTCTGGCCTAAGGATACCGAGGCGGCCTGTGCAACGCTGGTCTTTGTCGTACTGCCCTGAGCCGACACCGTGTCGCTCGGCCGCGGCCCACTGTCACCGCGGAGACGTCGGCTCGTGCCGCTCAGTGGCATTCAGCCCACTGGATGACCTTCTCCGCCTGACGGTCCACGTTCTCGAGGCCCCTCCACTGGAGGTCGAAGGCGCCCGGGTTTTGACAGTGGATGACGCCGTTCTCGTCCACGGTGGTGCTGCCGAAGTTGTCGCGTAGGGCGCGGAGTACCCCCTGCTCGGAGGCGATGGTCCCCAGCAGCTGGTCGCCGAGCTTCCTGCCCGAGATCTTGAGTACGTGCTCGCGCCACATCAGGTACGACTTACGCATCTCGGACAACGCGGGCAACCGCCGCTCGAAAGGCTTCAGCTTCTCGAGTGAGTTCTGGGTGAAGCTGTCGAAGCGACGCGCGTACTCACCGACCTGGTTCTTGGCACGCGCGAGGGCGCCGGCCCCTCCCGCCAGCTCGTATTGGTCGGTGACCGCCCGGCGGGCCACCAGCCCCTTCGGGGAGTTGTCTCTGATGGCCTCGATCACGTCCTTGCGCAGCTCCGCTTTGAGGTCGCACTGCGCATGCTGGATCTCGCAGACGGCGCGGACGAAGCCGGTCCAGCGCCCGTACATGCCCTCGCTGACCTCGCTCGGCAGCGGCACGGTCGTGCCCGCCGGACGGGTGAAGATTTCCTTGACCAGCTTCCCTCCGCGAACGTCGTGCCACGACCGGGTCAGTGCCACACCAAAGAAAACGACCACGAGCGCACACCAGACCACGAACCAACCGGGATCCCTGAGCTTGAGGATCATGGTGGCGAGGATCGCGACCAGGAACGTCCCGGTGATTCCAACCGCGACGGTCGTGATCAGGCTGTACGAACCGCCCGCGAACCCTAACTGCGTGACAACATAGGCAACATAGAACCAGAAGACGACGAGCGCCGCGAAGAAAGTGTACCCCGAGACCTGGCGGAAGTTCAGCTCGGAGAGGCGCCGCCGTGGCCCGTGCCGGCGCGGACGAGGAGGTTCCCGAACCGACCTCCGCCGTCTCTGCGCCGAAGAAACCTGAACCCCTCGCTCCTCCAGTGAACCGGAGCCCTGTCGCTGGTCACTCGGAGGGCCACCGTCCGTAGATTGCATGCTTCCTCCCCTCGGCGTAGGTCGACTGTGCCCCGTGCTTCAGGGACCGGCCGCTGAAGACCTTGCTCCGGCGTTCTGCCACCTTGTCACCTCCGCCTCCGACCAGAGCTCGGCCGCGTGATTCTGCAGTTGGAACCGCACTCGCTCTTGGTTCGCAGGTACCAGACGCCGCTCGGACACCGGCAGATGCCTGACGTCTGCAGGTTGCTCTCGAGCCGCTTCACCTCCCGGCTCACGTCTTGGAGCCGGTTTCTGAGCTCGTAATAACGCTCCACAGCCGACCAGTACTCTCGGTAGCTGGTCGCGCTCCTAACCTCGACCACCACTTCCGACAGCTGGTCCGTCGTCTGCTCCTGATCGATGCCCAGCCGGTCGAACCGCTCCGCAGTGCTCCGCAGCGGCCCCAGCGGCAGCTGCTCGTAGTTCTTCCCGATCAGGCGGTGTCGCGCAATATCGCGGACCACCTGGTCAGTGATGGCGATCTTCGATCCGTGGTCGCCGTCCGGCAGGCGGAGGCGTCCGGCCGCGCCGAGCGAGCTCGAGTTAGCACCTGAGGTGTCGCCGGCGGTTCCCACGCTGCCGGAGACGGGCGTTCGCCGGCCCGCAGACGTCGAGCCCGTCACGGCCGCAAACTTCTCCCGCTTGGCCGCATGCAGCCGGTAACGACGCTCCGAGACGACTCGAGAGGACGCCTCTCTCAGGACCACACTCACCGTGGCGGCCTCCGGCGGCTCGTCCTTCCAGGCTGCGGGAAGCCCGAGCTCGGCGGACATGTGCGCAGGCTTGCCCTCGAGTGCAGCCTCGAGAGCAGAGATTCCTTCCGCCTCGAGGCGCACGGTCCCGTGGACCCCGGTGAGCTCCCGCAGCATCGGCTCCACGCTCACCCTCAGCACTCCCAGCTGCGGGTCGAGGACCGGTGGCAGGAACATGACACGGAACCAGAAGCGGTTGAGAAACCGTGTCACATCGTCCCGGCCGACCAGAACGGCCCGACGCGACGCTGCTGGAATGCCCTCCTCCACACTCTCGACGATGGCGACGAGGTTGCCGCGAGGGCCAACCACGGGCATCCCCGGCCCTCCCCCATCTTCCGGTACGACCAATTCCGGCCGCCCCGGCCTGGTGCCGGCCGCGAGCGAGACCTTCACCACATCCGAGCCGGACACCAGCCAGGCCGACGAGGCCTCGTTCGGTGCCCCAGCCTCTGGATGTCCCAGCCAGGCCTGTGGCCGTGACCGCACGTGAAGCAAGGCCAGCCCCTGGCTGGCGCTGCAGCCGATGAGCTGGGCGTCGAGTGGCATCGCCTGGGGCCGGGTGACCGCTGCAGCCGCAAAGTGCAGGTCCGAGCAGCCCCGGGTGCTCGCTCCGGAGCTGCAGCAGTCGTGGAAGTACTGCAACGGGCGGACGCTGGTAATCAGGTAGCCGTCGGGACTGATGAAGACTGCAGTCTCCTTCAGGTCATCTCTCGCGCCCGGCGCCGTGCTATGGATTTTCAACCGGGCCAAAGCGTTCACCGCAGTCTCCGGAGCTGAGCCCTCGTCCGCAGCGGCCGCTGAGACCGCGATCACCATCGCCGTCCAGAGCACCAAACCCATGGTGCTCGACACACCTCGTTCGTTCATCATCGGCACTCCGTCGCCCGATCTAGATACTGTATCTGCTCCTCGAGCTGTCTCAGGACCACCGGACTCGGTGAGCCGTCACTGGAAACGCTGGCTCCTGAATACCCTCGCCTGTCCGTCCCCGCACCGCCCTGCCATCGCCCGATCTCATCCAGGATCTTCGATTCCCTGTAGATCACCTGGTTGATCCTCCCGATCAGGTCGTCGCCGCTTCTACAGACCCGAACCTCCCGCCAGATCCCGAAGTCTCTCGACAGATG
>JAJDNH010000230.1 GCA_022340775.1 Acidobacteriota bacterium
AGGAGGTCCGGCTGTACCAGGGGCCTCAGCTCCCTCGCCAGCCACTCGATCTCGGCGTCCGACATCGGGATGAAGCCCCAGTTTCTCTCCCACGCCGAGTTGTAGATCTCCTGCACCAGCCGTACCTCGTTGTCGAAGTCCTTGAGGTTGGCAGCGCGAGTCGTGAACTCCGGGTGCTTCTTGCGTGTGCGGTCGGCCAGTCGGACGAGCCTTTCGAGGTGGGCGCCGTGCACCGGAGAAATGTACGCGTACAGGTCCTTGACCTTGCCAAATCCCGCACCCTCGATCAGCGCACGATAGAAGGGGGGGTTGTAGGTCATCATCAGCACCGGCGGACGGGTAAAGCCCTCGACAAGCAGGCCACATTCGTAGTTGGTGGATGGGTTGGCAGGACCGCGGACCGCTGAGCGACCTCGCGAGCGCGCCCACTCTTCGACTCCCGCCAACAGGGCACGCGCGACGTCTGGACGGTCGATCGACTCGAAGAACCCGAAAAACGCGACGTTCTCGTCCTGAAACTCGTTGTGGGCGAGGTTGTCGATGGCCGCCACGCGGCCGACGGCATCGCGACCGTCCCAGGCCAGGAACAGCTCCCGGCTCGCACGGGAGCCACCATCGTAGAAGGAGTGCTCGTCCGGATCCAGAAGCTCCCGCACGGACTTTCTCAGCGGAGGCACCCACAGTGGGTCACGACGGTAGAGCTTCCATGGAAGGTTGACGAACGTAGCCAGCTGGGCACGCCCGTGAACCGGACGAATCTCGACCCTATGCATTAGCTGATGACCCCCACCTCCCGCCCGACCCTGGCGAACGCCTCGAGGGCGAGGTCGAGGTGGTCACGGGTATGGGTCGCCATATAGGAGGTTCGCATCATGGCCCGCCCCGGCGGCACCGCAGGCGACACGACTGGGTTGGCGAAAACGCCCTCCTGCTGCAGCCGGATCGTCATCACGAATGCGGCCCGGTCCTCGCCGACAACCAGCGGGATGACCGGTGAGCCCGACGACCCGGTGTCGAAGCCCAGGTTCGTGAACTCACGCCTCATGTACTCGGTGTTGTCCCAAAGCTGGCCGCGCCTCTCAGGCTCGCGCCGGATGATCTCGATCGCCCGGCTGACCGATGCCACCGAAGCCGGCGGCGGCGAGGCAGAGAAGATCAGTGAACGAGCGTGATGGCGGATCCAGTCGATCACCTTGGCCTCACCAGCGATGAAACCACCGACCGCCGCCAGCGACTTCGAGAAGGTCCCCATCACCAAGTCCACGTCGTCCTCGAGCCCGAAGTGCTCGGAGGTGCCACGCCCGTGATCACCGAAGACCCCGATCCCGTGTGCGTCGTCGACCATCAGCCTGGCGCCATGCTTCGCCTTGAGCTGCACCAGCCCTGGGAGATCGGCAACGTCGCCTTCCATCGAGAACACGCCGTCGACAACGATCAGCTTCCCCTTGGCGCCGTCAAACCCCGTCAGCCTCTCATCCAGGTCCTGCATGTCGTTGTGCTTGAACTTGACCGTCTTGCCGAAGCCGAGACGAGCGCCGTCAATGATGCAGGCATGATCGAGGTTATCGAGGAACACCACGTCCCGCCTGTCGAGAAGACAAGAGATAACCCCGAGATTGACCTGGAACCCGGTCGAGAACGTGAGCACAGCCTCGCGCTGCATGAACTCTGCAAGCTGCTCTTCGAGACGGACGTGGATGTCGAGGGTTCCGTTCAGGAAGCGAGACCCCGCGGTCCCGCTTCCGTACAAGGCAAGCGCCTCAGCGGCGGCCGCCTTGACCTCGGGGTGATTCGTCAGACCGAGGTAATTGTTGGATCCCAGCATCACCATCTCGTGGCCATCGATGATGACGACCGGGTCCTGGGCGGAGGAGATCACGCGGAAGTAAGGATAAAAACCGAGCCGACGAACGACGTCCGCCTCCTTGAAATCCAAGCACTTCTGGAATACGTCCACATCTCCTCCTCAAAAGTAAATGGCTCGCGACTGCATCTTACCGCACCCAGCCGACCACCCGGTACCACTCCCACGTGCGGGTTGCACCGGTCGGGAAGTCGACCCAGTGCTCCAAGCCGAGCTGCCTCAACGAATCAGAGGTCCGGGCCGTCCAGTGCCGCGCCGTCAACTCACGCGCCTTGTCGCGCGTCATGGCGACACGAGAAAAACCGAGCCGCTGAAGACTGCTCCCGGCGGCGCCGGCAAGGGCAACGATCGCTGGCAACACTGGAACAACTCGCGCTCGGACCCCTCCCGCCGCGGCCAGCAGGTGGATCAGAGCAGGCATCCGGTAGGGCACCGGCTCGCCGAGATGGTAGATTGCTCGCAGAGGTGCCACGCCGGCGGCAGCCGCCAGAATCCCTCGAACGACGTCAGCCACGTAGGCGACCGTTACCCACCGTTCGCCCGAAGGTAGTGGCACCAGGCCGCGGGCGGCAAGCCGGAAGAACTGGAGCACATCCGTGTCGCGAGGACCGTAGATCGCTGGCGGTCGGAGGATGATCCAACGACCCTCCCCGCCCAGCTGCTGCACAGCTCGTTCGGCGGCCAGTTTCGAGCGCCCGTAGGCCGACAATGGGCTCGGCTCCACCTCGGGACCGACACCCCCGATCTCCGGCGAGGGCCCGGCAGCTGCCAGAGACGAGACGTGGACGACGGTCGCCTCCGACGCGACGCCCGCCACGGCCTCGAGGAGGTTCTCCGTGCCCTCCCGGTTGCCGCGATCGAAGTCCGCCTCGTGCGCTGCGCGCAGCACGCCGGCAAGGTGGAAGACGGTCCGAGCCGACTCGACCAGGCGGCGAAGCGAGCCGGAGTCGCCGAGTGAGCCGTGAACCAGCTCCACAGGGCGGTCGGCGATCCAACGCGGGGAGCGTCGGTCGCGCACCAGCACTCGTGGCCGGATGCCGGCTGCGCAGAGAGTATCGACCAGGTGCGAGCCGACAAAGCCAGTACCCCCGGTGACCGCAACCGGTTGCTCCAGCCGCTCCAGGTAGGCGGTGATGCCGTCCGGGCCGACCAGTGGGTCAGCCTGCATCAGCAGTGTACTCGGCCCACGAGGTCGAGGTCTCCCAGACTCGCACCCTCTCCAGCTGCAGGCCCTGGGGAACCGTGTAGGTCACTCCGCTCGGCGTCACCACCTTGCGCCCCGGCGTAAGCCGGCCGGAAATCTCATCGAACAGCCGTTTAACCAGCACTTCGGTGGTCGGATCGACACCCTCGAAGACGAGGAGGCGCTCGCTCATCTCTTCCAACATCAGACGGTGCGGATCGTCGGAGCTCACTCCCAAGCCGTGATCGAGCTCCTCGACCAGCTCGAGCACTAGGGTCTTGAGTGCTTTGTAGTCGCATACCATGTCGTTGTCGTCGAGAGCCCGACCCCTTACCACGACCTCGATCCGTAGCCGGTGGCCATGCGGAAAGCGGCATCTCTCCGGATGCTTCGACAACCGGTGCGCGTACTCCACCTCGAATGTCTTGGCGATCCGGTAGAAGCCCATGGGCTACACCCCCCTCCCCCCTCCAAAAAGGTCGAGATGCAGGCGTGGAGTGTAACGAAACCCGGC
>JAJDNH010000233.1 GCA_022340775.1 Acidobacteriota bacterium
CGTTGCGCGGATGGTCCTCGGCCTGCCGCGGCCCGGTGTCGCCAAGTTCATCGGCCCCAAGGCATCACGGTCCGGCTGGGGAGGCTACGTGAAGCTCGGGGACTCCGAACCGCTACCCCGAGCGGCCGTGGTGCTCAATGACGGCACCGCCGTGCTGTTGCACGGTGCCCCGAAGCTCATCAACAAGGTACCCTCGGAGCACTGATTGACCGCATTCTGCTCTGGGGCGCGCCGTACCCACGTTCTCCTGGATGGGTGGGGGGACGTCTCACGTCTAGCTTCTCGCGTCTAGCGCTCCTTGGGGGGGGCGGGGAAACCTAATCACCTCATCACTTAATCACTTACTTGTCTTCTGACTCACCAACCGCCGACTCGGGAACGTACTTGGGGTACGGCTCCGGCTGGCCCTGCAGCTCACCGATCCGGATGACGAGGGCCATGCCCTCGGGGGTAGCCACGAGCCACTTCTCGACGTTCCGGTTCAGCTTCTGGCGGGCGCTGGCGTCCAGCTTGAGGCCGGCGTCGGCAAGGAACCGGTCCACCAGCTCCGTGGCGCGCGGAGTTACTTCCATCTTGTCCCCCCACTCCTGGAGCAGGGGATCCTCAGGGGCGTCCAGCAGAACGAGCTCGCCGGAGTAGAGGGGGGACTCCGTGTGCGACGGGCTTTCAGAGGAGACAACGGCCGGTCCCGCGGCAACGTGCTGACCCGGGGCACCTGGGGGTGTCCGGTCATCCGCTCGCTGCGGAGCGAGGACGGCGCCGATGATCTTCCTGGTCTCGAAGTTGAGGCGGGCCATCAACTGCAGGTTCTTGAGGTCGTCCTCGGAGACCTGGGTGTCATCATGCTGGGACAACCAGGCGGCGGCGCGGTCGGCGAAGGTGAATGCCCGGGTGATCTCAGTTGCCTGCAAGCGGCGTGGAGGTGAGGACTCAGCCGAGGGCGCTGGCGGCAGCGCCGCCGCCATCGGCATGCCGTGACGTTCGAGAAGGTGCTGCACGGGCTTGCCGCAGCGCTCGAGCGCATCCCCCAAGCGCCGCAGCGCCTGTGCCACCGTCTCGTCCTCAACTGCGAGGCTCCCGGACGAAATGCTGGCCCAGATGACCTGGAAGCTCCCCGCAGCCTTGCGGAGCTTGGACGGGTCCATCTGTCCTGGGCGTGTAGCCACAATGCACCTTCCGAGATCGTTGCCTCAGCGCAAAGCCGAGAGGAAAAGTATATCGCAGCCATAGTTGCCTCCTCGGCTCAGGAGTGTCGACACCCGGGCTATACCGTACGGGAGTAGACCGGGCGGTCCGAAGGCTTGCGCAGGTAGGTGTCGAACGGCATGCAGATGTTGCGCAGGAAGAAGCGCCCGATGTCGGTGACCTGCAGGCCGTGGTCGCCGATCTCGACCAGCCCGTCGGCGGCTAGGGGTTGGAGTTCGGAGAGTGCCTGCGCGAAGTGACGCCGGGGGTCGACCCCGAAGCTCTCGGCAACCCACCCGTAGTCGAGCCGGAGGTTGCAGATGATGCGCCGGATGACGGTGCCGCGCAGCTCGTCCTCGGCCGAGCGGAGAATGCCGCGCTCGATCGGGAGCCGCCCTTCGCCGACCACCCGTTGATAGCGGGCGAGGTTCTTTTCGTTGGCGGCGTAAGCTCCGCCCACGTCCCCGATCGAGGTCATCCCGACCCCGAGCTGATCGGATGCCGGCATCACCGTGTAGCCCATGAAGTTGCGATGAACACGGCCCTCACGCATGGCGGTTGCCAGCTCGTCCTCGGGGCGGGCGAAGTGGTCGAACCCGACGAAGCTGTAGCCTGCCGCCAGGAACTCCTCGACCGCGCCGACGAAGATCCGGAACTTCTCCCAGCCGCGCGGGAGCGTGCTGTCGTCGAGCTGACGCTGGTGGGGCTTGATCCACGGCACGTGGGCGTAGGAGAAGCACGCCACGCGGTCGGGGTTGAGCTCCTCGATCACCGTGCGGACGGTTCGCCGGAACTGGGCCTCGTTCTGGTAGGGCAGACCGTAGATGAGATCGACATTGACCGACTCAAAGCCGAGCTCCCTGGCCCGCTCGACGTGGAGTCGGGTCAGCTCGAGGGGCTGGACACGCTGGACCGCCTCCTGTACGCGCGGGTCGAGGTCCTGCAGCCCCATCGAGATGCGGTTGAAGCCGAGCTCCGCCAGAACCTCGAGGTGCTCGAGGCTGGTCACGCAGGGGTCGACCTCGATCGCCACTTCGGCGCCGCGGTTGAGCGGAAAGCGGTCGGTGATCGCCGTGAACAGGCGCCGGCACTGCTGGGGCGTGAGGTAGGTCGGCGTGCCGCCTCCCCAGTGCAGCTGGTTCAGGTTCCGGCGGCCGTCCATGGCTTCGGCCAGCAGGTCGAGCTCACGCTCCACGGCATCGAGGTACGGCTGCTCGGGGCCGCGGTGCGGCGAGATTACGATGTTGCAGCCGCAGTAGGTGCAGCGGTGCTCGCAGAATGGCACATGGGCATAGAGCGACAGCGGCTCGCTGGTGCGACCGGCCGCCGCGGCCAGGCGCTCGCGGTAGGCGTCCTCGCCGAAGTCGGCCGCGAACTGGGGCGCGGTCGGGTACGAGGTGTACCGGGGACCGGGCCGGTCGTAGCGGGCGAGCAGCTCCGGGGTCAGGGTGGTGAGGTCGAGCTCAGGCATGAGAGAACTCCTGCACGGTGCGGACGAAGGCCCCCATGTGGCTCACCGGGACGTCCGGGGTGATGCCGTGCCCGAGGTTGGCGATGTAGCCGGCTCGTGGTGCGTTGCGCAGCATCTCGAGCGTGCGCTTACGGATGACCTCGACCGGTCCCATGAGAAGGCCCGGATCGAGGTTGCCCTGGAGCGCGTGTCCGGGCAGCGCGTCGGCCGCCGCGGCCAGATCGCAGCGCCAGTCGAGGCCGATGACCTCACACGGCATGCTCGACAGGTCGGACAGCAGGTGCGAGCCGCCGTTGGCAAAGTAGATCCTCGGCACGCCGAGGTCAGCGGTTTTTTCCAGCAAACGGCGGGCCGGAGCCAGCGCCCAACGGCGTGCGTCGGCGGCACCGAGGGCGCCGACCCAGGAGTCGAAGATCTGCACCACCTGGGCGCCGTGCTCGACCTGACTGTGGAGATAGGAGGCCATGCCGTCGGCGATGCGATCGAGCAGGAGCGCGAAGGCCTCCGGCTGCTGCAGCGCAAACCCCTTGACCTTGGTGAACGAGCGCGACGTGGTGCCCTCGATCAGGTAGGTCGCGAGGGTCCACGGGGCGCCGCAGAAGCCGATCAGGGCAACGCTCGGGTCGAGCTCGGAGCGGACGCGGGCGAGCGTCTGGTCGAGAAACTCGGTGCCGTGCCACGGCCGTGGGACCGCGAGCCGTTCGGCGTCCTCGACCGAACGCACCGGGTTCGAGATGTGCGGCGCCGGCGAGAATGTGAGGTCGGCGCCCATCGGTACGAGCGGGGTGAGAATGTCCGAGAAGACGATCGCGGCATCAACGCCGAACCGGCGCACTGGCTGCAGGGTCACCTCGGCGGCGAGCTCGGGGGTCCGGCACAGGGTCAGGAAGTCTCCCGCCCGCTTGCGAACCTCGCGGTACTCCGGCAGGTATCGCCCGGCCTGCCGCATCACCCACACCGGCGGCCGGTCGACCGTGCGACGGTTGCAGGCGTCGAGAAGGCGGTTGCTGGTGGCTGGTGTCGGCTGCATGTTCCCCCTGAGCAAACGGCTCGTCGATTCAGATAATCCCGTCATCCTCGCGATACTTCCCCAAGCGTCGCCGCGAGTGCCTCGACCGTGTCGCCGATCACCTTCTCGTCATGGGCGGTGGACACGAAGGCCACCTCGTAGGCCGACGGCGCCAGGTAGACGCCGCGGTCGAGCAGCCCGGAGTGGAGGCGGGCGTAGGTTTCGGCCGCCTCGTGCCGGATGTCCTCGAACCGGCGCGGCGGCTCGCCCTCCTGCAGCGACATCCACAGGATCGAGCCGGCGCGGACGACCGACCACGGGAAGCCGGCGTCCTCGAAGGCGGCCCGGATGCCCTGTTGCAGGAGCGAGCCGAGCTCCTCCAGACGGGCATAGGCGGCCCCGCCTTCGGCCAGCAGACGGCGCAGCGTCGCCACGCCGGCAGCCATCGCCACCGGGTTGCCGGACAGCGTTCCGGCTTGGTAGACGGCGCCCAGCGGC
Source organism: Acidobacteriota bacterium (assembly GCA_022340775.1). Classification (GTDB taxonomy): domain Bacteria; phylum Acidobacteriota; class Thermoanaerobaculia; order Thermoanaerobaculales; family Sulfomarinibacteraceae; genus JAJDNH01. Next base: position 4,164 of record JAJDNH010000233.1, read on the forward strand.
GCCAGCTGCTGCATCAGCTCGCGCCGCCCGCCGTAGGCCCCGACTGGCATGCCGCCACCGATCACCTTGCCGTAGGTGGCAAGGTCGGGAACCACTCCATAGCGCTCGGCAGCGCCGCCGGCGCCGATGCGAAAGCCGGTGATGACCTCATCCAGAATCAGCAGCGCACCGTGGTCGTCGCACAGCTCGCGCAGCCGCCGGACATACTCCTGTCTCTGCAGCAGAAGACCGGAGTTGGCGGGGATTCCCTCGATGATGACGGCCGCGATTGAGCTTCCCCGCTTGTCGAAGATCTCTTCCAGAGCCGCCTCGTCGTCGAGGGGCGCAACGATCGTGTGCTCGGCGAACGATGCGGGGACGCCGGCCGAAGACGGTGTGCCGAAGGTGGCGAGCCCCGAGCCGGCAGCGACCAGCAGGTGGTCGGCATGGCCGTGGTAACAGCCGGTGAACTTGACGACGTCGTCCCGTCCCGTGACACCGCGCGCGAGGCGAATCGCCGACATCACGGCTTCGGTTCCCGAGGAGACGAAGCGCACCATCTCCAGATGCGGGACGGCGCCAATCATCAACTCTGCGAGTTCGATCTCGTGCTCGCACGGGGCGCCGTACGACAGGCCCTTGCGGACCGCGGCGGTGACCGCTTCCACGACGTCCGGGTGGGCGTGGCCGAGAATGAGCGGACCCCACGAGCCGACGTAGTCGACGAAGCGTCGCCCGTCGGCGTCCGTGAAGTGGGAGCCGTCGCCGGAGGCGTAGAACAGCGGATCGCCGCCGACGCTGCGAAAGGCGCGGACCGGCGAGTTGACGCCGGCCGGCATCAGCTGGCAGGCGCGGCTGTACAGCTCGCGGGATCTCGGTCCGGCACTCACAGCCAGCCCTCCCGGAGAGCCTGCCGGCCGTGGTAGGTGATGATGATGTCGGCGCCGGCGCGCCGGAAGGCGTGCCAGTTCTCGAGCACGACGGCACGCTCGTCCAACCAGCCGCGTGCGGCGGCCGCCTTGACCATGGAGTACTCGCCGGACACGTTGTAGACGGCCAGCGGCTGCGAGAACGCCTCGTGGAGGTCTGCGACGACGTCGAGGTAGGCGAGGGCAGGCTTGACCATCAGGATGTCGGCGCCCTCTCCGATGTCGAGCTCGGCCTCGAGCAGTGCCTCGCGCCGGTTGCGGGCATCCATCTGGTAGGAACGGCGGTCACCCTGCGCGGGAGCCGAGTGCGCCGCCTCTCGGAACGGGCCGTAGTAGGCGGATGCGTACTTGACCGAGTACGACATGATGGCGGTCTCGACCAGGCCGTCCTCGTCGAGAGCCTCCCGGATGGCGGCAATCCTGCCGTCCATCATGTCCGAGGGCGCCACCACGTCGGCGCCGGCCCTGGCGTGGGCGAGCGCCATGCGCGCGAGGTGGGGGAGGCTGGCGTCGTTGTCGATGCGACCGTCGCGGATCAGCCCACAGTGCCCGTGATCGGTATAGGCGCACAGGCAGACGTCGGTCATCACGGCCAGGCGGTCGCCAAAGCGCTCTTTGAGGGCGGCGACGGCTCGCGGCACCACCGCGCCGTCGGCATACGCCGCACGTCCGTCCGGCGCCTTGTCGCCGTCCTCGGGCAAGCCGAACAGGAGGACGCTGTGGATTCCCAGCTCGAGGTCCGACTCGACGGTCTCGAGCAGGCGATCCACCGACTGGTGCTCGATACCTGGCATCGCCTGGATCTCCTCCGAGATCGCTTCTCCGGGTACCACGAAGTGGGGTTGCACCAGCATTCGCGAGTCGAGGCGCGCCTCGGCCACGAGATCGCGTATGACGGCGCTCGCGCGCAGGCGTCGGGGACGGATGATTAGCTCTTGCATAGCTCCTCCGCGAGTGATTCCAAGTCCGGCCGCGGCGGGATCCGGCAGTCGATGCCGAGCGCGCCGGCGGCGTCGCGTGTTGTTGGTCCGAGCGCCCAGTGTGGGCACGTCAGCGGCCGTCCGCCTATGCTCTCGAGGTAGAAGCGGGCGGCTCGGGGTGAGGTCAGGACGACCGCGTCGACCCGTGGGCCGAGCGGTGGCAGCTCGCGTGGCGGCGTCTGCCGCATGCGGTAGACCACGACCGGCAGGACCGTGTGTCCGGCCTCGGTCAGGGTGTCTGTCAGCTCCCGGCGGCGGTCCTTGCCGCAGGCGAACAGAAAGATCGTGGGTTGCTCGAGGCGGTCTGCCAGCAACCGCCCGAGGTCTTCCCCGATCCCCGGGCCCGTGATCTCGACGGACAGGCCGGCGTCGCGGGCGGCACCGGCGGTGCCGGGCCCGACGGCCTCCGCGGGCCACGTCAGGACCTGATCGGCATCATGGCGATGGGCCTGGTCGACGAGGGCACGCGGCGCGCGGGGCGAGGCGAGGAGTAGACGCCGAGCCGGCGTCGATGGGCCGGCGTCGAGCGCTCCAGAATGAAGAACGGCCTGCCACCCGGCCGGGTCGTCAACCGTCTCGAACCGCAGCACGGGGTAGGCCCGGATGAGAAGGTCGCAGCCGGACACCAGCTCCTGGAGCCGCTTGCAGTCCTCACGGTTGCGCGTGATGAGGACGTGGCGGGTCATGCCGTCGCCACCTCCGGCATCGCGAGACGGAGGGCCTCGTAGCAGGCCCGGGCGGCCTCTTCAGGGGTCGGCGCCACCGCGCCGACGCGGGCCACGCGACTGCGGGTGATGTTCTCGTCGACCTCGCCAAGCACGGCTTGGAGGCGGACGGCGCCGTCGTCCTCGTCGGTCGCCAGGCATCCCAGGGGAAGGTGGCATCCACCCCCGAGGAGCTGGAGCAGGTTGCGCTCTGCGCCGACGCAGCGGGCCGCGGCCGGGTCGTGAAGCTCCGCCAACCGCGCGCGCGCAGAGTCCTGGGCGCGGGTCTCGATCGCCAGCGCGCCCTGGCCGGGCGCAGGCAGCATCACCTCCGGTGCCAGCCCCCAGGTGTCGAGGTCGGTGAGGTCGAGCTCGAGGCGGCCGACGCCAGCCGCGGCGACGACGATGGCGTCGTAACGGTTTTCACGGAGCTTGCGTATCCGGGTGGGAACGTTGCCGCGCAGGGCCGACAGCTCGAGATCAGGTCTGAGCGCCAGAACCTGGGCGGCCCGGCGCAGGGACGAGGTCCCGAGGCGGGCGCGGTGGGGGAGGCCGAGCGGGTCGGCGTCCGTGGGGCTCAGCGAGCCCTTGCGGGCGAGCAGGAGGTCGGCGGGGGTCGTTCGCTCGGGGATGGCCGCGACCGTGAGCCCGTCCGGTTCCTCGGTCGGTAGGTCCTTGAGGGAGTGGACCACGAGGTCGACGCGTTGATCGAGCAGCGCCAGCTGCAGCTCCTTGGTGAAGAATCCCTTGCCCTCCATCTTGTGAAACGCGACGTTCTGGATCCGGTCGCCCTGCGTCTGAACGATGACCAGCTCGCAGCCGAGGCCGAGCCGTTGCCCAATGATCTCTGACACCCGCCTCGCCTGCCAGAGGGCCAGGTCGGAGCCGCGGGTGCCGATGCGAAGGGTGTTGGTCACGTCTTGTTCTCCTTCTCGGGCGAGCCGGGAGGTCCCTCGGTCAGGCTTCGCTCGAAGCTTTCCAGGCTACCGCTGGAGTAATCCCAGGCGACGCCCTTGAGGCCGCGCAGGGGGACCTGCACGAGTCGTTTCACCAGCTCTGCCGTCAGCTTTTCCACGGACGCACGGTCCTCGTCGCCGAGATGCTGCAGATCCTTGCTGAGTGCACGCTGCACTGCGCGCTCGGCGAGCTCCGAGAACGCCTCATGGAGGGTGCGTGCGACCGGCGACAACGAGCGGTCGAGGAGGCGCCGACGCAGGATCACGATCTGGTGCTCGACGAGCGCGTCGCAGCGGTCCATCTCCTTCATGCGCAGCGTGCGGTTCCGATCGGCCTCCGCGCGCATCTGCTCGATTCCCACCAGGTCGACGCTCTCGAGCCTGGAAACCGCGGGATCGAGATTGGGTGGCATCGCGAGGTCGATCAAGAGCATCGCCTCGTCAGCGGGTAACCGCTGGCGCATCGCTTCCACGTGTTCGGTGGTCAGGAGGAGCTCGTGCGCCGACGTGGCGGCGACCACCAGGCCGACTCGCGGTGGCTCGAGCGTCAGCGAGTCGAGCGCCAGGGGGTAGGCCCCGCTGTCGTTGTGAGCCAGCTCCTGGGCGTGCTCGGGCGAGCGGTTGGCGATCAGGATGCGGCGGTCGGGATCCGCGGCGCGGATCATCCGCAGCGCCTGCCCCGCCATCTCGCCCGCACCGAGGATCAGGGCGGGGGCAGAGGTCGCGGCCAGGTGGTCGGTCAGCTTGCGCTCGACCAGCGTGACCAACGACACCGGACGGCGCGTCAGCTCGGTTTCGGTGCGGATGCGCTTGGCCAGGTGAAAGGCCTCGTGGAACGCCTGGTCGAGGACCCCGCCCAGCAGCTGCGCCTCGTGAGCGACCTCATGCGCCTGCTTGATCTGGCCGACGATCTGCGCCTCGCCGACCATCATCGAGTCCAGGGCCGCAGCGACACGAAAGATGTGACGCACGGCCGCTTCCCCCCGCTGCATGTACAGCTCCTCGTCGGCTGGCAGCTGAGAGGCTCCGTCGGTCAGGTCGGCGAGGGTGTGGCGCAGGTGGAAGAGGGTCGAGACGGGGTCGCTGGGGGTGTCGGACCGAAAGTAGAACTCGACCCGGTTGCAGGTTCCGAGGTAGACGAGCTCATCGAAGCCCGCCAACCCGGCCAGCTCGGCCAGGTCCTGGTGGCTGAACTCGGCCGGCAGTGCGGCCGCCGCCAGTCTGTCGATTTGCGTGGTGCGGTAGCTCGTCCCGACCACTCCGATGCGGTCCACTGCACACCCCCGGCGAGATCATACGCGACATCTAAACCGTTTGCAGTCACAAGAAGGTAAAAGTATCCCGCTCCCGGGCCCGAGGTGCCGGATGAGGGAACTGCAGCTCCAGGAGGATGCACCTCGGACCTTGAAATTTTCTTCACAAAGCGGTACGGTCTGGCGAACGCAGCCTCGCCTGTCGATGTCCTGCGGGGGAAGGAGGGGTCGGAATCGATCATGAGCGCAACCCAGACTTTTTATGGCTCGACGATCGGCAAGAAGATCCTGATGGCGGTCACCGGGATCATCCTCTTCGGCTTCGTGCTGGTCCACATGCTCGGGAACATGCAGATCTACATCGGACCTGCGCGGCTGAACGCGTACTCGAAGCTGTTGCACGACAACGCGCTCGAGGTCCTGTGGCCGGCGCGGATCGTGCTGTCGCTGTGTGTGCTCGTGCACATCATTGCGGCGGTGCAGGTATGGCTGAGATCGCGCGCGGCACGGCC
>JAJDNH010000236.1 GCA_022340775.1 Acidobacteriota bacterium
TCCGCCGTCTCCAGGTCGATCTCGGCGCCGGCGCGCAGCTTCTCCAGGAAAGCAAAGTGCGTGTCCCGGTGGCCGCTGAGCACGCACACGCCGGGACGGCCCGGCGGCGCGGTGCCGTCGACATGGCCGGGTCCGAACGCCAGGGTGCGGCCGGAGGCGCCGGCGAGGACGATCTCGTCCACGCCGAGCGACGGAACCCGCAGCCGCGCCACCGGCCAGGTGTCGGCCCACGGCCACGGCTTGGGCCGCGAGGAACCGGCCCGGGCGCGCTGCCACGCGCGGTGGAGGAGCACCTGGGCCAGCCTCCCCTTGGCCCAGATCCAGGCACCGTCCCCCAGGAGCAGCGCGCCCGGGACCATCAGCAACAGACCCGCGATGACGATTGGATGGTTGCGCATCAGCGCACCTCCGCAACCCACAGCAGGACCGCGCCCACGAGCAGGAGGAGCAGGCCCAGGGCCAGCGACAGCGGGGCCCGGGTCGCGGTCTGCGGCAGGGACCCGAACACGTGCTTGCGGTCCCAGCCGGCCGGCAGCTCGGTGGGAACGGCGCCCGTGTTCAGCTTGTCGGCTGCGGGACGGCGGGGCGTGACGTCGACCGCCACCAGGCTCGTGTACTTACTCACCAGGTGGTGGGCGAGCGCCACCTCGAGCACCGCCGCGCGAACCTGGTCCTCCGGCACGCCGTCGGCGCGTTGATCCATCAGCGAGGCGATCTTGCGACGCGCCCACAGGCGGGCGATGCCGGCCCGCTCCTTGGCGACCTCGAGGGGCATGCGCATCTCGAGCGGCTCGACGCCACGGTGTCCGGTCACGACGACCTCACCGCTGTCGGACTCCAGGCGCGCCGCTATCACCACCGGCTCACCGGCGTACAGGTCGGGTATGCGCTGCGGCCAGGCCTCCGCGGCGGGGTCGTCCCACCGCACCTCGATGTCGGCGAGGACCGGCGCCTCGAGCTTGGTGAACAGGTCCTGCATTCGTTCCTCGACCTCGCTTGGGCTGCCGATGTAGGAGAAGGTGCCGCGCCCGAAGCGCGCCGCCCGCTCCATGAAGTGGCTGTTGGGAGCGGAGCCGATACCGACGGTGAACAGCCGGCTGCGGCCCAGATCGCGTCGGATGACCGCGAAAAGCTGGTCCTCGTTGCCGACGCAACCGTCGGTGATGAAGACCACCTGGCGGACGGTGGCAGCTTCGTCGCCGTGGGCAGTGTCGGCGAGCGCGGCACGCAAGGCGGGGAGCATCTCGGTGCCGCCATTGGCCTGGAGAGCGCCGACCCACGCGCGCGCCTGCTCGAGCGCCTCCGGCGTGGCCGGGCGGGCGGAAGAGAACAGCTGCCGCATCGTCGAGTTGAACTCGATCACGTTGAAGCTGTCCTCGGGATGCAGGCGCCCGAGGGCGAAGAGGAGCGCGCGGCGGGCCTGCACGATCGACGCCCCGTACATCGACCCCGAGGTGTCGATGACGAAGATCGTCTCGCGCGGCAGGCGCGGCGCGTTGCCGCCGCTGGGGGGCATCAGCATCACGAGCACATAGCGGGCGTCGTTTTCCTCCTCGGTGAAGGCGACCGCGGTCGGCTCCTGATCGGGCCGCGGCACCATCCTGAGGACGAAGTCCCGATTCGCCGGCACGCCTTCCTTCGCCAGCGACACCGCGTACCTGTGCTCGTTCCGATGGTCGATGGCGACCGGGTGGTAGGGGCTGAGAAGTGCCTGCAGGGGCACTCCCAGGTCGACGTCGGCGGTGAGCTGCACCCGGTTGACGTCGGGGTCGCCGGTCTCGCGAACCGGGGGTGTGATGCGGGAGGCGTCGGGCACCTGGTCGGTGTCACCCGACCAGCCGAGCTGCTTTGGACCGGTCGGAGACCCGGGGATGTAGCGGGGACCGACCACCATCGGAAACCTCAGCTCGAGCTCGTCGTCGCTCCAGCGCAGCGTCTCGCCGTACTCGATCGTGACCTGGATCTCCTCGCCGGGAGCGATGTTGGCGACCGAGGTGGTGAAGATGTTGGGCCGCTCCTGCTCGACCAGGGAGGCCGTCTTGCCTTGCGTGCGCGCCTTCTCGTAGGCACGGCGCGCGGCGGCCCGCTCCTTGATCTGGCCCTCGATGATGCGCTCGCCGACCACCATGCGCAGGGTGTCGACCGCGGCTCCGGCGGGCAGCGGGAAGACGTAGACGCCTTCCAACCACTCAGTGGTCGGGTTGCTGAACCGCTGCGTCACCCGGGTCCGGGCGAGGATGCCGCGGACGACGATGTGGACCTCGGTAGCGAGGTGAGGGGCCGGGACGTAGCGGCCCGGCTCGGCGGTGCGGTAGAGCAGGCTGCCCTCTCCGACCTGGGCCAGCCCCACGGTGTCGCCGAGCTGGTCGAGGCAGCGAGTGCCTCCCGGAGTGGGAGTGGCGGCCACAGTGACGGCCGCGAGCCCCAGGAGACAGACAACGATGAAGATGGTTGTGTGTCGCACGGCTTTCCTCCTTCGTTCCGGCAGGTTCTTTGGTCGTGAGGTTGGTTTCCCATGTCTCAAGTAGAGGGCGCCGGCTGGGCCCGGGAAGGGCCGGCCGCCGGCGATCCGGTGGCACTTCGTGGCAGAAATGTGGCAGCGGCGCCGCGGGCCCGGTTGCGCGGCGGCGCAGGCGTCGCGTAGATTGGGGGCATGAGCCCCCCGGCCGACGGCACGATCGCGGTGGTCGACGACGAGGCGAACATCCTGGACACGGTGGGCTTCGCGCTGCGGCGCGAGGGCTACCTGGTGGAGACCTACGCCGAGGGGGCGGCGGCATGGGAGGTTTTCCAGCGCACGCTTCCGGACCTCGCGATCCTCGACATCGTGATGCCGCGGATGGACGGCCTCGAGCTGTGCCGGCGCCTGCGCGGCCGCTCCGAGGCGCTGCCGATCATCTTCCTGACCTCGCGCGACGAGGAGTTCGACCGCGTGCTCGGGCTCGAGCTGGGGGCCGACGACTACCTGTGCAAACCGTTCTCGATGCGCGAGCTGGTGGCCCGGGTCAAGGTGCTGTTCCGGCGGCTCGCCCTGGCCGCAACGACGGGCGACGAGGAGGAGCTGATCACGTTGGGCTCGCTGGAGCTCGACCTGGCGCGCTACACCGCGCGCTGGGCGGGCCGGCCGGTCCCGCTCACCGTGACCGAGTTCCTGATGCTGCGTGCCCTCATCCGCCACCCGGGCCACGTCAAGACCCGCAACCAGCTCATGGGCGAGGGCTACCCGCACGAGACCTACGTCTCGGAGCGGACGATCGACACCCACATCAAGCGTCTGCGGCGGAAGTTCGAGGAGGTCGACCCCGGGTTTGTAGCGGTTGAAACGGTGTACGGGCTGGGCTACCGCTACCGGAGCGACTGAGGGTGAGGGTCCGCAGCGTGCTGTCGCGCCTGGCTGTGCGGCTCATGGCCTTCAACATCCTGCTCGTGTTCCTGCCGGCCGCCGGCGTCCTTTTCCTCGGCACCTACGAGCGCCACATGGTCGAGGCCCAGGAGCGGACGATGGTTCAGGAGGGGCGTCTCCTGGCAGCCGCCCTTTCGGTGCGCGGCTCGCTGGATCCCGACGTTGCGCGGCGGATGCTGGTGCAGCTCGGACAGCGGCACGAGGCGCGGTTGCGGGTCGTGGACCGTGAAGGCCGACTGCTGGCGGACTCCGCGGCGCTCGGACCGAGGCGGGAGCCGACCGCCCGCGGAGAGGAGCCGGCCGCCGCGGCCTCCGCCGAGCCGCAGGACTCGTTCCTGTACCGCCTCGGCGCGGCTCCGTTCCGGCTGCTGCGCAGTCTCGGCGGCCCGCCGGCGCCGGCGCAGGGCGACATCTACGACGGCGCGGGGCGGCTCACCGGCCGGGAGGTTGCCGACGCCCTGGCCGGACGCTACGGCGCCGCCACCCGGCTGTCGCCCGACCGCGGCTCGATGACCCTGTACTGCGCGATCCCGGTGCGCACCGGGCAGGGGATCGAGGGCGCGGTGCTGGTCTCACAGTCGACCTACCGCATCCTGCGCGCCCTGTACGCGGTGCGCATCGGCGTCTTCAAGGTCGTCCTGGCGTCGCTCGCAGTCGCCGTCCTGCTGTCGTTGGTCGCCGGTACCACCGTTGTGCGGCCGCTGGCCCGGCTGCGGCGGCGGGCCGGGGAGATTCTCGACCGGCGCGGCCGCCTGCTGGGGGGCTTCCGGCCGAGCGGGCGGCGCGACGAGATCGGCGACCTGGAGCGCGCGCTGGCCGAGCTGACGGCCCGTCTCGAGCGCCACCTGAGGCAGATGGAGTCGTTTGCCGACGACGTTTCGCACGAGTTCAAAAACCCGCTGGCGTCGATCTCCTCCGCCACCGAGCTGGCGCTGGACGTCGACGACCCGGCCGAACGCCGCCGCTTCCTCGAGGTGGTGCGGCGCGAGGTGGGGCACATGGAACGGCTGCTGACCGAGGTGCGGGAGATCAGCCACATCGACGCCCAGCTCGAGGGCGAGGAGCCGGAGGTCGTCCGGCTCGCCACGATTCTGCCCGGAGTGGTCGAAGCGGCACGCCTGCGGGTTGCGGATGGGGCGAAGATCGAGCTGGATTTGCACGGAAATCCGGTAGTGGTGGCGTCCCCCGACCGCCTGGTGCAGGTGTTCGAGAACCTGATCGACAACGCCCTCGGGTTTTCGCCCCCGGCCGGCACCGTCGAGGTGACAGCCGACGTCGCCGGCAGCGACGCAGTGGTCACGGTGACAGACGCCGGGCCGGGAGTTCCGGCCGAGCACCTGGGACGGGTGTTCGACAGGTTCTTCTCGTACCGGCCGGAGGGTGGCGCCCGCTCGCACACCGGGCTCGGCCTGGCGATCGTTCGCTCCGTGGTCGAGAGCTGCGGAGGCTCGGTGTCGGCTGCGAACCGGCCCGAGGGCGGAGCGATCTTCGAGGTCAGACTGCCGCTGGCCGCGGATCCGAGCTCGTGACGGGAACCGCGAGCGCTCGCAGCCAGGACCAGGGCGGGCCGTGGTGAGGACGGTGAGGCTGACCATGGCCGACGTCGCGGTGCGGCTGCGGGAGCCGCCCCCGCGGGCGGTGTCCGCGGAGCTGATGCGGGCCGTCGAAAGGCCTTCACGGCCGATGCTCATGTGGGGTGGTGTGGCGCTGGCCAGCACCGGCGGTGGCTACACGCTGATCTTCACCGCGCTCGGGGCACCGTGGCAGATTCTCGCCGGGGCGGGCGCGACGGCGGCGACCGGGGTGTTGCTGTTGATCGCGTTCGCAGTCGTGTCCAGGCGCCTGCGGCGGCTGCTGCGGGGCGGCATGTTGCTCGAGGGCGAGGTCCTGGAGGTGGACGCGCCGGTCGGTGGGGCGGAGAAACGCCCGCGTTCGGCCAGCGTCCGCTACCGCTTCACCTTGCCGGAGGGGAAAGCCATCACGGCCTGCGGCTCCGTGCCGTGGACCGACCCTCCACCGCCGATCGCCGCCGGCGACACGCTGCCTGTGTGCGTGCTGCCGGTTCTTCCCCGGCGCCACCTGGCACTGTTTCCTGAGGCCGGGCCGGTCGAACCGCCGGGACACTTAAACGGCCATTCCGGTAGCTAGAACCACTCGCAAGTCAACTCATCAAGTGTCTTAACATGAATAACTTGACAAATTTATCGAGATTAAGTATCATTTAGTCTCGAATCATGGCACCGGTGTTGAGACCGGTGCCTGGATGAAGGGAATCTTGCATGTCTGGAGTGAGAGAGACGGCTGTTTTGGATCAGGAGAAGCTGGCCGGTGCGAGCCGCAATGTGAAGCCCGAGGGTGTTCACGAGGCGGTGCACGGGCTCGCTCACCGCCGGCTGCGCGCCGATGAGTGGTGGCGGAAGGTGCCGGCGTTCGCGGGCGTCGACGAGGAGACCTTCCTCGATCACAGGTGGCAGCTGCGCCACACGGTGAAGACCCCCGACAAGCTGATGGAGGTGCTGAAGGACCTGGTCAGCGAGGCGTTCTGCCGCGACGTCGAGGACGGCTTCCGCCTTGCACCGATGAGCGTCCGCGTGACGCCCTACATTCTCAGTCTCATCAACTGGGACGATCCCATGAACGATCCCCTGCGGCGGCAATTCATCCCGGTCGGGTCGACGCACGAGGAGGACCACCCGCTGTTGACGCTGGATTCGCTCAACGAGCAGGGCGACGCCGCGACCCCGGGGCTGGTGCACCGCTACCCCGACAAGGCGCTGCTGCTGGCGCTCGACACGTGCCCGGTGTACTGCCGGTTCTGCACCCGTTCGTACGCGGTCGGCCTCGACACGGAGAACGTCGAGAAGCTGGCGCTGCGGCCCAACCCGAGG
>JAJDNH010000008.1 GCA_022340775.1 Acidobacteriota bacterium
TGGCAGATCCCCCTCTCGCGTGGAGGCAGCACAACTCTGCCGGAGCAGTTGCGCTACATCTTCTTAGCGGCGGCGGCAAGCAGCCGACCCATGACGTCGTTCGTCGCTTGCACGGGGGCGAGATACATGATCTGGACCGCCTTGCCGTCTTTCACCACACCACCGTGGCCGATCGAACCGTTGAGACACACGACCGAGGCCGCATTGAGACCTTTCACGTCGTGAACCGATCCGCAGCGCGCGTCGGCGGGCACCTCCGCGAGGATGGACTGCACGTAGTCGTGGACGCTGACTTGCGTGAGGTCGCCACTGTCGCCTGGCAGGCGCACGACCACGCCAGCACCGTTCCACGGCTGGAGTTGATGTCCCTCCGAGCCCTTCAGCCGAAGCGGGCTCTCGCCGCTGAACGCGATGGCGAGTGCCGTGCTGAACTGTTGAATGACCGGGTTCAGGTGTGCGGTTGGGTCGACGTACACGCAGGAGTCCCCGACGTCCTTCACCTTCGTGATGTGCATCCCGGTGATCCTGCTGATCGTCGCAGCATCGAGGTAGGAACACGCGCTGCCGGGCTTCGCGCTCGGCGGCGACCCGGTACCCGGGTCGCTGGCCGCTACAGCGCCGCTCGCCAACATGAGAACACTTGCGCACAGAACGACAAAAGCCTTCTTCACCATGTGTAACTCCTTGTCAGCTTGCCTGAGGTGCTCCCGCGGGCCGCGACCTTGCGACCTGCGCGCACACCAGGCTGGGTCCGTTCGCAGTTGGAGATAGGGAATCCCTCTTGCACCATGCGCCGGGATCCACCTCCAGACCAGGACACACCGGCCTGAGCTGCGCGATGCGGGTGATGGCCTCGAACAGCTCGTTGCCGCAATCATCACCCGGGACCGTCGCGTCCGCGCGGCGTTCTCGGTCGTTGGAGTCCGCGTCGACCATTCCTCCTCAGAATCCTCTTTAGTTGAGAACGGGTCGCATTCTGATTCACTTCCCCCCATTCCGAAAACGGGCGGAACGTACTGTCACGATGCACGACACCGACTTGGAGCCTCACACCTCACGGCATGGTGGCCGGACATCACGAAGGTGAGATCGAGGTCGTGGCGGGCAGCCCACCAGAAGTGCCAGAAGTGCCAGAAGTGCCGGCCCAGGCACCGAGCTACAGTCAGTCCGGAATACAATAGGCACACATTGTGGTACACTTCGAAGGTGAAGTACTTCTCCTGGAGTGCCGAGAAGAACGACCAGCTTCGCGAGGAAAGGGGCATCTCCTTCGAGGAAATCGTTTTTCACATAGAGAGAGGTGACATCCTCGATCTCTTGCAGCATCCCAACCAGGAGAAGTACCCGGGTCAGCGGATCTTCGTGGTCAACGTCGACGGCTACGCGTACCTGGTCCCGTTTGTCGAAGACGAGGTCCAGGTCTTTCTCAAGACGATCATCCCGAGCCGCAAGGCGACACGGGACTACCTGGGAGAGTCATGATGGCGAAGCTCAACAAGGAAGAACGCGAGCTCCTCCGTTCCGTCGAGGCGGGCGAGTGGAAGTCGGCACCCGACAAGGGAGCCGAGAGCCGTCGGTACCGGGAGTACGCCCGGGCGACGTTCAAGAAGGACCGACGCATCAATATTCGCATCTCGGGCAAGGACCTCGAGGCTCTGCAGGTGCGCGCTCTCGAGGAGGGGATTCCGTACCAGACCCTGGTCTCCAGCATCCTCCACAAGTACGTAACCGGCAGGCTGCGAGAAGGCAGCGCCTGACGAGCATCGAGCGCGCCATGAAGAGGACGACACAGCCAACGACCCCCGCTGAGATCCTCCGCGAGGAGTTCCTGACGCCCCTGGGCATGACGAAAAAGCAGCTCGCGGATCACATCGGCTGCGGCGTGAAGGTCATCAACCGGATCGTCGACGGCCGCACCTCGGTGACTGCCGAGACGGCGCTCAAGCTCGGCGCGACCTTCAGGACGTCGCCCGAGTTCTGGCTCAACGCGCAGAAGGCCGTGGATCTCTTCCGGGCGGAGCGCCGCCTCGCCAAGCTGCCCTCCCCCGTACTCAGAGCGAGCTGAGCGTCACCGGCCGCACGCGCCCGCACGCTCCGGCCCGCCCCGACGGAACAATGTGAGAAAGTGATACGTGAGGTGCCGGGTGACGGCCCAAGCGCCGAGCCAGAACTTCCCAACTTCCTAAAGCCTGGCACTGATGGGCCCGGCCCGGCGGCTCGAGGTGAGGTGGTGGGCGGCAGCCCAGCGAAAGTGCCAACGATCTCGGTCCAGGCACCGACCTAGAAGAACAGGACGCGGTCGGCCTGCACACGTTCGAGGCTCTTTCCCGTTCGGATCCACTTCGATGACAGCTCGTACGAGTAGCTGTACGGGGGCAGACCCTGCTGTGCAGTCTCCATTGCGACCTGGAACCAGTCGTCGGCTGCAGCAAAGTCCCCTTCACTTGCCTTTCTCGTGCCGATCAGCCAGGCCACGTTGCAGATCGTGTTCAAGTCCTTCGCGAACGCCAGCACCGCGTCATCTCCAACGTCCCGAACCAGGTACCGGGGGTAAACCGAGTCCCAACTGGCCGCCGGGTGATGGCTACACTCCTCCAGGATCCTGGCCCGTCGCGCCGCGTTCGGGTGCGGAGCCCGCGCCCAGGCAGCGGCCTGGAGGATGCGTGCGGCGAACGAGAGCTGCAGGCTCGAACGTTCGCCCGGATAGCCCCAGAGCAGGTCATCGGCGCCAACCTGGTAGGCCCGGGCTACAGCGGTGTTGTCCAGAACCGGCGTCCTCTGATGAAGCCAGGCCAGAGCGGCATCACGCCCCTCAGCCTGCTCGAGCTCCCTGAAGGCGAGGAACAGCGCGTTGCGCCCTGCCTGATCGTTGCCGAGAATCGCGGAGAGGACCTCGAACGCGAGCCGGTGCGCTCCCTTTTCTCCGATGCCCACACCGAACATACGAAGCCGCTCGTGATCGACACCGGCAGCCTCGAGCTCGTCGATCGCCTCGCGCACCTGCGATCGCTTGCGCTTGTCGAACTCGCGCACGAAAGTGGAAGCGACGTAGTCGCCCCAGTCTGCTGCCGATATTTGCTGCGACACGCTCTTGAGGTATGCAGCTGCCTCTCTGTCACGGCCCTGGCGCCAGAGGACCCCCGCGACCAACGCATGATTCGACCCACCTTCGGGGTAGCGGTCAGCCGCCGCCCTGGCGATCTCCATCGCCTGGCCGTACCTCCGAAGCTCCAGGAGCACGGTTGCCCCTTCGACGAGGCAATCGTCTTTCCAGCTACCCAGAGCCGGCTGAATGACCTTCCACGCCTGCTGGAGGTGACCTTCCCGCCTCAGCCTGCCGGCCTTGAAGGCTACCACGCGGAAGTAGCCGAGACCGGCCGCCGGGCCGCGCGTCTGTAGCCAGCTGTCGAGCTCCTTGTTGGCCTCGGCGCGTCGCCCGGCCTTGTCGAGAACCCACACGAGGTTCTCGAGGAGCCCAGCCGAGGACTCGGGCGCCGCCTGCTCCTCCAGCCCTCGCAGCCGGGTCAGAATCGCGTCCGTACGTTTGGGGTCCGCGTCGAGCAGGTGCAGAAGAGCCGTCGCACGTGTGCCCGTTGGAAGGTCCCTGCGGTCGGCGATCCGCCACATCAGGGCCGTGTCGTTCACGTTCTCCAGGACAAAGGAGAGGTATGCCGACCACACGGCACCGGGAGCCCGTTGGACCGCCGCGGTGACGAACCGTTGGTACCTCTTGAGGTCGTAGAGCAGATCGTGAGCCGTCTGCGAGGCTATGACTAGGTGGGCCGGCCGGCTGTCGAGGCCATCGAACATCGCCCGAACGGGCCGGCGGGCCACCGGGTCGTCCAGGGAACGCCTGCCGAGCTGGACGGAGTAGACGATCCTTGCGATTGGCCAAGCGCCCAGCGCGCGCAGCGTGGCGATATCGCGACTGATACGGTCAGTTGCTCCGGGTACAGCGTTCCGTAGAGCGATGCGATCCTCCGCCCAACGCTTCAACTCTGCAGCAGTACCAGCGGGTGGGTCGGTGATCTTCCTGACCCATCCCTGGGCGGCGGGCGTCGAGCCCGCCTGGTCGAAGTAGTAGTTGGCCTCCGAGAGCAGAGCGGAGTAGAGGGGCGCGCGAAGCAGGCTCGCAAACGCCACTCGATCGACCATGGGCCCATCCAGATGGCCCGCCTGCGAGGTCACTGCGGCCTCGAAATCGTCGAGCCGGGACTCGATAGATCCTTCAGGCCCAGGCCCCTGGTGACGAGCCTTGCTCCAGAGCCGCGCCACCCGCGCGAAGAACGAGGGCCGAGCCTCGCGCCCGTCGGGAAGACTGGTCTCGACGACGAGATGAAAGGCTGCCGCCACGAGCCGATCGCCGGCTTCGGGCTGGAGCCTGAAGTCCTGCATGTCAACCAGCGTCTCGAGAAGGGGAAACGAGGGCGGTTGCATCATGCCTGCCGCGGCTGCCACCCGCAGGACACCCTCACGATCGCCCAGTATCCCGAACATCCTCATGGCCAGGACGGTGACGAACGGGTCCTTCGAGCTTGTGGCGAGCATCTCCAAGCGCGAGGCATCACGGTTGAGGAACAGCCGCCATGGATCCCCTTCCGGCAGCCGACTCGCGAGATCGAGCCCCTTGCTCTCGTAGCCGAGCTGCCACGCAAGGACCGACAGGTCGCGCTGATCGTCCGGGGCGCTCGAGGAGCACTCCGAGAGAACGAGCAGTGCCATCGCCCGCCCAAGCACGGGGTCCAGGATCTCCATCGTGTCGACCGTCTCCACGTCCTGAGCGAGGAGGGCCTCGGCGGCCACGCGCATCAGAGCCGGGTCATCGGGCGTCTCTGCGGCAAGCCGGTTTGCGTGGTCCATGACCTGCCACAGGTCCAGGCCGGAGCTGTGCCAGACTTTCTTGCTCAAGGTAGCCACCGCCGAAGGCTCGGCCTCGCCTCGCGGCCCACGCTTCTTCCACTCCTGCGCCGCCCAGGTCCGCACCAACGTCAGGCCGTCATCGAAGGTCGGCATCTCCGGCAGCTTGCCGACCTCCTCGCTCCCCAACCGAACCAGCCAGCCACCGCCTTCAGCGTGGCGCAGGAACATCGTCTCCTGCCTGCCGCCCAGGAGCCGGTGCACCTCGGACACGGCGTACAGCAACCGCCGATCAGGCTTGAGTCGGTAGATCGCCTCGATGTGCCGCGCCAGGTCCTTCGGCGGCACCTTGGTCAGATCCGTCGGCGGCAGGTCCTTCTCCACGATCGTCAGCGAGCCGATCAAGTTGGTTCCCAGCGTTGGCTCCCGGACTTCGGCCGCAGGCCGATGACAGGCGCCGGTCAACGCCAACGTAACGGCCAAACCCGCCACCACGAACACCTGACGACACCGTGTGCAGTTCATGTCGCCTCCTTCGGGCCAAGTGTCGAGCCAAGCGACCGGTGAGCGCCAAGGCTGACCTCAAGAAAGTGCTTGGCAAATGAACCTTGTGTTGTTGAGCTCACGATCGGGCACTACGTAACGCTGTCTCACATTCTATCTTATTTTGTGACGATTCCCTCTACAACTCGTAGAGGATGGGGTTGAGTTCTTTCTCGAGACCATCATACGCGTCCGCACGCTCCGGCCCGGCCCGGCGGCTCGAGGTGAGGTGACGGGCGGCAGCCCGGCAAAAGTGCCAAAAGTGTCGGCCCAGGCACTCATCGGAAGGGGCTACCGAGCGCCTTGGGATTGAGCTCACCTCGACTCTTGGCAAGGTCACAGCTGACTGCCGACAGAGCAATCCCAAGGACGCACAGGACTGACCAGGCTCGTCTATCCGTCATAGGTACCACCTAAGCCCCTCCAGCTCATGAGTCGAGGTCCCGGCACTGGTGTCATCCCCTGGTCCATGTTGTACTCGCTGAGCTTTCGATCGAAACCATCATACGCGTCCGCACGCTCCGACCCAGCTCGGCAACTCGAGGTGAGTCTTGGGTGGCAGCCCAGGCTCTGACCCAGAACTTCCCAACTTCCTAAAGCCTGGCACCGATGGGCACAGCTTAACGTCACATGACGTGCCTGGCACGTTTACGTTTATGGCGAGGTCACAGCTGACTGCCGATAGAGCAATCCAAAGGACGCAGAGGACTGACCAGGCTCGTCTATCCGTCATAGGTACCACCTAAGCCCCTCCAGCTCATGAGTCGA
>JAJDNH010000011.1 GCA_022340775.1 Acidobacteriota bacterium
ACGTCTGTCGATCGGCAGCTCGAGAGTGCCGGCGGGCCGGCGCTGGCGCTGTGCGGGACGGCGGCGACGGCCAATAGCAAGCTCGTGTACCGCCGCTTCATGCAGATCTTCCACGGCGACGCCTTCGCGCCCCTGGCGGCCCGCGGAGCGCGCGTTCAACGGCCGCTGTGGGCCTCCACGAGCACCAAGAACCCGGCCTACTCCGACATCAAGTACGTCGAGGAGCTGATCGGCCCGGAGACGGTCAACACACTGCCGATGGGGACCCTCGAGGCGTTCAGAGATCACGGCCGGCCGCGGCGCGCGGTCGACGAGGACCTGGTTGCTGCCGAGCGCAGCCTGGCCCAGCTGGCGGCCTTCGGGATTGACTTCGATGCGGTCACCGCCAAGCTGCAGGAGGACGGCGTTCGGGCGTTCGCGGACTCGTACGACGCCCTTCTCGCCGGCCTCGAGAACAAGCGCCGGTTGCTGCTGGAAGTTTCGTGACGGCAGGGGTATCCTGCGCCGGCGCGGCGGAGGGCCGCCGCGTCCAGTAGCGCCGGCCGGCGGACCCTCGATCCACTCTCGGCTGAACCAATAACGGGCTACAATGGCGCCCGCCGGAGCACGCACGGCATCGATATGGGGGAGTTATGTGCGGCATCATCGGGTACGCTGGATCTCACGAGACCGTACCGGTCCTGCTCGACGGCCTGCGCCGGTTGGAGTACCGCGGCTACGACTCCGCCGGTGTGGCGGTCGCCGGTGACGATGAGATCCGTATCCTGCGTGCCGCCGGCAAGCTGGCCAACCTCGAGGAGCGCGCCTACGGGTGCCCGCTGCGCGGCACCCTCGGGATCGGCCACACCCGGTGGGCGACGCACGGCGCCCCGACCGAAGCCAACGCTCACCCGCAGACCGACAGCGGCGGTCGGGTTGCGGTCGTGCACAACGGCATCCTGGAGAACTACGCGACGCTGCGCCACGAGCTGCTGTCGGCCGGGACCGCTCTCGCGTCCGACACCGACACCGAGCTGATCGCGCAGCTGCTCGGCAGCCGCGAGGGGCCGTTGCTGGAGCGTGTTTTGGGCGTGCTGCCGCGCCTCGAAGGGCAGTACGCCGTGGTCGCCCTCAGCCAGGACGACCCCGGCACGCTGGTGGCGTTCCGCAACGGGCCGCCGCTGGTCATCGGTCTCGGTGCCGACGAGAACCTGGTGGCCTCCGACGTCACGGCGCTGGTGCAGCGGACGCGGAGGGTGATCTTCTTGGAGAACGGCGACGTGGCCAGGATCTCCAGGGACGGCGTGACGATCGTTGCCGGCGACGGCCAGGTCGTCCAGAGGCCGGTCGAGGAGCTCGACTGGGATCCGGGACGGGCGGAAAAAAGCGGCTACCGCCACTTCATGCTGAAAGAGATCTGTGAGCAGCCCGATGCGCTCCGCAACACGGTGGTTGCGTACCTGGACGCAGAGCGACAGGGGGTCAACCTCGACGGCCTCGGGTTCGATCCGCGACGGATCGCGGCCGTGCGCAAGGTTCAACTGGTGGCGTGCGGGACCTCCTGGCACGCGTGTCTGGTCGGGAAGTTCCTGATCGAGCAGCTGGCGCAGCTGCCGGTCGACGTGGACTACGCCTCGGAGTACCGGTACCGGTCGCCCCTGGTCGGCGGTGAGACTCTGGTCGTTGGCGTCAGTCAATCGGGCGAGACGGCGGACACGCTGGCCGCCATGGAGCTGGCGCGAGATGCGGGAGCACCGCTCGGCACCATCTGCAACGTTCGCGGGTCATCGGCGTGGCGGCTGGCAGAGGCGAGACTGCTGACCCAGGCCGGGCCCGAGGTCGGCGTGGCATCGACCAAGGCGTTCACGACCCAGCTCGTGGCCCTGCTGCTGGTGGCGCTGGCGCTGCGCCGGACGCGCGGTCTCGCCACCGAGGGGGACCGCGACCTGGTCACTGCACTCCAGCGGCTGCCGCTCGCCGTGGAGCAGGCCCTGGCGGCCCCCGATGAGGTCTTCCGGCGTGGCGTCGAGCTGGTCAGCGAGCATGAGGACTCGCTGTTTTTGGGTCGCGGCATTCTGTATCCGATCGCCCTCGAGGGTGCCCTGAAGCTCAAGGAGATCTCGTACCTGCACGCTGAGGGTTACCCGGCCGGCGAGATGAAGCACGGCCCGATCGCCCTCGTCCAGGAGGGCTTTCCGGTCGTGGCGTTGGCCACTCAGACCGCGACCCGCGACAAGCTCCTCGGCAACCTGATGGAGGTCCGTTCGCGCGGAGCCTCCTTGATCGCCGTTTCCGAGCCGGATGCCGCGGAGGTTGCTCGGCTGGTGGACCTGGTCCTGCCGGTGCCTCCGGTGCAGCACCTGTTGCAGCCGGTGGTCGCGGTGGTGCCGCTCCAGCTGCTGGCCTACCACGTGGCGGTCGAGCTTGGGCTGGACGTCGATCAACCCCGGAACCTGGCCAAGAGCGTGACCGTGGAATGAGCGCAGCCGGTCCCCAACACGGCTCCCACCTCGGAGTGTTGAGGGAGCGCCTGTACCGGGTGCTTCTACCGGGGAGTACCGGAATCCACATCCTCGCGGTAATCGTCGGCTCGATCTCGGGGCTGCTCTCGGTCTTGTTCTGGCACGCCATCAACCTGGTTCACTCGGTGGGTGACGTGGAGGCGCTGCACTGGGTCCAGCAGCAGCTGGGCGCGTCCTGGGTGCCGGGAAGGTTGTGGATCGCGCTGTTCCCCGCCGTAGGGGCCCTGGTGATGGGCTTCCTGACCCTGCGGCTCGCTAACACGCCGTCCAACCCGGGCGTGCCGACGATGATGCTGGACGCGCGCATCAAGCCGGGGTCGATCCCCTTGCGCTACCTTCCGATGACCTTCGTCGCCGCAGCGCTGATCATCGGCAGCGGCGGCTCGGCGGGGCGCGAGGCGCCGGTGGTCGCCATGGGCGGCATCATCGGCGGCCGTCTCGGCCGTTGGCTCGGCCTTTCGCCGCGCCGACGCCAGATCCTGATCGGATGCGGTACCGGCGCCGCGATCGCAGCCGCGTTCAACGCGCCCCTGGCCGGGGTCTTCTTCGCACTCGAGCTGGTGCTCGGGGACTACACCGCCGGCACGATGTCGCCGGTGGTGCTGGCGTCGGTGGCCGGCACCGTGGTGTGTCGGGCGCTCGAGGGAGAGGGCGCGAGCCACTTCCGGGTCCCTCCCTATCACATCGGAAGCTGGTTGGAGATCGTCCTCTACGTGGGGCTGGGCCTGGCTGCGGGCCTCGTTGGACCGTTGTTCGCCCGCACGGAACGGGCGCTGCACTCGCTGTTCAGAAGCTCCAGCCTGCCGCCCGTGTTGCGGCCGGCGGTGGGCGGGCTGGCGGTCGGTGCGATCGCCCTGGTGCTGCCGCAGGTCATGGGGAACGGGTACGAGCACGTGGAGGTTGCTCTTCGCGGGGACATGGTGCTGGTCGTGCTGGTGGCGCTCGTCTTCGGGAAGGTGCTGGCCACCAGCCTCACTCTTGGCTCAGGCGGCTGGGGAGGGGACTTCGCACCGCTGCTCTTCATCGGCGCCATGCTGGGAGGAGCCTATGGTGCGGGTCTGGACTATCTGTTGCCCAACCACGGCCTGTCGTCCGGCGCCTACGCGATGGTCGGGATGGGGGCGCTGCTGACGGCGACCCTGCGCTGTCCGGTGACGGCGATCCTGCTCCTGTTCGAGCTCACCGGCTCCTACCAGGTCATCCTGCCGATCATGACCTCGTGTGCGGTCGCGATCCCGGTCTCGCGGATCCTGCTCCGGCGCGGCATGTACCACGCCAAGCTGGAGGAGATGGGCGGTCCGGCCGGCGAGCATCCGGAAACCCGGCTGCTGGCCGGAGTCAAGGTCGCCACGGTCATGCGGGCTCAAGCCGTGACGCTGGCGGCCGCCGCTCCTTATCGGGAGATCCTGCGTGTCATTGCCACCTCCGACCAGCTGGTGTTCCCGGTCCTCGGCGAGGGCGGCCGGCTGGCGGGTGCACTGACCTTCCACGATCTCCGGGGCCACCTCGATGCGGTCGAGTTGGCGGATCTCGTGGTCGCTGTCGATGTCGCCTCAGAGGAGGTTCCAGTGCTCACCCTGTCGGACAGCTTGGAGCATGCGCTGCAGCTGTTCGCGGCGGAGGACATCGAGGAGCTGCCGGTGGTCGAGGAGATGAAGGAGAGACAGTTCGCCGGGATCCTCACGCGGCGGCAGGCCCTCGCGGCTCGGGCTCGGCTGCTGGCCGAGTGGGAGATGGAGGATCGCTGATCTGTTGCCGGGGCCGGTCCCATGCGATCGCCGTTGGCGAGTGGGCGAGGCGCGGCCGGTGGAGCGATGAGCCAGGCGCGACAACCCGATGGAGGCGGAAGGGTGCGATGAAAGAACAGGAGCTCAACCCGGCGCAGCGCGAGGCGGTGACTCACGGCTGTGGTCCGCTGCTGGTCCTCGCCGGCGCCGGCTCCGGCAAGACACGGGTGCTGACCTACCGCATCGCCCACCTGCTCGCCGAGGGCTCGGCGCGCCCGGGAGAGATAACGGCCGTGACCTTCACCAACCGGGCCGCCCGCGAGATGCGGGAGCGGGTGGAGCACTTGCTCGGCGGCGCTGGGCATGCTGCAGGGGTCTTTCTCGGCACCTTTCACCGCTGGGCTTTGGAGATCCTCAGGAGGTACCCCGACGCGGCCGGACTGCCGCCGCGCTTTTCGATCCTCGATACCGACGATCAGCGTGCCCTCGTCAAGCGGGTGATGACCGACCTCGGAGTGGATGCCAAGGCCGATCCGCCGCAGGCCCTCCTGGCGCGGATCTCGGCCGCCGTCAACACCGGCCTCAGTCCTTCCTCGCTCGAGTCGGGGGGTGATCCGGGTCGGGAGATGCTGGCGGCGGTATGGAGGGCCTACCGTGACGAGAAGCGGCGGGTCGGGGCGGTCGATTTCGACGACATGCTGGCCCTCGCCCTCGAGGTCGTGCGCGAGCACGAGCCGGTACGCTCCGCCGTGGCGCGGCGCGCGAGGTGGCTGCTGGTGGACGAGTTCCAGGACACCAACAAGCTGCAGATGTGGCTGCTGAAGGCCGTCGTGGACGGCGACCGCAACATCACGGCAGTCGGCGACGAGGACCAGTCGATCTACCGCTGGCGCGGCGCCGAGATCGACAACATTCTCACCTTCGAGCAGCATTTTCCTGGTGCTCGGGTGGTGGCCTTGGAGGAGAACTACCGCTCCACGCAGCCGATCCTCGATGCTGCAGGAGAGCTCATCCGGCAGAACACCTTCAGGCGTGGCAAGCGGCTCTACACCAGCCGTTCGGGCGGTGACCCGGTGCGCCTGTACGTGGGCGAGGACGAGCGCGCCGAGGCGCGGTGGGTGGTCGACCGCATTCAGGAGCTCGAAGGCACGTTCTCCCTCGGATCGCTGGCCGTTCTCATGCGGACCAACGCCCAGACGCGGCCGTTCGAGGAAGAGCTGACCCGTCGGCAGCTGTCCTACCGCGTCGTCGGCGGGCTGCGCTTCTGGCAGCGGGCGGAGGTTCGCGATGCCGTCGCCTACCTGCGCTTGCTCGGCAACCCAGCTGACACGCTCGCCTTCCGGCGCGTCGTCAACGTGCCGGCCCGCGGCATCGGCGCCGCGACCATGGACGTCCTGGAACGCCACGCGGCGGCGACCGGATTGCCCCTGCCGGTGGCGGCGGCCGGGCTACCGGGGGACCTGACACCGCGCGCCCGGCAGGCTCTTGAGAGCTTCTTCGAGCTGCTCGAGGAGGGCAGGAGGCTGCGAGGCGAGCTGGCAGCCGGCGACCTGGTTGGATGGCTGCTCGAGGAGTCGGGCCTGCTGTCACTGTACGACGGGGACGACCCGGGCAAGCTGGCCCGCAGGGAGAACCTCGAGCAGCTCGCGGCGGCGGTGGCGGACGCCGACCTCCATGGGCAGACGCTGGAGGAGCTGATGGACTCGATCGCGCTCCTCGAGGAGGGGGACGAGGTCGACACCGGCGACTCGGTCAGCCTGATGACCCTGCATGCCGCCAAGGGCCTCGAGATTGACGCCGTATTCCTGGTTGGCTTGGAGGAGGGGCTGCTGCCGCACGGATCGAGCCGCGACGATCCACAGGCCTTGGAGGAGGAGCGGCGTCTG
Source organism: Acidobacteriota bacterium (assembly GCA_022340775.1). Taxonomy (GTDB): domain Bacteria; phylum Acidobacteriota; class Thermoanaerobaculia; order Thermoanaerobaculales; family Sulfomarinibacteraceae; genus JAJDNH01. The sequence goes on from JAJDNH010000011.1 coordinate 6,115, forward strand.
GCTTACGTCGGCATGACCCGGGCCCGGCGGTGGCTGGCGCTGGCCGCGGCACGCAGCCGGTTCCTGTTCGGTCAGCGGCAAGCTACGAGCCCGTCTCGCTTCCTCGCCGAGCTCCCGGCGACGACCTACCAGGACGTGTCAGATCTGCCCGTCACGTTAGGCCGGCCGGAAGCGGCGATCCGGTCCGACCGTCCAACGATGGCGACGGGTGGCGTCCGGGCACGCGGCCATGTGCCGCCGGTACCTTCCTCGCGCCGCCCGCGTCCGGTTCGCGCGACCGTCACGGATACCGCCGGTAACGGCTGGCGCCCGGGTGATCGCGTCCGCCACCGCCGCTTCGGCAGCGGCGTCATCCTCTCCTGTCAGGGTCGCGGACCCCAGCTCAAGCTGGTCGTCTACTTCGACCGCGCCGGCCGCAAGACGCTGGTGCCGACGATCGCCAAGCTGGAGAAGATGTAGGGGCAACCGCCCACCCACCCAGTGACGGAGTGACGGAGTGACAGAGTGACGGAGGCCTCGCCCACCCGCCCGGGGAAACGGAAGACGGGAAACGGGAGACGCTCCCCCGCCCACCCAAGAGGGTGAGGAGAGAAGAGTAAGGAGTAAAGGGACCCCCACCCTTCCGAAGAGGCCACCTGTAGCGCGCTCCAGAGCATCTGACGCTCGACGGGGCGTGCCATGCTTCGAGGTTTCCTGGAGTTCCTTGTCCATGGTGGCGCGTTGGCAGGAAACCTCGAGCTTGGCGACCCACGGGAAGGGCGGTCGGCCGTGTGGCCACAGCTGCGGGGGAGGCGCCTCGTTGCCTGCCCGGAGCTGGCCGTGAGAGCGATGAACTGCTGGAGGTCCTTGCCCGCTCCGAGGCAGGCGACGACGGGCGTCTGCAAAGCAGACGTCCGGGCGCTGGATCTGCAGAAAGGACGATCCGTCCCAGCTACCCCCTCAGCCTCCGGACCTCTTCCATGACGCGCTGGGCGGCACGGCCGATCTCCTCCTCGGTGGTGTGCCGGGTCAGGCTGAAGCGCAGGGATGCGGCGGCGAGCCCGGGCGGCACACCCATCGCCCGCAGCACGGGAGAAGGCTCGGGCGCCGCCGACGAGCAGGCGGAGCCGGTGCTGACCGCCAGGTCCGGCAGCGATGCGAGGAGCGCGCTGCCATCGACGCCTGCGAACGACAGGTTGGTGGTGTTGGGCAGCCTGTGCCGGAGATCGCCATTGCGCCGTACACCGTCGAGGCCGTTCATGATCTCCTGCTCGAGGCGGTCGCGCAGGATCGCGGTCCGGGAAGCGTCTTCGTCGGTCCGCTCTGCGGCCAGCTCGAGCGCGGCGGCCAGGCCGGCGGCGCCAGGGAGGTTGGGCGTACCGGAGCGCAGACCGCGTTCCTGGCCCCCACCGGCCAGCATCGGTTCGAGCCGCAAGGGGGGGCGGCCCCGCCTCAGGTAAACCGCACCTACGCCCTTGGGGCCGTAAGCCTTGTGCGCCGAGAACGACGCCAGATCGGCGCCCAGCTCGCCCAGGTCCAGCAGCAGCTTGCCGGGACCCTGCGCGGCGTCGCAGTGCAGGAGCGCGCCTCGAGCGTGAGCCAGTGCTGCCGCCTCGGCCACCGGTTGCAAGACGCCGGTCTCGTTGTTGGCCAGCATCAGGCTGACCAGGACGGTGTCCGGTCGCAGGGCCTGCTCGAGCTCGCCGGTGCGGATGCGGCCGCCCTCATCGACGCCGAGCAGCGTGACCTCCCATCCCTCCCGCCGGAGCGCAGCCAGCGGCTGCAGGACGGAAGGATGTTCGGTTTTCTGGCTGACGAGATGGCGGCCGTGGTCGGTGCGCGCCGCGGCAGCAGCGCGGATGGCCAGGTTGTTGGCCTCGGTGGCGCCGGAGGTGAAGACGATCTCCGTCGCTGAAGCGGCGCCGAGACAACGCGCGACGGTGCGGCGCGCCTCCTCCAGCGCCGAGAATGCTTCTCGTCCCGGAGTATGAGAGCGGCTGGACGGGTTTGCGAACCGTTCCGCGAAGAACGGCAGCATGGCGTGGACCACCTGCGAATCGCACGGGGTCGAGGCGTTGGCATCGAGGTAGATGACGTCCGGCACCGGGGCATTGTACGGGGAGGTGAGGAGGTAAGGAAGTAAGGAAGTGAGCAGGTGAGGAGGTTCCGCCCGGGCCTTCCAGGACAATGTGATGAAGTGATTGGGTGATGAGGTCTTGGTACTCGACCTCTGGGAGGTGGCGACACACCGGTTGAGAGCGTGGTGCGGTCGGCCACCGCTTCGAGAAGGCGGCGACGGGCGTCGGCCGAGCAGGTTTCGGTGTGCCGGAGATCCGAGGAGCCGTCGCAGTGCCACGTCAGGACCAGAAGAAACAATGGCGGTTGCGTATTCGTAACATTCTCGGGGGCCGGGCTCGCGCTTGTGGACGGGCAGGTGCGCCGGTTCCGACTTGCGGCGTGAGGGCGATGCGGCTAACATGCGCGCGCGGCGAGGACGCCGCCCTTGGGGGTACGTCATGAGAAGAGCTGTTCTGGCATTCGTTTCCCTGATCCTGGTCACGGCGCCCGCCTGGGCCCAGCTCTCCAAGAAGTACGCGACGTGGCCGGACGGCCCGGCCGGGCTCCTGCTGACCCAGCAGGAGAGGGCCGCCTACAAGACCATCACCTCCGACGAGGCGGCCCAGAAGTTCATCGACCTGTTCTGGGCCAAGCGTGATCCCGATCTCGACACCCGGGTCAACGAGTTCAAGCTCGAGTTCGAGGCTCGCGTGGCAGCCGCAGACAAGGCGTTCGGCGAGGGAGAAACCCGCGGCGCTTTGACCGATCGCGGCAAGACACTGGTGCTGCTCGGGCAGCCGGCACAGCGGGGAGAGCAGCCGATCGAGCAGTTCCTCCGGGGTCTCTACCCGGGACGCCGGCTCGACGAGAGGGCGCCCAGGATGGGGGTCAACGAGGGTGTCGCGCCGAGTGATACCCAGGCCAATATGTTCGGAATCTCGTTCAACCGTGCAAAGGGCAAGGCCGACGTCTGGCTCTACCCCAGCTCGCAGGTTCCCGCCAGCGTGGGCGTTCCAGCGCGCCTGAAGTCGGTGATGTTCGCGTTTCTCGACACCGAGGGCAACGGGCACTTTGAAATGCAGCGCAAGATCAGAGACTCGAAGTGGGCGGTCGCCGCGCTCGAGGCGATGCCGGCCGCGGATCTTCTCCACCCGGAGTTGACCGAGCTGCCGACCTACCCGCTTCTGCCGGGGACGGTCGCCGCGACGGCCGACCAGCTGGCCTGGCTGTCGTTGGACCCGGCACCGTGGCCTGCCGGCGCGATGGCTGAGGCAACCCAGGGTGTAGAGACCGAGAATATCTTCCCGGCGTGGGTCGCCGTGATCCTGCCGGGCGACGTTCCGGCGGCGGACCTCATGGTGGGACGACTGACGGAGCCGGACGGTACGGTCACTGGGACCTTCCAAGAGCCGGTCACCGGCGTGGCCGTCAAGCAGGGGCACCTGTACGAGCTCTCGTTGCCGGCGCCCACGGGTTCCTCCAAGCTCCAGCTGGCCTTCGCGGCACAGGGCACACCGGTCGCCGTGCGAAGCCTCGATATCGAGATCGAGAAGGTGGCCCCCGGCGCCACCTACATCACGCCCCTGGTGGCTGGCGCCGAGGTCATGGATCTCAGCGCGTATGATGCCGGGACGCCGTTCGTCTACGGTGGGCACCACGTGGTGCCACGGCCCGAGGGCCACTACACGACTACCGACACCATCAACTTCTTCTGCCTCATGGTTCGTCCCGCCGCCGCCGGCGATCAGCCGACCGCCGATGTCAGCACCAGGCTGTACATTGGTCACAATCCGGCCTCGCCGAAGCGGCCACCACGGCCCGTGAAGCTGGACCAGGTGTCTCCGAACGTGTTCATGATGGGCTCCGGCCTGCCGCTGTCGTTCCTGATTCGGCCCGGCCACTACACGCTGAAGGTGGAGGTCACCGACCCGACAAGCGGGGTCTCGCGGACCACCGATCTGCCCATCGTGATTCCGGGGCAGGCCCAGTAGGAGGGGGCGTGGACGAGGTGACGCACCCTCGCGAGAACGAGTTCGTGGCCGTCGAGGAGGCCGCTCGACGCCTGGCGCGCGGCGAGATGGTGGTGGTCGTCGACGACGAGGACCGGGAGAACGAGGGTGATCTCATCCTCGCTGCCGAGTGCGTCACACCTCAGACCATCAACTTCATGGCCCGCCACGCACGTGGTTTGATCTGCGTGGCACTGACCCGGGAGCGCTGTGAACAGCTCGACCTGCCGCTGATGGTCGAGAGCAACCGCAACACGTCCGCACATGAGACCGCGTTCTGCGTCTCGGTCGAGGCGCGCAAGGGGACCACCACCGGCATCTCTGCGCATGACCGGGCGGCGACGGTGCAGGCGTTGATCGACCCGGAGACGACACCGGGGGATCTCCTGCGGCCGGGCCACATGTTTCCGCTGCGCGCGCGCAACGGCGGCGTTCTCAAGCGTGCAGGTCACACCGAGGCTGCGGTCGACCTCGCACGGCTTGCCGGGCTGTACCCGGCCGGCGTGCTGTGCGAAGTGATGGACGACGATGGACAGATGGCTCGCCTGCCTCGCCTGGTCGAGTTTGCCCGCGAGCACGACCTCGCCGTCCTCACCGTGGCCGACCTGATTGCCCACAGGCTGCGTTCGGAGAAGCTGGTCGAACGAGTCGCTGGCCCGAACCTGCCCACCGCTCACGGAGCATTCCGCATCCACGCCTACCGCAACCGTGTGACCGGAGAGGAGCATGTGGCGCTGGTGATGGGAGAGATCGACCCCGAGCAGCCGGTGTTGGTGCGCGTGCACTCGCAGTGCCTGACCGGGGATGTCTTTTCATCCAGCCGCTGCGATTGCGGGCTGCAGCTCGAGGAAGCCCTGCGTCGCATCGGCTCGGAGGGCTGCGGAGTGCTGCTCTACCTGCTTCAGGAGGGTCGCGGGATCGGGCTGTTCAACAAGCTGCGTGCGTATGAGCTTCAGGATGCCGGCGAGGACACGGTCGAGGCCAACGTGCACCTCGGCTTCCCGCCCGACCCGCGCGACTACGGCACCGGTGCTCAGATTCTGCTCGACCTGGGTGTCCGGCGGATGCGTCTGATGACCAACAACCCGAAGAAGTATGCGGCGCTGGCGGGCTTCGGGCTCGAGATCGTCGAACGGGTGCCGTTGGAGGTGCCGCCGACCGACGATACGCGGTCCTACCTGGAGACCAAGAAGCAGAAGCTCGGCCACATGCTCAAACTGGTGTGACCCGCCTGCTGCGCCCGATCTGCGGCCTTGACGTGCTGGCGAACGACCCGTGACCCTGCCGCTTCCCGATCTCAGCGATCTCGCCGCCGCTCTCCGGAGCGGCGGACGGCGCTTGGCGGTCGGCGGCGTGGTACCTGGCGCCCGCCCGCTGCCGCTGGCGGCGCTCGCCCGCGCCGGGTGGCCGCCGGCTTGCACACTGGTGGTCGTACCGCGGGCGGGAGAGGCGGCGGAGCTGGCGGACGGGCTACGGCTGCTCGCTCCCGATCTCGAGGTCGGTCTGGTTCCGCCCGAAGCGGCGTCGCCGTACCTCGGATCCGAGCCACCACTAGCCGCGCGTCTCGACCTTGCCCGCCTCTTGGCGCGCGTCGCCGACGGCTCGGTTCGCCTGCTGGTGGCGTCTGCAAGGGCGCTGCTGGCCCCGATCCCGAAACCTGCCGAGCTCGCGAGCCGGGTGTTGACCCTGGCGACCGGAGACGAGGTCGATACCAGAGCGCTTGCCGGGCAGCTGGCCGGGCTCGGCTTCCATCGTGCGGACCTGGTTGAGTCGGTAGGCGACATGGCGTTTCGGGGGTCGGTGATCGACCTTCATCCGGGCGGCGAAACGGCGCTGAGAGTCGAGCTGGACGACGTGGTCATCGATCGCATTGTCGCCTTCGACCCCGCGACCCAGCGCAGCTCCGGAGAGCCTCTCCGGACCGTGGCCGTGGTACCGCTTGAGCCGTTTGCCGGCGACGACACGCGGCGGGCCGAGATGGCCGACCGGCTGGCGGCTGACTATCCGGCGCTCGCCGGCTTGCTCAGGGAGGGTGCCGAGAGGCGTCTGTGGTGGGCCATGCTGGGTCGTGGAGGCGAGGCGACGGGTTGGCTCGAGGTGGTCGACGAGGTCATCGTCTGTGATCGCGACGAGGCAACCGGCGACCTGGCGCGGTGGCTGCAGGTGCAGGCGCGGGAGTGGGAGGTCCTGTCCCGTCGCCACGTGCCCCTGCCTCCCCCCGAAGAAGTTCTACGCGATGTCGGCGTCGTACAGCAGGCGCTGGAGTCGCCGACGTTGCGCATCGAGAGGCTCGAGGTCGCGGACGGCGAGACGCGGTGGTGGCGGCTGCAGACCCACCCAGGCGAGAGCTTCGTGCGGCGGCTTCCGGATCTGGTGCCGGCGCTCCGTTCCCGACGCGCACAGGATCTGGCGCAGATCCTGGTCGTGGCCTCGGAGCGCGAAGCGCATCGCCTGGCTGGGCTTCTGACCGATGGCGAGGTCTCGCCGGCGATGGGGCTGCCGGCGAAAGGCGCCGTGGCGATCGCGGAGGGCGGCCTGAGGCACGGCTTCCTGTGGGACGGCGGGCTGGCTGTCTACGGGCGGCGGGACCTGACCTCGACACCGGTTTCCCGTCGCCGGCGTGGCGCCGTGTCGGCGTTCGCGTCGGATCTGCGCGACCTCAAGCCGGGCGACTTCGTGGTCCACACCGATCACGGCATCGGCCGCTTCACCGGCTTCAGGCGGGTCGAGGTCGAGGGCCGGCAGCTGGAGATGCTGGTGCTGGCCTATCACGGCGGCGACACGCTGCTGGTGCCGGTGGAACGGGCGGATCTGATTCAGCGGTACACGGCCGGGGATGTCGAAGCGAAGCCGCGCCTGGACCGGCTCGGCTCGGCCTCGTGGCGGCGGCGCAAGGCGCGCGTCAAGAAGGCGGTCCGGGAGATGGCAGCCGAGTTGCTGCGGATGGCGGCGGTACGGGAGGCCGCCCGCGGCCACGCCTTCTCGCCGGACTCGCCGTGGCAGAAGGAGTTCGAGGAGGCGTTCGAGTTCGAGCTGACGCCGGACCAGGAACGGGGGGTCTTCGAGATCAAGGGGGACATGGAGTCCGAGCGGCCGATGGACCGGCTGCTGTGCGGGGATGTCGGCTACGGCAAGACCGAAGTCGCGCTCCGGGCAGCGTTCAAGGCGGTGCTCGACGGCAAGCAGGTGGCGGTGCTGGCGCCGACCACCATCCTGGCCGAGCAGCACCTCAACACCTTCCGTCGCCGGATGCAGGAGTTCCCCGTCGAGCTGCGCATGCTATCCCGTTTCGTGACCGCGCCGGAGGCCGGGAAGGTCGTCGAGGGTCTTGCCGCGGGCACCGTGGATGTTGTCATCGGCACTCACCGGTTGCTCGGATCCAGCATCCGGTTCCGGGACCTGGGGCTGGTCGTCATCGACGAGGAGCAGCGCTTCGGCGTTGCCCAGAAGGAGCGCCTCAAGCGGCTGCGCACCGAGGTCGACGTGCTGTCGATGTCGGCGACGCCGATCCCGCGGACCCTCAACATGGCGCTTTCCGGCCTGCGCGACATCTCCCTGATCGAAACCCCTCCCCGAGATCGTCAGGCGGTTGAGACCACGGTCCTCGAGTTCTCGGAGGAGATCGTTCGTGAGGCGGTCCTGTACGAGCTCGAGCGTGGCGGGCAGGTGTTCTTCGTCCACAACCGGGTTCGCTCCATCGGTGCCTTCGCCGAGTGGCTGCGGCGGGTCGTTCCGGAAGCGCGGATCGCGGTCGCACACGGTCAGATGGCGGAGCGGCACTTGGAGCGTGCGATGCGTACCTTTCTCGACGGTCAGGCCGACGTGCTGCTGGCCACGGCCATCATCGAGAACGGGCTGGACATCCCCAACGCGAACACGCTTCTGGTCAGCCGGTCCGACCGCTTCGGTCTGGCCCAGCTGTACCAGCTGCGGGGGCGCGTGGGTCGCTCTGACCGCCTCGCGTTCGCCTACTTCTTGGTGCCGACGGGGAAGTCGCTGACGCCGACGGCGCGCGCGCGGCTGGGGGCGATCCAGGAGTTCTGCGAGCTCGGCGCAGGGTTCCGTATCGCGGCTCGTGATCTCGAGATCCGTGGCGCCGGCAACCTGCTGGGCGCCGAGCAGCACGGGTTCCTGGAGGCCGTAGGTTTCGAGATGTACTGCCAGCTGCTCGAGGAGGCGGTGGCGGAGCTGGAGGGCCGCCCGGCCGCGGCCGCCCGCGGCGAGGTCGAGCTCAGCCTCGGCCTGGACCTCCAGCTGCCCGAGGGATACATTGATGAGCCTTCGCTGCGCCTGTCCTTCTACAAGCGCCTGGCAGGCTGTGAGGACGACACGGCCGTGGCTGCGATCGCCGACGAGATCCGGGATCGCTTCGGGCCGTTGCCGGTGCAGCTGGAGGTACTGCTCGAGGTCCAAAGGTTGCGGGTCGCCGCCCGGGCGGCCGGTTTCTCCGAGGTCACACGCCGTGGAGAGCTGTGGCGGCTGCGTCTCGATCCCACGGCGGGAGCGCCGCCGCAGCTAGGGCGTGCCGTGGCCGAGTGGCCGGGGGCGACCGTCTCGGAGGGCGGCGAAGTCCGCTTGCCCGGCCGCTCTTTGCCGGCGGTCGTGACCTTCCTCAAGCAGTGCATCTGATGCCGGGCTTCTCTGAACCGATCCGCCCTCACAGGGCTGGTTCGCCGAGCCGGTACGGTATCGCGCCCTCGGGCCGCGTGTGGGTGAGAACAATGGTAGGCTGCACCTCGTGATGAAAGTGGGCGCACGTGCGTGGCCGGTGGTGCTGGGTGCGGCGGTGGCGATGCTTGCCGCCGCCTGCGGCCAGAAGGAGCCGGCCGACGTGATCGCCGTGGTCGGTCACCAGCGGGTCAAGGTGGAGACCTTCCAGGGCTACGTCGAGGCCGTTCTCGGCAGGAGCTGGGAAAGCGCCGACAGCCGTCTGGCTTCGCGGCTGCTGGACCAGTTCCTGGACCAGGAGGTGGTGGCCGCTGCCGCTGGGCGGAAGCGGCCGGTGCGGATCCCGGCCGCGCCGGAGGAACGGTCGGCCGCCGTTCGGGCGCTTCTGAACGAGCTCTGTGGACCGCCGCCGGAACCGCCGGAGGCCGAGGTCGAGAGTGCGATCAAGAAGGCGTCGGAGGTGCAGCGTCCGGCGCGCGCGCACGTTCGACAGATCCTGGTGGAGAGCCGGGACAAGGCGCTGGAGGCCGAGCGGAGAATCGCGGCCGGGGAGGACTTCGTGACCGTGTCGCGCGAGGTCAGCCGCGCGCCCAACGCCGAGGACGGGGGCGAGCTCGGGACAATTGCCTTCGGCACCCTGCCGGAGGAGTTCGAGTCGGTGATCTTCAAGCTCAAGCCGGGGCAGGTCTCACAGCCGGTCAAGAGCCCGGCCGGATACCACATCTTCCAGCTGTTGGAGCGGACTCCGGCCGGCCCGCCCGATCGGGCCGAGGTGACGTCCGAGATCAAGAGCAGGTCCGCCGAGCAGGCGGGCCGTCGGCACCTTCGGCAGTGTATCGACCGGCTGGCTGCCGAGGTGGGGGTGCAGCTCGTCCCCGGGCACCTCTGGTTCAGCTACGATGGACGCTATGCGGAGGAACGTCATGAAGACAGCTAGAACGGCGCTCGTGGCCTTGATGCTCGTGGTGTGTGCCGCGTCGGCCGGGGCCGCCCAGCGGCAGGTCGTGGAGGGCATACTCGCCAGGGTCAACGACCGTATCATCACGATTACCGATTTCCGCACCCGGCTCAAGGAGGAGCTCGGCCAGCAACAGAACCCGGTGCCGCCGAGCCAGCTGGACGATTTCGCCCGCAAGCTGTTCGATTCGATGATCGACGAGTTGGTGTTGCTCGAGCGGGCTCACGAGAAGAAGATCACGGTCGAGTCCAAGGATGTCGACCAGGTCATCCAGTCGCTGAGGGAGCACAACAAGCTGACCGACGATCAGGCGTTCAAGCAAGCGTTGGCCAGCTCCGGGTTGACTGAGAAGATCCTCCGGGAGCGGTACCGGCAAACACTCTTGCTGCAACGGGTCGTGCAGAGTGAGGTCAAGCCGACCGAGATCACCGCCCAGGAAGTGCGAGACGAGTACGACGCCAACAAGAGGGACTACCAGACCCCGGACAAGGTCCAGCTGCAGCAGCTGTTCTTCAAGATCGCCGACGACGGCCATGACAGAGAGGACGTTCTGCGGCGTGTTCGAGGTCTGGTGGCGCGGGTCCGGGCCGGCGCGGACCTGGCCGCGGAAGCGACCCTGGCCGGTGTCGATGTTCAAGACCTCGGGGAGATCCCGGTGGGCGATCTGCGTGAGGCCGTGCGCAAGGCGGTGGCCTCGCTCCAGCCTGGGCAGATCACCGAACCGGTTCTGACCGCCGGTGGCTACCAGGTCATTCGCCTTCTCAAGAGGATCCCGGCGGGCTACGTTCCGTTCAAAGATGTAGAGGAGCAGCTGCGGCGCAAGCTCTCCCAGAAGCGGTATCAGGAGCAGACGGACGGGCTCGTCAACCGGCTGAAGAAGGACTACCTGGTCGAGGTTCACAAGGATCTGTTCGATCAGGTCCTGAAGGGGCTCGGACGTGGCTGAGGAGCGCCTCTGGATCAAGGATCTGCGGCCGGGAACCGAGGTCGAGGAGGCTTTCGCTGTCCGTTCCAGCGATCTCCGACAGAGGCGGAACGGCGGCCCCTACCTGGCGCTGACCCTGGCGGACCGAACCGGCCAGGTCGCGGCCCTGGTGTGGGAGGACGCCAAGCGGGTGGCGAAGCTCTGCGAGCCGGGGCGGGTGGTCCGCGTCCGCGGACAGGTGCAGCGTTACAACCAGCGGCTCCAGATCGTGGTCCGAGACGCGATGGTCGTCGATCAGGAGGAGGTCGACGAGTCGGTGTACGTTCGTGCTTCGGTGGTCGATCCCGAGCTGCTGTGGCGTGGGTTACTCGACCTGATCGAGGGCGTTCGTGACGAACGGCTACGCCAGCTGCTGTTTCGGATCTTCTCCGATCCGGAGATCGTCGAGCCGTTCAAACGCGCGGCCGCCGCGCGGACGATGCACCACGCCTTTCGCTCCGGCCTGCTGGAGCACACGCTGTCGATGACGAGGGTCGGAAAGACGTTGGCCCAGCACTACCGGCTGGACGAGGACATGGTGGTGGCCGGAGCGCTCCTGCACGACCTGGGAAAGGTGTGGGAGCTCGAGCTCGGCGCCACCATCGAGTACACCGACGACGGCCGGCTCCTCGGGCACCTGCCGATGGAAGTGCTGTATGTGGATCGGCGGATCTCCGAGCTCGAGGGGTTCTCGGCGGAGACCCGCCGCCAGCTCCTGCACATCCTCCTGTCCCATCACGGGGAGTACGAGTACGGATCTCCGAGAAGGCCGAAGACGCCTGAGGCACTGCTCGTGCACATGGTTGACAACCTCGACTCCAAGGTGAGCGGGATGCTGCAGATCATCGCCGAGGGCGGCGAGACGGAGGATGCCTGGACGCCGTACTCGCCGATCCTGCAGCGGTTCGTCTACCGCCGACGTCCCCCGAGCTCCGAGCAACCGGACAGCAACGACTCCTGAGGGGAATCCGCCCGCACTCCCAGCGATTAAGTTATTGAGTGATTAGGTGATTAGGTTTTTCCCGCCCACCCCGAGAGACGGGGAACGGAAAAGGCTTCCCCCACCCACCCGGTGATTAAGTCATTGAATGATTAAGTGATTAAGTTCCCCCCTCCCACCCGGGAAGAGGGAAAACGGGAAACGGGAAACGTTCCCCCGCCCACCCGCAGAACGTAGCTGTAGCGCGCTCCAGAGCATGTACCGCTGGGACGGGCGTACCGTCCTTGATGTTTCTCTGAAGGGCGTTCACAAGCCGTACGTGCTCGCGAGAAACGTCAAGGGGGGTAACCTCGGCCGTTGGCGATGGGAGCATCGGCCTCACGATTGAGTGAGGCGGCCCGAGTGGATTCCGGCGGTCGCCGCCGAGTCGATCATCCCCGTTCGCTGCCTTGCGACCGCCGGAAACGCGAGGCGTGCGGTCGCTTCGGACCGCACGGCCGCCTGGGCTGCGGAGAACCCTCCCAATGTTGCCCGCTCCGAGGCAGGTGGCGACGGGTGTCTGCAGAGCGGACGTCCGGGCGCCGGAGTCACAAGACACGGCGCCACGATTGAAGGGAGAACGCGCCGCCTATTCCCCGAGCTCGCGGAGCTTACGGACTACCTCGCTGTTATCCGGGAAGCGCCCACTCTGCAGCTTGGAGAAGATCGGACGATTGTCGGCCACGATCTCGAATGAGCCCGTTCGGCCGCCCTTCAGCACAGGCTTCACGCCCAGAGCGCTCTCGATCTCGGCCGCCAGACTGGCGGCCCGAGGCTTGTAGTTTCATACCACGCAGTACTCGATACTGATGTCCACCGCTACCTCCGGGGCCTGCGGAAGTCCATCCGCGCCCCGCGCTCATGGTAACGCGGCGTGGCGCCGTCGTATTGCCGGGGCTTGGCAGGTGTTACCATTCCCGGGCAGGCGTTCTCAACGCTGAGGAGGCGAGCTTCGTACACTGTGAGGAAGGGGTGATGACGAGAGCGAGGCTGAAAGTGGTCGAGGGCGGCGACGACAACCGCAACAAGGAACCTGCGGACGATCGCCGGCTCGTGGAGGCGGCACGCCGAGGTGACGAGGATGCGTTCGCGGTTCTCGTCGAGCGCTACGCGAGCGGTATGCACCGCGTCGTGGCACGTGTGCTGTCGGACGATGCGGAGGCATGGGACGTGGTGCAGATGGCTTGGCTGCGGGCCTGGCAGAGCCTCGACCGGTACGACTCCCGCTGGAGGTTCTCGACCTGGGTGTACCGGATCGCCTCCAACCTCGCCATCGACGTCCTGAGGGCACGGAGCAGCCGCGAACGGGCGCACGTGCGGGCGGGCGAGAGCTGGTCGCGGCCGGCCTCGATCGCCTCTCGTCCCGCCGCGCTGGCTGCCGAGGGAGAGGTGGAGCGGGTGTTGAGAGAGCTGGTTGCCGGGCTCACGCCGCAGCAGCGCGCAGCTTTTGTGCTGCGCGAGGTGGAAGGTCTGGAAACCACCGAGGTGGCGGACATCCTGGGATGCTCCGCGACCACGGTCCGCAACCACATCTTCCAGGCACGGCGGACGTTGCGTGCCACCATGAAGCAGAGCTACCCCGAGTTCCTGGCCGGAACCAGGAGGGATTGAGATGGACTGTGAACGCTTCGAAGAGCTGATCGACGCCTATCTCACGGAGAACATCGACGAGGAGCTGAGGCGGCGATGGCGCGCCCACCTTGCGGCCTGCCAGCAGTGCCGGTCTTCGGCACTCGAGCGGGAGCCGATGCTGCTGCTGGCTTCGGCTCCCCAGCGGGAGGCCAGTCCGTTCGAGGTCGCTGCGTGTGCGCGAGGAGTCCGTGCACTGATCCACCAGCGGCGCCTCACTCACCGCCTGCACCGCAGAGCCTACCGCTGGCTGGCCGCGGCCGCCGTGGTCGTGGTGCTGCTGAGCGGCGGCATGATGTTGCGCTCGCTGCACGTGGCGGGGACGCCGCCGCGGACCGCGGCCACCGACCAGGCTCAGGAGCCGTCGCCAGCTCAGGCGCCGGAGATCGACGTGGAGATGGACGGCAGGAACGTGCGCGTGTACCAGTTCGCGGTCGACGACCCCAACATGGCGGTGACGCTGATCGTCAACCCGGCGATGGAGCTGTAGATGAGATCTCGAACCTCGATCCTGCCGATGCTGCTCCTGCTGGCCGCCGTGGCGGCGGCGGGCGAGCCGCCGCCCACCGTCGTGAAGAGCTTCAACCTCAAGCACCGGACGGTGACCGAGGCCAGCCAGCTGGTGCAGCTGTTCCTGAGCCAGACCGGAAGCCTGACCGTGCATCCTCAGCAGGAGTTGGTGACGGTACAGGACTCGCCGGAGGTGATCGCGCTCGTGAGTGACCTGCTGAAGGCCTACGACACGCCGCCGGTACCGTTCGTGCTCCAGCTGGAGCTGTGGCAGGCCTCCAACGAACAAGGGACCTCCAAGGGCGAAAGCGTCGATCCAAGGGTTCGTCGCCTGTTCCAGTACGCCTCCTTTCGCAAGGTCGCGCAGGCCCGCGTAGAGAGCGACGGCTCCAGTCCGCTCCACGCCGATCTCGGTCCTGCGTACCTGGTGCGCTCGACCGCGGTGCAACGGCGCCTCCAGCTTCCCCGGTACCCCATCAAGGTGCCGCAACAGACCGCCACGCCCGCAGCCACTTCGTGGGCCGGCCGACTGAAAGCGGCCAAGAAAGCGACGCCGCCCAACGCCGCTGGGTACCCGGAAAGGCAGATCCACCGACTGCTGTCGAAGGAGAGAATCGTGCTCCAGAACCTCTCCCTGGAGCGGCGGGAAGAGGCTCCCGGGGGCACTGAGCGGCTCCACCAGGTGCTGCGAAGCAACGTCGTCCTCTCGCTTGGCCAGCGTGTCGTGCTGGGCGCCAGCGCTGCCGAGGACAGCGGCCGCGCCCTCCTCCTGATCCTCAAGGTCCAGCCGGTCAAGCCAAGGGGGACGAGCTAAGTGCCCGAGTACCTCTGCCG
>JAJDNH010000023.1 GCA_022340775.1 Acidobacteriota bacterium
CTCACCGAGGCTAGCGGCAGGAAGCGGGCGTCGCTGCACGTGGTGGCTGGCCGGGAGGCTCTCGAGCAGCACGACCCCGGTGGCGTCGAGCCGTTGGATGCACCTCCGGAGGCGGTGGCGGTGGCGCTTCGGAGTCGTCGCCACACCCTCAAGCGAGCGCTCACCGACCCTCGCATACTCTCCGGCATCGGCAACGCCTACTCGGACGAGATTCTGCACCGCGCCCGCCTGTCGCCGTTCCGCCTCACCGACGCGCTCGACGACCAGGAGATCGGAGCTCTCGTCGATGCCATCCGCGAGGTGCTCGGTGAGTGGACCGATCGTCTGGTGGCTGCGGCTCGAGAGTCGTTTCCGGAGAAGGTGACCGCCTTCCGAGAGAGCTTCGCCGTTCACGGCCGATACGGGAAGCCGTGCCCGGACTGCGGCCAGCCGGTGCAGCGGATCGCGTACGCCCAGAACGAAGCCAACTACTGCGCCGCCTGCCAGACCGGTGGACGCCTGCTCCGCGACCGGGCCCTGTCCCGGCTCCTCAAGTCCGACTGGCCAAGGACACTCGAGGAGCTCGAACAGCGGCTCGGGAGGAGCTGAGGGGGCCCTCCGGCTGAGCGAGAACACCTCGCCAGACCTCGATTGGCTCAGTGATCGATAGGAGACGCTCCTGAGACAACGGCCCCTCAGTGCGTCTTCTGTTGGGTCGTAGTTGCCTGGTGGTGATGAGCCTCGGCCGCGAGCTGCTGGAGCAGGTCGACCGGCAGCGTGGCGGTTACAGAAACTGCGGAGCCATCGGCGTCCACGTCAACTCCTCGCAGAGCCTCGACCAGTTGCGGTTCCTTCTCCTGGACGGCAAGCCGCATGGCGGCCAGGGCACCCCTGACGGTGTCCCGCAGCAGACCGGCGTTCTCCTCGCTTGCCGTGGTGGCGAAGGCGTGGAGCCGAAGCTCCTGTCCGAGCGTTGCCCAGGCGGCGACGCGTCGCACTGCCGCCGATGCGGCAGCAACTGCAACCAGAGCCTGGCCTTCGGAACCGTAATCACCGGACGTGGCGGGTTGGCGCGACGCGGCCTCGTTCTCGGGAAGGGCGACGGCCATCCAGAACGGAGCCGAGAGATCAAGGTGACCGGCCGCCTTCTCAGCCTGTACCACGTGTACCGGACCAGGGGTCCGAGTCTGGGTGGCGGTCAGTGTGTCACGGTCGCCAACCATGACGAGCTCCGGCGTGATTCGGATCAGTACGGAGTGGGCGCTGTCGTCCCCACGGCCGACGCGGTACGCCGTCAGGTCCCCGACCTTCACCGGCACCGCGCCACGGGCCTGTAGAACAGACGTCACGGTCTTGCTGTCATAGCGTCCCGCGAACAGGGCGAGGGGGTGCTCCTCTGACTCCGTGCCGGTCAGCGCGAAGACCATGTGGTCGATGTCGCGCGCGGGGTCCACGCCCGCCTCGCTCAGAAAGCGGGTAGCGGCGTCATCGACCCTGCTCCAGGATTCCTGGTGGGTCAGCAGCCACTGCTGCACCAAAGGCTCGGTGCGGAGCACGGACGCGTCCACCGCCACCACGGCGCGGGCGTTGGCGGGTACGAATCTGAGCAATTCGGGCATTGTGGGAGGTGCCGCCCAGACGGTGGCGGCGGTGAGGAAGATGGCAACGAGGGAAACGCGACGGAGCATAGGTTACCTCCTAGAAGCTCTTACGGCGGAACAGGGCTACTGCCAGCCCCAAGCAGGCGGCACCGAAAGCAGTGGTTGTGGCCAGAGCTGAGGCTCCGGGCGTGCCCTGGTCGAGCACCAGCCGGACGATGTCGCGGCCGAGCTCGGCGGTCTTTGGCAGCACCCAGTACAGGCCATTGACGATGGCGATGGACAATCGGGAGTCCATGGCTGCGGCGATCTTGTCGTGCGCCGCAAGCGGCATCGAGATGACCCACAGCCCATAGGAGAGCATGACCGACAGCGGGGTGGAGCCCGACAGTACCCCCACCAGGTACATGAAGCCGAGGAACGACAGGAACACCACCAGGATGAGGAGGGCGGCGAGAATAAACCGTCCCTCCCACACGCCGGTTTTCAAACCGACGATCACCATCAGGCCGCCGCACAGGTAGAGAAGGTTGGCCGCCACTACGGTCACGCCACCCAGAAAGCGGCCGAGCAGGACGTGGGTGCGACTCACCGGCCGGCTCAGGTAGAGGTCGACGGTGCCGCGGCGCATCAGGTTGGGGACCTGGTTGCCGGTGGCAAACACGGCGAGGAAGATCCCGAGCCCGTAGGTGAGGCCCGCGAACGCCGAGAGGCCGCCCGTGACGACCTCGGTGATGGCGACCGGGCCGCCGTGCATCTCGAGCGGGTGGCCGAACAGGGTAGCGGCCGCCAGCGAGCCCTGGACGATGTCCAGGTCGAGTGCGAAGGTGACCGTCAGCAAGAACAGGGTGGACGCGCCGGCGAACCCGAGCAGGGTCTTGCGGGCCAACGCCTCGCGCCAGGTGTCCACGATCAGTGCCCAGGTCCTCACGCGGTGCCTCCGTTTCCGGCCGGCGGCGCCGGCGGCTGCTCGCCTCCGACCAGCTTGACGAAGACCTCCTCGAGGTCCGAGCGCAGCGGTGTGACCTCGGTCAGCAGCCGGCCCTGGCTCCGGAGGGCGTCCAGCAGCGTGTTGAGGGTCTCCAGGGAGTCGGCCTCCACGTCCATGTACCCGTTGCAGCGACTCACCTGGACACCGGGTATTGCAGTAGGCGGATCGGCTGCTGCGCCCTCGGTACGGACGCGAAAACGCGACCCTCCTTGCGTGAGCTCGTCGATCTGGGCCTCCTTCAGCACCCGGCCCCGGTCGAGAATCGCGACACGGCTGCAGGTGCGTTCGACCTCGGAAAGCAGGTGCGAGTTGACCAGGATCGACGTCCCTCGCTCGCGCTCTGCAAGCAGTACGTCCCGGATGTGGCGGCGCCCGACCGGGTCGACGCCATCGGTCGGCTCATCGAGCAGGAGCACCTCGGGACGGTCGATCAGGGCCGCTGCGAGGCCGAGTCGTTGCGTCATTCCCTTGGAGTAACGTCCGATGCGATCACGTGCGCGGTCGGCCAGCCCGACAAGATCGAGCAACTCGGGGATCCTGGCAATCAAAACAGCCTCGGGCACCCCGGC